>JBGSMF010000220.1:0-9009 GCA_041740315.1 Thermoflexales bacterium
GGCGTCGCATGAATCGTGTTGATTCCCAACCACCGCACATACTCCCCATACCTCCCCAACTCCCCTCGCTCCTCTTCACTCAAAATGCACAGCGTCCCCCCGCTCAATAGCGTCGTCACAAGTTCCATTACCCCAAAATCAAAACACGGGTTCAGCGTCTGCAATACTTTGGTCCGTTCGCTCAACCCAAAATACTCTTCGCTCCACCTCAGCAGTGGCCCTAAATTCTCATGGGTGATTGGAACCCCCTTGGGCATCCCCGTCGACCCCGAGGTGTAGATCACATACGCCAGGTGCTCTGGCCTCACCCCTACTTCCGGCTTCTCCTCCCTTTCTCGCTCTATCTCACTCCATTCCCTATCTAGCCATACCACCTCCCCACCATACTCCGGCAACACTCCCTTCAGCCGCTCTTGGCTCAACACCACCGGCGCTTCTGTGTCTCTCAGCATGTACTCCAAGCGCGCCGCCGGATAGGTCGGATCCAGCGGCACATACACCCCACCTGCCTTCATTATCCCCCATAACCCTATCACCAATTCTACCGACCGCTCTACGCATATCCCCACCAGCACCTCCGGCCCTACCCCTTGCCGCACCAGCCGCTGTCCCAACTGGTTCGCCCGCCGATTCAATTCCCCATACGTCACATGCTGCTCATCACACATCACTGCGATAGAGTCCGGGGTTCGCTCCACCTGCCCCTCAAATAACTCGTGAATGCATCTGTCGCGCGGATACTCTACACTTGTCGCGGTCCATTCCTCCATTACCTTACGCCGCTCTACCTCCGGTAACAAGGCCAAGTCGGCTATCCGTCGCTCTGGATGCGCCGCCACCTCGCCCAGCAAAACCTGCCAGTGCTCTATCATCCGTTCAATCGTAACAGCGTCAAACAAGTCCGTGTTGTACTCCAGTTCTCCTCCCAGTCCTTCCATTGTCTCCGCCATAGACAATGTGAGATCAAATTTGGCTGTCTCTTTTTCAAACCCCCACAGACTCAGGCCGGCAAGACCTTGTGTATCCACCGGCGCATTTTGCAAAGTAAACATTACCTGGAACAGCGGCGAGTAGCTGAGGGTCCGTTCTGGATTCAATTGCTCTACCAACATTTCAAATGGCAAATCCTGATGCGCGTACGCCCCCAATGTCGTCGCGCGCACTCGGCCTAACAACTCTCTAAAGGTAGGGTTGCCCGCCATATCTGTGCGCAGCGCCAGAGTGTTGACAAAGAAACCAATCAAACCGGCAATTTCGGCCTGGTTGCGATTGGCGATGGGCGCGCCTACTACAATATCGGCTTGACCGGTGTAGCGATACAATAACGTTTTAAAAGCTGCCAACAATACCATGAACGAGGTGACTTGCTCTTGTAAGCCTAGCGCCTTGAGTGCCTCAGATAAAGACCTGGATATCATGAAAGACTGGCTCGCGCCTCGAAAAGTTTGAACAAGTGGGCGTGGACGATCAGTTGGAAGATCAAGTAATGCGGGAGCGCCACCCAGTTGTTGCTTCCAGTAGGCAAGGAGTGAATCTAACACCTCAGCCTGTAGCCACCCTCGCTGCCAAACGGCAAAGTCTGCATACTGAATGGGCAACTCTGGCAGGGGCGAGGGTGCTCCGCTAGAAAAAGCCTGGTAAAGCGCAACTATTTCCTGACCAAGAACCTCCCACACCGACCAAGCATCTGAAACAATGTGATGCATATTCAAGAGCAACACATGCTCTTCATTGCCCAGCCGCAACAAGGTTGCGCGTACAAGTGGATCACGCGCGAGATCAAACGGGCGCTGTGCATCCTCGCCAGCCAACTTGCGAGCAAGGCCTGTCCGTTTCGGCTCAGCAAGCCCTTGCAAGTCCACTATCGGCAACACCACAGCCAACGCCGGTGCGACCACCTGAACGGGTTTGTCATCCACAACAGTAAATCTAGTTCGCAAAATGTGGTGACGGCGGACAATCTCATTGAGGCTATTTTCCAGCGCCGTTACATCGAGCGGGACAGCAAAGTGCACCACAAAAGGAATATTGTAGGAAGGACTGGCAGGCTCTAGTTGATCTAGAAACCATAGCCGTTGTTGAGCGAAAGAAAGGGGCACCGGACCTGGTTCTGAACGTCGAGGGATGACTGGCACCGCGTCTGCCAGCTCGCCCCGCAATCGCTTTTCCAGCAGCGCCCGTTTCTTGGCCGGAAGCCTGGATAACCGATCCGAAAACTGGGTGCTTCGCTGCACGATTTCGTCTTTCTTTGACATTCCTCACGCCTCTAAAGGATATTCTTCTTCTTCCGCAGATTCTATTTCGTCCAAAAGAATTTCCCTAATCGTCATTGCCAGGCCAGCAATAGTAGGTTCTTCAAACAAATCACGCACCGTCAACTTGATTTGGAGCGCTTGATTGACACGGTAAACGGCCTGGGTCGCTAATAGAGAATGTCCCCCCAGGTCAAAGAAATTGTCATAGATTCCAATTCGCTCAACTCTGAGCACCTGACGCCAGACTTCAGCCAAATTCTCTTCCAGTGCATCTTGCGGCGCGACAAATTCGACAGTTTGGCCAGAATGTGTATCGTAGGCTGCTAGCGCGCGCCAATCCAGCTTGCCGCTGGGGGTCAGCGGCAAGCTGTCTAGAATCACGCTTCCCGACGGTACCATATAGTCTGGCAGTTTTGTCTTCAGATAGTCCTGCAACACACTCGCTTCCAGCGGCTCTCCAGCTTTTGGAACGACATAGGCTGCCAAGCGAATGTTGCCTGGAACACTCTCCTGAGCTATAACCACGGCCTCTCTCACGGCAGGGCACTCACATAGCACAGCCTGGATCTCATCCAGTTCAACTCGAAAACCGCGTATCTTGACTTGCCGGTCAACGCGCCCCAGAAATTCCAGGTTGCCGTCAGGCAAGTAGCGCACCAGGTCCCCCGTCTTGTAGAGTCGCGCTCCTTCCACTTTACTGTATAGATCAGGTATGAACTTGGCAGCCGTCAATTCGGGTTGGCCCAGATATCCCCACGCCAACCCTTCTCCGCCAATATGCAACTCTCCCGGCACCCCCACCGGCATCGGTCGCAGAAAGCTATCTAATGCATACACCCGCCTGTTCGACGCTGCCCTTCCAATCGGCGCTCGGCTGGCTGTCTCTGGCGCGTGGGCCCCAGTCAAGTCGCACATCGTTGCTACAATGGTTGTTTCAGTTGGACCATAGGTATTGACCAAGCGAATACGAGCTGGGGCGCTTGTCTGCCAAGCCTGCACCTGTTCCGGCAATGCCCTTTCTCCGCCAAGAATGACCAAGCGCAGCGTATCGGGCCAGTTCAAATCGCTCTCTCCAAACTCTGAATTGATTAGGTGCCAATAGGCCGTCGGCAAGTCCAGCACCGTGACGTGTTCCGCCGCGCATGTTTGCGTAAACACGCTCATTGAATCTAGCATCTCGGGCGTGCGCAATACCAATTGCCCTCCGCTGAGGAGGCAAGGATAAATTTCCTCGGCAGCTGTATCAAAGCTCAATGAGGCGAATTGCAACACACGGTCACTGGAAGTAATGGCAAAAGCCGATATTGCCGCAGTCACATATTGCACCAATGCCTCTTGCGGTATCATTACACCCTTCGGGTGCCCTGTTGAACCAGATGTGTAGATGATATATGCCAACTGACTTGGGCTAGATAGAGTCTCTGGATTCTCAACACTTGCCTGGTCAATCGCCGTACGCTCTGCCCCATCCAAAACAATAACTCGCCCATTATAGGCAGGCAGGTCTGTTGCCGCAGCCTCTTGCGTCAACAAAAACCTAATATGTGCGTCCTCTAGCATAAAAGCCAAACGCTCTGGAGGGTAGGTCGGGTCAAGCGGCAAATATGCGCCGCCGGCCTTGAGTATCCCTAGCAAACCGATAATCATGTCAAGCGACCGGTTCATGGCTATCCCAACCAACATATCGAGGCCAACCCCAAGATCACACAAATAGTGAGCCACCTGATTCGATCGGGCGTTGAGTTGGGCATAGGTCAAGACCTCATTTGCGAATGACACAGCTATGCCGTTCGGATTACGTTCTACTTGTGCCGCAAATAACTCCTGGATGGTCATTCCCACCGGATAGTCAGCCTTGGTTTGATTCAATTCGTCAATCAGCCAGTCGCGCTCTTGGGGTGTCATTAGCGGTAATGCCGCAATAGGCTCATCGGGCATTGCCACTGCTGCCGCCAATAGATTTTTAAAATGGCGCACCATGGAGTGGATAGTTGAGGCCTCAAACAAATCTATGTTGTACCCCAAGTCGCCCTCCAGCCCCTCGCTCGTTTCCGAAAGAGACAAGGACAAGTCAACATCAATATAACTCTCTTCCGAGCCCAAGGGCTGAACCGATAATCCAGGCAGTTCAATCTCAGAGGCAGGCAAGTTTTGCAACACAATGAACACCTGAAACAATTGGGCGCGACTCAACTCGCGCTCTGAGCGTACCACCTCCAACACTTTGTCAAAAGGCAGGTCTTGGTGAGCATACGCCCCCAGTGTCGTTTCACGAACACGGCCAAGCAACTCTCGAAAGGTAGGGTTGCCCCTCACATCGGTGCGCAAGACAAGGTGATTGAGGAAAAAACCAATCAGTTCTTCAAGTTGCAAGGTGACACGGTTTGCCACGACCGTGCCTACACAAATATCTTCCTGGCCACTGTAACGGTAGAGCAACACATTTAGCGCAGCCAAAAGCGCCATGAACAAAGTGCTTTCCTGCTGCTGAGCTAATGCTTTGAGCGACTGGCTTAGAGACTTGTCTAGCGATAGCGGCACTGAGGCAGCGCGGAAAGTTTGCATGGGCGGGCGCGGATGGTCGGTGAAAAGTCCTAGTTCGGCAGGCATACCGGCCAACTGTTGTTTCCAATAAGCAGTCTGTACATCCAGCGCCTCGCCCACCAGCCTCTCGCGTTGCCAACGCGCAAAATCAGCGTACTGAATGGAAAGATTGCCCAGTGGAGATGCATCTCCTTTGGAAAAAGCCAAGTAGAGCGTGACCAACTCTGAAAACAATATCCCCATAGACCAGCCATCACAGATAATGTGGTGAAGGCTAAGAAGCAGAATATATTCGTCTTCTTCAAGTTTCAGCAAACTGACTCGAAACAGGGGGCCTTGCGCCAAATCAACATGAGCAGTAGCCTCTGCATCAAGCAGTCGGTCGGTCTCATTCTTGCGCGCCAGCACAGACAAATGGCACAAGTCAACCAAAGGCATAGGCCAGGGCGTGGGCGGGGCAATAATTTGCATGGGTTGCCCTCCCAATGTTCCAATGGTGGTACGCAAGATTTCGTGACGACGCACCACTTCGCTCACGCTTTGCTTTAGCGCCGTTGCATCAATTTGACCCTTGATGTGAGCAGCATGGATGATATGATGAGTGCTGCCAGGCGCTAACTGCTCCAAGAACCAAAACCGTTCTTGGATAAACGACACTGGGGCTATCTTGAGTTTAGAGTGCTTTTCCCGTATCAGCGCCGCCAACATGGCGCGCTTGTCATCTGGAGAAAGAGCCGTAATTTGCTCGGTTGTCTCACTCATAATTTTTCCCCATCCATCAGCAGCTTGCCTAGCAACAAATCCATCTCTTCGTCGGCCAACTCACCCAGCCGAGCCAACATATCCTCCGCATAGGCCTGGTCATCCAACCGGGCTATCATCATTTCGCCCCCCTGCCATTCCGCTTGACTCTGAACTACCACCTCGGCCAAGCTCGCAATGTTCGACGCCTCGAACAGCGCACGCAAAGGCAATTCAATCTGGAACGCCGCCCGTATCCGCGAGACAACCCGGGTCGCCAGCAGCGAATGTCCTCCCAACTCGAAAAAGTTGTCATAGATGCCCACCGCTTCTAGTCCCAGCACTTGTCCCCAGATTTCAGCCAGCCGGCTCTCGGTTGGCGTGCGCGGCGCCACAAAGGGATTCTTCGATTGCAGCCAGCCATGTTCCGGCGCTGGCAACGCCCGCCGATCCACTTTGCCACTCGGCGTCAGGGGCAAGGTTTCCATCGTCACATACACGGATGGAATCATATAGTTGGGCAGCTTGCCTGATGCAAAATCTCGCAATTCCCCCACTGTTGGCGATTGTTCGGCCTGAGGGACAATATAGGCCACCAATTGCTTTTGCCCAGTTCCGTCTTCGCGTGCCAGCACAATCGCCCCACGTACCCCAGGATGCTGTTCTAGAGCAGCCTCAATCTCGCCCAACTCGATCCGAAACCCGCGCACTTTGACCTGATAATCAACCCGCCCTATAAATTCAATATTGCCATCCGGCAGATAACGAGCAAGGTCGCCAGTTCGGTACATTCGAGCCCCCAACTCATGGCTGTATGGGCTGGGCACGAATCGCTCTGCAGTTAGCTCTGGCCGCTTTAGATAACCTCGGCTCAAGCCTGTCCCGCCAATATACAACTCGCCCGCCACACCTATTGGCGCTGGATTCATGCATGGATCCAATAAATAGATTTGCGTGTTGGAGAGTGGGCGACCGATTGGGACTGATCCAAGGACAGCATCAACGTGGTACAAAGTAGACCACACAGTAGTTTCGGTGGGGCCATATACATTCCACAAACTGACGCCGCTTTCCAATAATTGCCCTGCCAACTCCCTTGGCATAACTTCACCACCACACAACCCTCCTAGCGCCCCTCCGCTTGTCCAATCGGCCTCAACCAATAACCGCCACAATGTCGGCGTCGCTTGCAACATACTCGCCTTAGAAAAGCCAAGCGCCTGACCCAAACATTCTCCGCTGGCAGATGTCTCCCAATCTGCTACACAGAGACATGCGCCAGTGATAAGCGGCAAGTAAAGCTCTAGAGCAGCAATATCAAATGACAAGCTCGTCACCGCATAAAGTTTATCCTGTTCGGTTAGTCCAGGCTCGAACTGCACCGATTTTAAAAGGTTGACTAGCGCGCTATGTGAAATTTGGACGCCCTTGGGGCGACCGGTTGATCCAGAGGTATAGATGACATACAGCAGATTGTCTGGCCAAACCTGGCAGGCCAGATTCTCCCCTCCCCTGTCGTCGCCAGCAAACCACTCCAACTCTGCGTCCAGGCAGATAGTACGACCAGCAAGCTCTGGCAACCGCTCGATCAAATGCTGTTGGGTCAGCACAATCGGCATCCTGGCATCTTCCAGCATAAAGGCCAGGCGCTCTGGGGGATAATCCGGGTCGAGCGGCACATACGCCCCGCCGGCCTTGAGAATTGCTAGCAGGCCTATCACCATCTCCACCCTGCGCTCCAGACAGATCCCCACCAGCACCTCTGGCCCCACTCCCTTCTCCCTCAGGTAATGCCCCAACTGGTTCGCTCGCCGATTCAACTCCTCATATGTCACATGCTCCTCTCCATACACTACCGCTACCCGCTCTCCCACTCGCTCTACCTGCGCCTCTACTAGCTCGTGCACACACTTGTCGCGCGGATACTCTGCCTCCGTCGCGTTCCATCCCTCAAGCGTCTGGTGCCGCTCCTCTTCACTCAACTGCATCAACTCGCTCAGCCGCCACTCTGGATGCCTACCTGCACGCTCCATCACTAACCCAAAATGCCTCACCAGCCGCTCTATCGTGCTCGCTTCAAATAGGTCGGTGTTATACTCCACCTCCCCACCCAAGCTTCCTTCCCCCTCCCACATCGTTAGCGTCAACTCAAACTTGGCGGTCTCGCTCCTTACCCCCATCGGTTGCATCACCAACCCACTCGCCTCGCCACTTACTCTCGGCACATTCTGATACGCAAACATCACCTGAAACAGCGGCGTCCGGCTCAGGTCTCGCTCCGGCCTCAACTCCTCCACCAATTGCTCAAACGGCACATCCTGGTGACTATATGCCCCTAATGCCACTCCCCTCACTTGCCTCACTAACTCCTCAAAGCTCGGATTCCCTCCCACTTCCGTCCGCAGCGCCAGCGTGTTCACAAAAAATCCTATCAGTTGCTCTAACTCTGCTCGATTCCGGTTCGCCACTGGCGTCCCCACCACTATGTCCGTCTGCCCCGTGTACCACCCTAACACTACCTTGAACGCCGCCAATAATGTCATGTACAGCGTCACTCGCTCGCGCCGGCTCAACACCTTTAGCATCTCGACCGTCGCCTCTCCCACCCAGAACGTTTGGCTCGCTCCGCCGAACGTCTGTACCGCCGGCAGCGCCCGGTCTAGCGGCAACTCTAACACGCTCACTCCCTCCAGTTGCCGCCGCCAGTACTCCATTTGCTCCCTTTGCCCCTCTCCTCCTAACCACTCCCGCTGCCACGCCGCATAGTCAGCATACTGTATCCCCAATTCCGGCAATATCTCCCCTTCCCCACTCACTTCTCTACTATAGGCTATTCCCCATTCCCTATACAACACCCCCATTGACCATCCATCCGCCACTATGTGGTGCACATTCACAAGCTGTATATGCCGCCCCTCCCCAACTCGCATCAATATCCCTCGTATCAGCGGCCCCCTACTCAGCTCAAATGACCGCACTCCTTCTGCCCTCACAATCCCCTCTACCTCCCCTCTCTGCTCCTCCTCACTCAATCCCTCCAAGTCCACTTCCGTCAACCCTACTCTCAGACTCGCTTGGATCTCTTGATATGGCTGCCCATCCTCCGCCAAAAATACCGTCCGTAATACTTCATGCCGCTGGATGACTCGATTCAGTCCCTCTTCCCACGCCTGCACATCCAACTCGCCCCATAGCCCTACCAGCCCTATTATGTTGTAGGCTGCATTCCCTGGCTCCAGTTGGTCCAGAAACCACAACCGCTGCTGCGCATACGATAAGGTCAGCTTGCCTTCTCGCTTCGCTGGCCCCAGCACCACTGCCTCTCTTTCTTCCCCTTCCCCCTCAATTGCCTGCGCCAACTCCCCTACCGTTTGCCGCTCCAAAAGCTGCCATACCTCAACCCGATAGCCCGCTTCCCCCGCTCTGACTATGATCTGAAGGCTGTTTACCGAATCCCCTCCCAGTTCGA
>JBGSMF010000221.1:0-9623 GCA_041740315.1 Thermoflexales bacterium
CGCTGCACGCCAAGGTGGTGGCCGTGCTGCCGCCCCAACTGCGCGACCAGGTGGCGGGCCAAGTGACGGCCATTCAGGGCGCTACGCTGGCGCTGGAAGACAAAGATGGTCAAGCCGTTAACGTGCTGACTACGGCGGTCACGCTCTTTCGCAGCAAGGATAACCCCAATGCAACGCTGGCCGACATCAAAGTGGGCGATTTGGTGACTGCTGTCGGCGTCAGAGAGGGCGATACCCTGACGGCCATCCACGTCGGCTTTCGCACCCCGCCTCAGCGTCAACCCGGCCCGATTGTAACAGGTGAAATCCAGACCATTGACGGCGGCACGCTCACTATCAAGCAGCCGTACAGCGACCCGGTGACCGTCAACACCAGTTCAACCACCCTGGTTGTCCTTCGCGTTGAAGGGGGCACTGCGGTTGGCAGCCTGGCTGATTTGAAGGTGGGTGACACGATTATGACCATTGGCCTGCGCAGCAGTGATAACAGCCAACTCGATGCGCTTGTCATTGTGGCTGGCAAGGCCAAGTGACGAGCTTGCTTTGCCCATCGGGAGGCCGGCGCTTTAAGCGCCGGCTTTTTTAATTTGACAGTCCGTTCTGACAATGCTAACATAGCCCTGTGAATATTCGACCGGGGTTTATTTTTTTCTTAATTGGCATGGTGTTGCTCGCTGCTTGCCAGCCGCCTGCGCCTGTGGATCAATTTACGCCAACGGCTATGCCGACGGTGGAGGCTCTAGCTGTTGCGTCGGCCACCCCTGACGCTAATGTAACGCCGACCGATACTGCGGTGAGCGTGCCTGCCGGTGGCTGGCCGGGTATCGTGGCCGAAGCCGAGCTTGGCATTAGCGTTGACGCGATACTGTATCCCAAACCACTAGCCATAAACTCGACTGGCGAGCGCGTATACGTCAGCGGCATTCCCAGCCAGACACTTGTTCTTGCGGCAGATGACCTGGCTATGCTAGAGACCTTGGATTCGGGCGGCAACCTGGCGATTGATGCGGTCAACAATCGCTTGCTCATTGGCGTATTGGATGGATTGGAGGTGTACAATGAAAAATCGGGCAGCCGCTTGGCCGAGCTATCGCTTGTGCGGCTGTCTGACAAGCCCGGCACGCCCGTGCCTGTCTTTGTAGCGCGCTTGCCGGCTGTTCCAATTACCAGCCAGGCCAATGGCGATGCGTTTGTGGTTCAAAAGGGTCTGCACCGTGTTAGCGCTACCGGTTTGTACGCCAGCGATGTGCTGACTGAGCCGCTCGACATCCGGACGATTGTTTTGGATGAAGCGCGCCAAACCCTTTATGCCAGCATCAATAACGGCATCCCTGGCTCGAACAACATGAACGATTTATGGGAAATCAAGCTCAAAACGCGCCAGGCGCGCCCCATTGTTGGAGCTGTTAGAGACGTTGCAGTAGATGCCGCCAACGCCAATCTTGTCGTTGCGTTGACTGGGCGCTATGGCACGCTGGGGGCGCTGCAGCTCTGGAGCGGTAGCCCGCTGACTGTTACGCAACAATTGAATAATATCAGCGGCCAACTGGCTGTTGACGAAATTCACAACCGCCTGTATGTGCTAACCACGGGGGAATCTAGCCGATTGATGGCGCTACAGGCCAGCACGCTCGCCGTGATAGCTGATATTCCGCTGCCAGGCTCTTTTGTAAGCGTGGCTCTGGATGCCACGCGTGATCGCTTGTACTTGCTTTCCGGCGATGGGCAATTGTTGGCCCTGAGTGGGCACGGCAGCCAGCCACCTGCTGCCCAAGCCCTTGAGCCGGCGCAGCCGCCCTCGGTGCTGGTGACGCGCTTGATCATCTCGCCAGACTATGAGCGCGATAAAACGATTCTGGGAATATGGAGCGGCAGCCTGCCGCAAGGCGGCACTTTGTTATTGAGCAAAGATGGGGGGCAAACGTGGAGCCGCGCCGGCAGCGGGTTGCCCGACGCCCCAGGCGTCATTGATGCGGCGTTTTCGCCCGAGTTTGCCCGCGACCAAACACTCTTTGCTGCCACGCTGCGCGGCGTGTACCGTTCGACGGATGGGGGACAGTCTTGGCAGCCTGCCAGCGCCGGGCTGACCGACTTGTGGGTGGCTCAGGTGATCGTTTCGCCGGCCTATGCCCGCAAGCCGGTTTTGTTTGCGCGCACCTTCGAGGGTGGCTTGCACCGCTCGGTGGATGGCGGCCAGAGTTGGACCTGGATCAATGGCTATTCCAGGCATTTGGATGAGAGAGCCTATACGCTGGCGCTATCGCCAGATTTTGCAAGTGACCAGACCGTGTATATGAGCACCGGCCAGGCAGGCGGGCAAGTGTTGGTTTCTCGGGATGCGGGCGATTCTTGGAAGCCAATGGCCGGCGGAAGCGCCTATGCTTTGTATGTTTCAGGGAATGCTATTTTTGGCATTTTTGAGCGGCAAGGCTTGATGCGCTCGATGGATGGCGGCCAAAGCTGGAGCAGCGCCATGCGCGGCGTGCAAGAGGCTTCCAAAGAGGACGTGTTGGTGTTGTCATCCGACTTTAATCGCGACCGGGCGGCTTTGCTTCTGGTCCGCAATTCGGGGCAACTCTATCGCACCGGCGATGGCGGAGAGAGCTGGCAAGCCAGCGCGGCGCAGTTGGACGGCCGGCCAACCACGCTGGCTGTGTGGCAGCCGGCAGGCCAGCCGTTCGACCAAGCAAGCTTGTGGTTGGGCACAGCCGATGGACGGGTAGTTAAAGTGGGCGATTTAGAGTGGTCGGCTGCCGATACGGGGCTTCCCAGCCAACTTGATGCGATTGTCTTGTCGCCAGCATTCGCGCAAGATGGGGCAGCGTTTGTGGCCGGCAAAGAGAGCGGTGTGTGGGCCTCGGCTGATGGCGGCCAGACCTGGCGCGATATGGGCTTTCCGGCGCGTGAAACGGGCATTGGGCGCATGCACTTGGCGATTTCGCCTGATTTTGCCAACGATCGAACGGTGTTTGCGGCTACCAGTTCGCAGTTGTATCGCTCTACCGATGGCGGCGGCGTTTGGCAGAGCTTGCCCCTAGATTCAAGCAACCAGTTCCCCATCAATGCGCTGGCTATATCGCCCAATTATGCCAGCGACCGCACTGTGTTGGTGGCGGGGGATTATCGCGCTCCCACCGTGCTGAGATCGGGCGATGGAGGCGACACCTGGCAAGCGGATGCTGTAGGGCTGCCCACTGCGGCAGGTTTGAACCACATGGTCTTTTCGCCCAACTTTGCTGCCGACGGGGGAGTGTACGTGTGGGCCGAGTTGGATGGCTTGTATCGCAGCGGCGATGGCGGAAAAACCTGGGCGCTGGTTTACCAACCGAGCGGCAGTTGGCTGGTTCAATCGTTTGCCCTGTCGCCCGATTTCAGCCGAGACCGGTTAATGTTCTTGGGCACTCTGAAAGAAACCCACAATGTATATCGCTCGGCTGATGGCGGAGCCAGTTGGCACCCCACCGAGTTGGGGCTGCCGCTGGAATTGGCCTGGGCCAGCGCGTTGGCTATTTCGCCCAACTATGGGCGCGATCGCGTGATGTTCTTGGGCACCGAGCGGGGTGTGTATCGCTCGAATGATGGCGGGCAAAGCTGGCGGCAAGCGGTGAGCCTGCCTGAAGTTGTGGCGCTGGCGCTTTCACCTGGCGCAGTGGGCGACCACAATGTTTTTGCCATCTCGGCGACCGATGGCCTGTACATGTCTACCGACGGCGGCGAGCACTGGCAGCCGGTGGAACGATAAAAACTTGGAGCTGCAATGCCCAGATTCGCATTTTTCAAAAATCAAATTGTTCCCATTGAACAAGCTCGCGTGAGCATTATGACGCACGCCTTTAATTATGGCACCGGCTGCTTTGAGGGTATCCGCGCCTATTGGAACGAGGATGAGCGGCAATTGTTTGTTTTCAAGTTGGGCGAGCATTATGAGCGGTTGCGCCAGTCGGCCCGCATTCTGATGGCAGACTTGGCCTATAGCACTGAGCAGTTGGGCCAGATAACGCTTGACTTGTTGCGCCAGGAGGGCTATCAGGAGGATACTTACATTCGCCCGTTGGTGTATATGGCCGATGAGAGCATTGGGGTGCGGTTGCACAATTTGCAGGCCGAGCTGGCAATCTTTGCCACCCCGTTTGGGCGTTATCTCGATAAGGAAGAAGGGTCGCACGCGGGCGTTTCGTCGTGGCGGCGCATAGACGACAATGCCGTTCCGGCGCGCGCCAAAATCACCGGGGCCTATATCAACTCGGCCTTTGCCAAGACCGAGGCGGTGCGCAACGGATTTGACGAGGCAATCGTGCTGACCAGTGATGGGCACGTTTCAGAGGGCAGCGCCGAAAACTTGTTCATTGTGCGAGGCGGCAAGTTGGTCACTCCGCCTATCACCGAAAACATTCTGGAAGGCATCACCCGCAGTGTGTTGATGCAGTTGGCCCAAGAAGAATTGGGACTGGCCGTAGTAGAGCGCCGGATAGACCGCACCGAGCTATACGTGGCGGAAGAGGCTTTTTTCTGCGGCACGGGGGTGCAGGTGGCGGCCATTACACAAATTGATCATCGCGCAGTGGGCAGCGGGCAATTGGGGCCTGTGGTAAAATCGCTGCGAGATTTGTATTTTGCTGTGGTGCGGGGCAGGGCTCCCAAATATCGCCGCTGGTGCACACCAGTATATTAACTGGCTATTTCCGATACAGGTAACGCGCATGGAATGGCAAACGAATAAACAACTTGGCATACGAGTCACGCTTGGCATTATGGCCTGGCTGGCTGTATTTGATTTGTTAATTATGTGGATCGCCGCGCAGCTTCCTGTCTCGCCGTTGACGTTTGTGATTAGCTTGCTGGTGCTGGGTAGCTTGCCGGTGTTTGCGCTGCTGACCTATTGGCTGGTGGGGCTGCGCGGGTCAGGCTATATGCTTGACCGCAATATGTTGACAATCGTCTGGGGGCCGCTTGAGCAGGTGATTCCGATGGAGGCGATTGAGCGGGCGGTGCCCGGCAGAGAAGTGGCGGGCCGATTGGGCTTTAGAGGAGCCTTTTGGCCTGGTCTGTGGGTTGGGCAAGGCAAAGCGGAGGGGGTAGGCCCGACCTTGTTTTACGCTGCCACGGCCCGGCGCGAGGATTTGGTTTTTGTTGTTACGCCCGGATTGGCCTATGCCATCTCGCCAGCCGAGCAAGCTAAATTTCTAGAGGCCTTTAATCAACGCAAGGCCATGGGGCCTACCCAAAAAGTTGAGCAAACGTCGCGCCGCCCAGCGTGGTTTGACTGGCCGCTGTGGAGCGACAGGCTGGCGTGGAGCCTGGTGGGGCTGGCTGCCGTTGCGCTGGTGTTGTTGGCAGGCGTGCTGGCGTGGCGCTTTCAGGGGCTGCCAGAAATGATCCCCTTGCATTACAACCTGCAGGGCGTTCCCGACCGGGTAGAACCGCGCGCCGAGGTATTCGTGTTGCCGCTCATTGGGCTGCTGGCGCTGTTGCTGAATGGCAGCTTGGGAGGGGTGGCGTATCAGCGCCAGGAACGATTTGTGGCTTATTTGTTGTGGGCGGGGGCTTTGCTGGTGCAGGCCCTGTTGTGGGTGGCATGCCTTCAGGTTGTCATATAGCCTAACCGCTGAGGAGGCGATAGCCGCGCCCGCGCACGGTTTGAAAATAGCGCGGGTTGGCGGGGTCGGCTTCGATTTTTTGCCGCAAGCGAGAGATGAGCTTTTCCACCCGGCTGTCGTCCACCTCGTCAATAAATTCCTGGCCCCACACCGATTCTACCACCTGGTATTTATCGCATATTTTGTCCACGCGCCCATAGAGCAGCAAAAGCAGGCGATATTCCAGATCGGTCAGGGTGGGCGACTTGCGCCCCTCTACCCACACCTCGCCGCTGTCCACGTCAATATAAACGCCCGATTGGGGCGGCAGCCAGGCGCGGAACTGCCGGCGGGCAAAAGTTTCGAACAGGGGGCTAAAGACGGCCAGTGGAGGCCCATTCACCAAGATGCCGGTCTCGACCAGCCTTTGGCGGGTGCTTTCGGAAGAGTGCGGCTCGCTTTCTGTGAGCAGGTGCAACAAAGCTGTTTGGTGATCTTCTGTGAGCTGGCTCCACAGCCGGCTGCATTCGGCGCGCACGGTGGCGTCTCGTTCTAGCAGTTGTTTGGCCAGGGTCAAATTGTGCGCGCGCAGTTCGGCCGGCGCGCTGCCAGATACACGCAATAGCATATTGGTGATTGCCAGCAGCAGGCCGGCGTGGCCGCCAGCCTGGTCTATGATAAAGGCGATTTCTTCAGCGGCCAAGGTCGCGCCATCGCGCTGGGCCAACTCTTGAACCATTTGCCGCGCATCGTCGGCGTTCAACATTCCCAAGAAATGCGTGCAACCCACAAACAGCTCGCTAAACTCGGTGGTTTCCGAATCGCTGCGCCCTTCGGCCAGGTTTTTTTCGGTGGCGGTGACGAAACACAGGCGGGGGCCATACTTGTCGCGCAGCGCGCGCAGGTTGAGAAAAACTCGCCCGTCCAGGCGGGCAAACGGCTCGTCAAACTCGTCGAACAAAAAGACCACGCGCTGCTCGAGTTGCTCGCACAGCGCAATCACGCTTTCGTTAAAGCTGAGCGGCACCACAAACGCCGAAGAAGGCTCGATGATTTTGTTGTACAGCGCATCAATGCGCTTGGCCAGCGCCTGGGGAGCGCCAATGTTTCCCAGCTCGGCCTGCACCCCGCGCAGAGTGGCCTCGTAAAAGCCCTGCTCGGTCATGGTCAGCATCAGGTTGCAATCTACGTAAAAGAGCGCGCTGCCGCGACCTTGGGCAGGAAAACGCTGGCGGGCCGCCGGTTCACAGACAGAGCGCAGCAAAGCCGACTTGCCCGTATTGCTCAGTCCCACAATCGAGCAGCACAGGCCGTCGGCAATTGCGGCGATCAAATCATTGAGGCCGGTTGAGCGGGGGGAGAGTTTTCGCTTAGTCATAGCCTGAATAAAAAGACAAGGAGAAAGGCAGGCAAAGAGCACTCGCTCTCTTTGCGGCCGTGACGCCTTGTCTTTTATCTCTGGGTTAGCGTTGAGCCATGCGCAATCGTCGGGCGATGAACAGCACGGCCACCAGGCCAACGGCCAGCACAACCAGGCCAATGCCGCCTATGCCGGTATCGGCCATTTGATCTGGGTTTGCGCCCGGCGTGCCTGTGGTGCTTGCGCCCGCAGCCGTCTTGGTAGACACGGTCTTGGTGGCCGTCGCTCCTCCTGCCTGAGGCGGCAGCGTGGCTGTGGCGGGGCCGGGTGTATTGGTGGGAGTGGGTGTGGCCGAGGGTGTCACAATCACCGGTGTGTTAGTTGCTGGCATGGGCGTGTTGGTTGGCAAGGGCGTGTTGGTTGGCTCTGGGGTGTCGGTAGAGCGCGCCGCTTCAGTCATCACTATCATCGCGGTCGCGTTTTGCGCAATCACAGTCAACTGGACAGCTTGCTTGCCTTTGTTCAAGTTTGGACCAATGACAGCCCAATAGAGAATAATCAGCACCACAGTGCAGACAAACAGCGCCGCCAGTCCGGCCATGATCAGGATGAATGTCCGGTTCGACGATTCTTCGTCGCCCCCTTCGCTTTCTTCTTCGCCGATGTATAGATCTTCTTCACCCATTGTTCCTCTCCTCAAAGGGCGGCCCTGTGGTCAGAGTCACCCAAATTTCATCTAGCGTACCACTTGCAAGTTGACATAAGGCACAAAGAGCGTGCCTGCCGATCCCAAGTTGACTTGGGCCCCATGTAATTGTACACCACTATCGGCTCGTTGCGCCAGTCGGGGCAAGGCTGTGACGGTGCCAATGGCGCCCATGTAGGGAGCGCGCAAGAGGCGCACCCGCATTCCCACTGCCAGCGGCGTGCCGGGAAGGGGGGGGAACGAGGGGCGCGATTCGATGGGCAAAGGGATAATGATCTCCGGGCGCATTGCGCCAAAGCGGGTGGCGGTGGCGCCGTTGATGCAGGCCTCGCGCCCGTTTTGGCTTTGCAAGAGCTGATAGATGGGCGCGCTCATGGGCGCTCGCCCCATGCCTTCGGTCAGGAGGATGGGAAAACCGCACTCTTGCGCCGCAGCGCGTTGGTCGCCATCCATGCTGCCGGCGATCAGCCCGCGCACCTGGAGTTGTTGAGCCTGCGCAAAGGTGCCGGGGTCAATCCAACCACCGCTGACCACAATTGCGCCGTGACACGACACATCAATGGCCTTGGCGCGCAAGGGGTCTTCGGGTTTTTTGCCCACCATGCGCAGCACCCCATACGCTTCGCCGCCGCAGCCCCAGGTTGCTTCGGCCCAAGCCCCGGCCACTTCGACCCGCGCGCCCCACTTGGAAATTACGTCAGACACAGTACCGGGCACAAAGGCCCTCACTTCGATTTCTTCTGGCTCTACTTCCAGCAGCACTTTGCCGCCGCCGATGGCCAGAATGGTGCCGCCGACGGGGGCGCGCAGCACGCGCTTGACCAGGCCCGGCCGCACGGCCAGGGGGTCGCCGGTCGAAATGGTATCGCCCACTTTTCTTTTCAGGTATTTTTCGGCCAGCTTGGGCAGCACGCGAAATTGGCGCGCGATGTCTATAATGCGTATATCGCGTATTTGCTTGGCCCGCGCAATGACCTGGGTCGGCTCGACCCGCTCGCCCGTCCGCACCAGCACTTCGCCTGGCACCGGCAACAGGCGCTCACGGGCCAGGAGCGCCAACGGCATGATGTGCGTTTCGGATGGATAAAAAGCTAAACCAGTCGTTTCTGCCATGCTCTATGCGCCTACATCCCACAACCATTGTTGGATTCGTTCGCGGCGGACTATGGGATTGGGAGGCAGCGCTAACGGTCGCCCGCGCGCATCCACAATCAGACCTACCAGGCCGCCTTGCACTTTGAGCGGCTTGCCGCCGCGGCCCGGCCCGCCGCGCCCTACATCAACGTCACTGTCTGGCCGCAGTTCCAAGATGGCCGTTTCGCCGGGCTGCAGGGGCCATACTTCCAGCGACCCGTGCTTTACTTCCAATTCACCTAATGACGAGACTTTGACCGTCATAATTTTCTTGCCGGGGCGCGGCCGTCCCACTATCGGCGCAATAACCGTGGCCAGTGTGATCAGCCCGCTTGCGCCATAGTTTGGCATAACCTCGCCTTGCTTTTGGACCGGGTTAGTGCCCAGGGCTTGGACGGCGGCCAGTGGCTGCACCATGGCAGCTGCGCCCAGGGCCGGCATCAGGCCATAGACATCTAGCACCAGCGTGGTCACACCGACCGGCTCTAGCGCATCGAGCAGCATCAAAGCGGCCTGGCCGGCGCGCGGCGCATGCCCTAGCACGCTGCCGCCGCCAATCACCGGCTCAAAGAATGGCATGACACCCGGATAGGGGCCTGATAGAGCAGGCGGCCAGGCGGTTCGGGCTGAAGCCGTTGCCTGCCGCAAAGCTTCGCGGGCAATGGCCTGCTCAATCAACAATTCGCGTGTTTCAAAGGGCACGCTGGCCGGGTACAATTCGCGTTGGGTGACCATCGCTTCAATGTCGCCCTCGCTCACTTCAAAAGGCAGCCAGCGGGTGACGGCCTCTATGCCCCGACCCGCCAGCACGCCTCGCGCGCCATAGGCCGAGCCAAGGTCGCTGCGC
>JBGSMF010000222.1:0-26256 GCA_041740315.1 Thermoflexales bacterium
ACTCAGCCGGCACCCTTCGACCTGTCTGCCGACAGAGCAGGCTACGCGCCGCGCATCCTGAGCGAAGTGAAACGCAGTCGAAGGAGCGCGGCGCTCATCCTGAGCAAGGTCGAAGGACGCTCAGGATGCTGAGTAGTTACATTTTCGGAATAGAGAGTGGATACTGCCCACGGAAAGAACGAATGATTTCAAATCAACCAAGCTACAATAACGCCTTTCTATTTTAGCATCAAGGGGCTTGGCGGTGCAATCCAACCTGCTGGCCGCAAACCAGATCATAGGAGCCTTGACCTATACCCTTAGGGGAATACTCTGGCAGCTGGATTGTTCTTTTTGTGTCGAAGGTGGAAAAAGTATTTCTTGTTACCAGAGAGGAGACCAACTGTGTGCCCCGAGGTACACCGAGTGTGAGCCGATCTGACCAGGGCGTTTAGAGCAGAGAGCACACGGTTCCCATTTTGGGCTAGCCGTGTGCTCTGCGAGGCATAAAAAGTGGGCGCGATAGGACTTGAACCTACGACCCCACGGATGTGAACCGTGTGCTCTAACCAGCTGAGCTACGCGCCCAACGGGGCGCATTATACCATCCAAGCTTTGACTTGGCAAGTTTGACAAAATATTCCTCACATGGTATCATCTCGTAACAATTGAATACCTAGCAACACTCTTATCCAGAGAGGCGGAGGGACCGGCCCGATGAAGCCTCGGCAACCAGGTGTTAGTCTGATAGTCGCCTAGTCAAATAGTCAAACTGTTTGCAAGACTAGATGACCAACCAACTAGCAACTATGGTGCCAATTCCGGCAGACAATTCTGGAAGATGAGAGGGTATAAGCAACTAGTTTGTATAGCCCCTTGTCATCCAGAGGGGCTTTTTTTTATATTACAACCATGTGGGCTAGTTTGCGCTGGCCTGGCCTGATAGCCAGGTAGACGCATAAATTACGGAATAAGGAGATAATGGAATGAGTCAGAATATTGTGGTTTCAGAAGCAACCGGGGTATTCATCGAAGATATCCCAGTTGAAATTGTCGAGCGCAAAGGCATTGGCCACCCCGATAGTCTATGCGATGGCATCGCCGAGCGCATAAGCCGCGACTATACACGCTGGTGCGAAGAGAATCTGGGCGGCGCGCTGCATCACAACTTTGACAAGGTGCAATTGGTGGCCGGCGAGGTCAGCGTGCAATTCGGCGGCGGAGATTTAATCAAGCCAATCCGCGTCCAGATCGCCGGGCGCGGCACACCCACCTATAACGGCCGCTTGGTGCCTATGGACGCCATTGCCATCGAGGCCGCCAAGGCCCACGTCCGCGAAACGATGAAATATTTGGACCCAGACAAACATTGCGTCATTGATTGCTACGCCGGGCGCGGCGCGAGCGAATTGATTGACGTCGTCACACAAATCAGCGCCAACGATACCAGCTTTGGTGTATCGAATTGGCCGCGCAGCACGCTGGAAAACGCCGTCTACGAGACAGCCCAGTTTATCAATTACCAATTGATCAACCAGTTGCCAGTAGGTGAAGACATCAAGGTCATGGGCTGCCGGCGCGGCGAGGGTATTACGCTTACGGTTGCGATGCCGTTCATCGCCACTCGCGTCCAAGACGCCAGCGAGTATGAGGAAGCCAAAGCCGCGGCCCAGGCTGCCATCCAGAAATTTGCCGACGAAATCACTCCGCGTCACAGCATGCATGTAGACGTGAACACAGCCGACCAGGCCAAGCGCGGCGACTATTACCTGACCCTCACCGGCACCTCAGCCGAAATGGGCGACGACGGCGCAGTAGGCCGGGGCAATCGCGTCAACGGCCTTATCACACCGTTCCGCTCGGCCAGCCTGGAAGCCGCGGCCGGCAAGAACCCCATCAGCCACGTAGGCAAGGTGTACAACTTTATGGCCTTGCTGGCGGCGCAGGAAATTGTCGCCAATGTCAAAACAATCAAAGAAGCGCACGTCTATATTCTATCGCAAATCGGCCATCCGCTGAACCAGCCGCTGGTTGCCACCGCTTTGGTGCGTCCCACCAACGGCCAGCTTACACCCGCCCTGCAAGCCCAGGTAGCCGAAATTTTGCAAGCGCAACTTCAAGACACCGAAACCGTCCGCGCCAAACTGCGCACCGGCGAGCTCACAGCCTACTAAACGTTTTTTCCAGGACAAGCAAGTGCGACAAGCCAAAAACTTGCAGCGGCGTGTTCTCCAGCGCATAGGTGGCCCCGCGCACCAGTCGGGCCAGCATGACATGCCGCGCCGCCACTTTGTCGAAACCGGGGAAAATGCGCGCATGGGCCACAACCCGCACCGGCAGACCGTCAAATAAAGCTCGCAGCCTGCGCCCGGTATAAACGCGCACGTGGGGAGCCAGTTTGTTGCGCCACCTATCAGGCAAATAGTTGATGAGAGGGGTATTGCCAAAATAATAGCGCCCGCGCCAAAAATGCCCATGCGTCTCGAAGGGCCACCAACGGTTGGGACAAAAAACCACCACCCGCCCGCCAGGCCGGGTTATACGCACCATCTCACGCGCAGTTAGCACATCGTCGTTTACGTGCTCAATCACTTCGTGGCTGAACACAACGTCAAATGAATCGCTGGCAAATGGCAAATATTCACCCGGCGCAACAGCCACACCTGCCGCGCGCTTTTGAGCCTGCACAGCCCGTTCAGGTTCAATCTCCACGCCAAACACGTGGGGCGTGAAACGGCCCAAGGCCCAAGTATATAGCCCAAGACCGCACCCTACATCCAGCACACACCGGTCTTCCAACTGAACATAGCGCCTGACTAGCTGCAAGCGACGCTCTTGGCCAGTGCGCCAAACATAAGATGGTTCGCCACAGCTAGCGGCTTTGTCCGAAAATGTCACACCAAGCTCCTAGAGCCGTAAACTCTTGCCCGGCAAGGTCCTATGATACCACAAGATGAGGCATTAGCGGCAAGAGGCCATCAGCAGCGCGAAAACAGTCCATTACACAATTTTTGCCGAATGAGGTAGAATTGTTTGTAGGTGAGGCAGAATAGGGTGATGCTTATCTCAGGATACTATGACATCTGTCACTGGCTTGATACTAGCGGTCAGACAATAATACACCAAATTGCCAATTGCCATGCCATCATTGCATCACACCGCACCTCTAGTCCTTTTGGGTCAAGAATGACACTTTATATCTATTGAGCGACCTTATAAGGTATTGTATACTCATTTTAAAGATTCTTCTAACATTAGACTATCCTCAATAAAATATGTCTGCGCAGACTAGAACATAGTCTACACATGATACCCTTATCAGGGCTGCTAGGAGGTTTCCTTTGACAGATACAATCCGAGAAACCATTGTGCTGACCGACATGAAGCGCAACACGGCTTTTTCAGATCAGCTTGTTCCCACCCACAAGCTCCGCGCCTGCATCCAATGTGGCACGTGCACCGCATCGTGTCCATCTGCCGCAGCAATGGACCTCACACCCCGCCAGATGTGGCGTATGGCCAACCTGGGCATGGAAGACGAGGTCCTGCACAGCAAAACCATCTGGATGTGCAGCATCTGTTACCAGTGCCAGGTGCGCTGCCCGCGCGGCATCCCGCTCACCGAAACCATTGCCAAGCTCAAGCACTTGGCGATTCAAAAGCGATACGAAAAATACAAAGAGAGCACCCAGTTTTACCGGGCCTTTAGCGATGTGATGCGCATCTATGGCCGTATGCGCGAAGTGGAATTTATGGCGCGCTACTTTTTGATGACCAATCCATTCACGGCGCTTGGCTTTACGGGTATGGCCGTGACGATGCTGATGCGCGGCAAGCTCAAGCCTGAATTGCCCAAATTGAGCGGCGAGGGTCGGCTAGACAAGCTGTTCAAGCGGGTCGCGGAATTGGAGGCGCAGCAATGAAATATCTATACTATCCTGGCTGTTCGATGCATGGCACCGCTGTTGAATATCAAACCTCGATGCTGGCCGTGCTGAAGGAATTGGGGGTCGAGATACAAGAACTGGAGGATTGGACCTGCTGCGGCGCGAGCGTCGCCTCAGTGGTGAGTGACTTGCTGGGCCTGGCTATGCCTGCCCGCAATCTGGCGTTGGCAGAAAAAGCCAGTGATGGGGCGGAATTGCTGGTGGGCTGCAGCGCGTGCTATACCAACTTCCGGCGCACGGCGGTTGCTGCCCAAAATCCTGCCACGCTGGCCAGAATTAACCAGGCGTTGGAAGTGGAAAATGTCACTTATCATGGCAAGATACAAACGCGCCACCTGATGGACGTGTTGGCAAATGACATTGACCCCAAAGCCATCGCCGGGCGCGTCAAGCGGCCATTGACCGGCCTAAAAGTAGCTCCTTATTATGGCTGCCAGACTGTTCGCCCCTATAGCCCCTACGATGATTCACAACATCCCGACTCTATGACAGCCGTCCTTGAGGCATTGGGCATCACGGTCTATCGCCACTCGCACGAGGCGACCTGCTGCGGCACCGCCCTGCTCACCACCAAGCCAGAGGTCGGCGCCAGAATGGCCGGCGAGATTTTAGAGGCCGCCAGCCCGGCCGATTGCATCGCCGCCGTCTGCCCCATGTGCCACATGAACCTGGATAGTTACCAAGACAAGGCTTCCAATGTCATTGGCAAGCCATTGAGCATCCCGGTCTTGTTTCTGCCGCAACTCATCGGGCTGGCATTCGGTCTGCCTGATGATCAATTATTGCTCAAGCGACATGTCGTGCCAGTGACGCCGGTATTGGCGCAGCTATTGTAATAACCTGTCCCTCTCTCCTTGAAGAAGAGGGCCTAAGGGGTAAGGTAAAACAATGAAGCTAAGAGAACTCTCCCAGCAACTTGCATTGGAAGTGCAGACGGCGAAAGAAAAATTCGACACAGAAGTCACGGGCGGGTACGCCTCTGACCTGCTAAGTTGGGTGATGGCCAAGGCGCAGACGGGCAACGTTTGGATCACCATACAAGCCCACCCCAACATTGTAGCTGTGGCCAGCCTGATTGGCCTCTCGGGTATCATCATCGCCGAGGGGGTAGCGCCTGAGGCAGCCACCTTGGAGAAAGCGGAGCAAGAAGGCATCCTCATCATGACGACACCACTCCCTGTGTATGTTGTGGCAGGTAAAATGTTTGAACTGGGTGTAGGGTGAATCTAGCAGAAGCGAGTCAGCAAAACCAGGCGTCGGACGCCGAGTGCAAATGCGCGTCCAGAAGCATTGAATCACCGGTCATAGAAAACTGGTCGGCCTGCATGCGTGAACTGAGTCTACACATACTAGATGTTCTGGAGAACTCGTTGGCGGCGGGCGCTACTCTTGTGGAATTAACGATCGAGGAGGACTTGACTGCAGACAGATTAATCATCATCGTCAAGGACAATGGCCGCGGGATGAGTGAAGAACAATTGGCCCGCGTCCTTGATCCGTTCTACACCACGCGCACCACGCGGCATGTGGGTCTGGGACTGCCTCTCTTCAAGGCTGCCGCTGAGCGATGCAATGGGGATCTGACCATCACCTCCCAGGCTGGACAAGGCACAACAGTCCATGCGACGTTTCAACATAGTCACATTGACCGCGCCCCCTTGGGGGATATGACCAGCACGCTAATAGCGGCAATTTTGAAAGGGACGTCTGACATCCATTACATTCACCGGGTAAACGCTGCGCAGTTCGAATTCAACACCGCAGACATCAAGGCCGAACTGGAAGACGTGCCGTTAACGCAACCCAGAGTGCGCAATTGGCTGCAGCAGTTCATCGCCGAAGGAGAAGGGGATTTGAGATAGAGATGGGAGGCAGAGAGTCTCTATCTCAAGCCTCTGTATAATGTTGAAATTTTTTATTGCCGACCTGCACATCCATACCGTTCTCTCTGCCTGCGCCGAGACGGAAATGATGCCCGAGTTTATCATCGAGCGGGCTCAAGATCTGGGGTTGAATCTTATCGCTGTTACCGACCACAACTCGGCAGAAAACGCGGCTGCGATGGTCGCCGCTGCTAAAGGCACAGGGATCAAAGTGCTGCCAGGAATGGAAGTGCAGACGCGAGAAGAAGTGCATATGCTGTGCCTGTTCGATACACTCGAACAGGTGACCGCCTGGCAGGAAAATGTGTACGCTCACCTGCCGCCTTTAAAAAACAAAGAGAACGTGTTTGGGGCTCAAATAGTGATCGGGGCTAATGGAACCCCTGTGGGCTATAATGACCGTTTGCTTGCGACTTCGACATTTTTCTCAGTCGAACAAGTCGTCCAGCACGTCAAAGGGCTAAAGGGACTGTGCATCCCGTGCCATGTGGATCGGCCAGCCTACAGCATGATTGCCAACTTGGGGTTCATACCGCCGAACCTGGAAATCGCAGGCGTAGAAATATCACACCTTGTCACTCCAAAACAAGCCCACGCCCGCTTTCCGCAGCTAGAAAAGTATAGCTTGATTGCAAACGGCGACGCGCACCGCCTGAAAGAGATTGCCCGGCGCACGACGCTCAAAATGGCCGAGGCGACGGTGGCCGAACTTGCGCTGGCCCTGGCCGGCCAAGAAGGGCGGGGAGTATGGGTAGATGGAATTAGCTCAATACCTGGAGAATGGGCTTAGGGAATCTCGTGGCAAACGAAAACACTGATCACGAACTTGGCCTGATTGAATTTTTGCGCCACAGCGAGCTTTTCGCTGGCTTGAACGACGACATGTTGCGCAAAATTGCCTTGCTGTGCCGCCAAGACTCTTATCGCGCCAAGACAGTGCTCTTTGCCGAAGGAGACTCGGCAGACAAGGTTTATATGCTGCAAGAGGGCATTGTCGTGATCCGCATCCAGCCGGCTCCAGACGCCAACAGTATTGTCGTGCAGCCGGTGGAGAAAAAATACAGCGTCTTTGGCTGGTCAGGCCTGGCAGAGCCAAATGTCTACACGGCAACCGCAGTCTGCGCTACTGAGGCCAAAGTTGTCACAATTGATGGAAAAGAACTGATGGCTCTGCTTGAAGAGTACCCCTCAGTCGGGCTGGTGGTGATGCGACGGGTGGCAGCGATCATTAGCGCCAGGCTTCGCCACACCCGAGAGCACCTGACGCGAGATGTTCACCTTGCCAGCCGGCATTTCTAAGGAGTGACATTTGAAACTCTGGGTCGAAGCCGCATATCAAGGCCTGGCTAGAATCAATGCCCAGGCGTGCGGCGACGCCATTAGCACCTTTCAAACAAAAGATCAATTTTCTGCCATCCTCGCCAGCGGAGCGCAAGGCGATTGGGCGAACAAAGCGGCCCATGCGCTGAGAGAGGAGACGCCGCTGGACAAAGTGAAAGAAGATTTGTTGGCGTCTCTACCCAAAAGCGTGCACATTCCCTTTGCCATTCTTCAGGCTCGCCATTCGCCATTCACCATTCACCATTCACCATTAACCGTTAGCCTGCTCGAATGTGATGCGCCGCCGTTATTCTTTACGCGCGGGGGACAGTTGGTTTTGCTGCCCATCCTTGAAGAAGAAAGACACGGCCGGCTGATTCGCCAGTGCGAGTTTGCCCTGCAAGACGGCGATCATATCGCAATGGTCAGCGAGGGCTATATCCAAGCCAAAGGCTGGAACCGGCAATGGGGTTGGCGTGACATAGCCACATCTATCAAGCGCCTCACCGACACTCGCTGTGACGCCGAGCAATTACTGGGCGCGTTGATACGGTCATACCAACGACTCGCCCAAGGCGAGCCATCAAGAGACATCAGCGTCATCGCAATGTCCGTCCGCCCGGTGCGCACAGCCACCGTGTGGAGCGGCCCGCCGGTTGAGCGGACTGAAGAACAGGCGACGTTAAACAAGTTGATGGCTGAAACAGGCACACGAATTATCTGCGGCGACACCAGCGCCGATATCGCCGCCCGCCTGCTGAATGCCAAGATTGAAATGGAACCTCGCCCCGAAGACGGGTGGGCAGAAGTGCCGCCCGTTTCACAATTGGCCGGGGTAGATCTGGTAACAGAAGGTGTAGTGACACTAGGCAAAGCTCGCGAGCGAATGGCGAATGTCAAAAGCGCGCGCGACCTGCCCCGAAAGGAGGATGGAGCGACAAGACTGGCGCGATTATTGCTAAATGCAGACAAAATTCATTTTCTCGTCGGCCTTGCCGTCAATCCGGCCCAGGCGGCCGACCAAGCCAAAACCGTTCCCTTGCGCCGGATTGTGATGGATGAATTGATGAGCGATCTAACAGCGCGTGGAAAGATCATATCGGTAGAGTATTTCTAATCGAATTTCAAATTTGCAATCTGAAATTTAACAAGGAGGTGTAGCAAAATATGAACCCACTCAAGATAGGCGTTTACATCTGCGAATGTGGTGTGAACATTGCCGCCGGGGTGAGTGTGCCGGAAGTGGTCGAGTTTGCCAAGACCCTGCCAAACGTCGCCGTGGCGCGCATGTACAAGTACACCTGTTCGGAGCCGGGCCAGAACATGATCAAGAACGACATTAAAAATCTTGGACTGGATCGGGTGGTGGTGGCGGCGTGTTCACCCCGCATGCACGAGCCGACCTTTCAGGCGGCGGTGGCCTCGGCGGGAATGAATCCATACTATTTCGCCATGGCCAATATCCGCGAGCACGTCTCGTGGGTTGTCAAGGACATGGCCCAGGCCACCGACAAAGCCAAGCGGCTGGTTGGCGCAGCCGTGGCGCGCGTGGCCCTGCAAGAAGAGCTGTTCGCCCGCAAAGAGCCGGTGACACCCACAACGATGATTGTAGGCGGCGGCATCGCCGGCATCCAGGCGGCGCTGACGATTGCCGATGCCGGCTACAAGGTTTACCTGGTGGAGAAGGAACCCTCCATCGGCGGCGTGATGGCGCAACTGGACAAAACCTTTCCCACCCTCGACTGTAGCACCTGAATTCTCGGCCCCAAGATGATGGATGCCGGTCGGCATCCCAACATTGAACTGCTCTCCTACAGCGAGGTGGAAGAGGTTTCCGGTTACGTCGGCAATTTCAAAGTCAAGGTGCGCAAAAAGGCGCGCTACGTTGACCCCGCCAAGTGCACCGGCTGCGGCCTGTGCTGGTCCGAGTGTTTTACCAAGCGCATCCCGCAACTCAAGCTCATCAAGATGGGCGACATGAGTCTGGGCGAAAGGAGGCCTGGCGACCGATGAACGCAGAACGAGTCAATCAAATCATTGACAATTATAGCGCAGACCCAGCCTGTAGCCTGGCCGTGCTGCAAGAGATTCAGCAAGAGTTTAACTATCTGCCGCGCGAAGCCATGGAGATGGTGGCCCAACGGCTAGAGCTTCCTCGCGGGCACGTCTACCAACTGGCCACGTTCTACCGCACGTTTAGCCTCAAGCCCAAAGGCAAGTTTCGCGTATGCGTGTGCCTGGGCACGGCCTGCCACGTTCACGGTGGGCCGAACATCTTGTCCGAGTTTGAGCGCCAATTAGGCATTCAGGCCGGCGAGAGCACGCCCGACGGCGCGTTCTCGTTGGAAGCGACCGCTTGCCTGGGCGCGTGCGCCCAGGCGCCTTTCGTGCAGGTCAACGAAGAACCCTTCAACCAGATGGGACCTGCGCGCGTCAACGAAATCGTTCAAGATTTCTCGGCCCGCGCTAAAAAGTAGGAGGTTACACCAATGCCCAAAGTCAAAAGTTTAGAAGAATTGCAACAGTTGCGCCAGCAACTACAAAAAGACATCAAGACTCGCACCGAAGCCAAAGCCACCATTACCGTGGGAATGGGCACGTGCGGCATCGCCGCCGGCGCTCGTGAGGTGATGCAAGAGATACTGGACAAACTGGCCGAGCACAAACTGGATGCTCACGTGACCACCGTCGGCTGCATCGGCATGTGCTCCAAAGAGCCGCTGGTAGATGTCCAGGTAGGCGATCAGCCGCGCGTCACCTATGGCAACGTCACGCGGGCCATGGTGACGCGCATCCTCCAAGACCACGTGGCCAACAACCGCGTGATCGAAGAGTGGGTCGTGGCGCGGACGTAGGAGGATAAGAAATGGCTGAACAATCTGAAGGTCGTAAACAACACAGAGCTGATATACTGGTGAGTTGCCTCCACGACCGCGCGCCGGAACTGATCCCGGCCCTTGAGGCCGAGATCAAACAGCGCGGCCTGGAGAAAGAAATCAAGGTCGTCTCTGCCGGTTGCCGCGGCTTTTGCGACTCGGGGCCGGTGCTGCTGATCCAACCCGACGATATTTTTTACCTTGGAGTGCTGCCGGCCGATGTGCCCGAACTGGCCGAAGAAACATTAGTCAAGGGCCGCGTGGTCGAACGGCTAACCTACAAAGACCCAGCCACGCGCAAACGCATCGCGCATTATTCAGACATTCCATTCCACAACAAGCAGATGCGCGTCGCGCTGCGCCACTGCGGCCTGATCAACCCCAACTCGATTGACGAATATATCGCCATCGGCGGCTACCAGGCGCTCGGCAAGGCGCTCAAGATGAAGCCAGAGGCCATCATCGAGGAAATCAAAAAATCAAACTTGCGCGGGCGCGGCGGAGCAGGCTTTCCCACCGGCCGCAAATGGGAATCTGCCCGCAAGGCGACAGGCAGTATCAAGTACATCATCGCCAATGGCGACGAAGGCGACCCCAACTGCTTTATGGATCGCGCACTGATGGAAGCCGACCCGCACGCCGTCATCGAAGGTATGATCATCGGGTCGTACGCGGTTGGCTCGCACCATGGGTACATCTACCTGCCTTACGAATACACGCTGGCGGTCAAAAATCTCAAAACCGCCATCACGCAAGCGCGCGAGTACGGGCTGTTGGGCAAAGACATTCTAGGTTCCGGCCACGATTTTGACATCGAGCTTCGCATGGGCGCCCGCTCCTTCGTGGGCGGCGAATCCACCGCCATCATGCACGCCATTGAAGGCAAGGCCAGCGAGCCGCGCGCCAAGCACGTCCACACCACCGACAAAGGCTTGTGGGAGAGGCCCAGTTGCCTCAATAACATCAAGACCTGGTCAATCGTGTCAGAGATTATCCTGCGCGGCGGTGATTGGTTTGCGGGCATCGGTTCCGCCACCAGCAAAGGCACACAGGTCTTTTCTCTGGCCGGCAAGATCAACACTACCGGCCTGGTTGAAGTGCCCATGGGCATTACGATCCGAGAGCTGGTGTTTGGCCTGGGCGGCGGCGTTCCCAAGAAGCGCAAGTTCAAGGCCATCCAGATCGGCGGGCCTTCGGGCGGCTGTCTCCCCGAAAGCTTGTTGGACATGCCGATGGATTATGAGACCCTGGCCGAGGCCGGCTCGATGATGGGCACCGGCGGCGTCGTGGTGATGGACGATCGGACGTGCGTGGTGGATGTGGCGCGCTACTTTTTGGGCTTTTTGCGCGATGAATCCTGCGGCAAATGCACAAGCTGCCGCGAAGGCATCCGGCGCATGCACGAGATCATGACCCGCATTACCCTGGGCGAAGGCACAATGGAAGACCTTGACCGCCTGGAGCAGTTAGCTCGCGTGGTGCAGGCAGTCTCAATGTGCGGCCTGGGCAAGACGGCAGCCAATCCGGTTCTCAGCACGCTGCGCTATTTCCGCGAGGAATACGAAAGGCACATCAAAGACAAATTCTGTCCGGCCGGCGTGTGCCGCAAGATTGTCGCCTATGAAATTATCGGCGACAAGTGCAAAGGCTGCGGCCTGTGCGTCAAGGCATGCCCGCAGGGCGCCATCACCGGCGAGCAGAAGCAGCCGCATTACATTGAGCAGGTCAAGTGCATCCAGTGCGGCGCCTGTTTCGAGGCGTGTAACCTCGATGCCATCAAAATCGTCCCCAGGTCAGAAGTCAAGAGCGCAGTGAAAGAGGTGGTTGCATGAGTAAAATTACGTTGACAATTGACGGTCAAAAGATTGAAACTGAAGAAGGATTGACCATCCTGCAAGTCGCCAAGAAAAACGGCATCAATATCCCAACGCTGTGCCATCATCCGGCGCTGGAGCCGTATGGCGCGTGCCGCTTGTGCACGGTCGAAGTCATTCGCAAGGGCTGGTCAAACCTGCAACCTTCCTGCACGCATCCAGCCTGGGATGGCCTGGAAATCAAGACCAACTCTCCGCCTGTGGTCGAAGCCCGGCGCGTGATCTTGGGGTTGATACTTTCGCGCACACCCAACGTTCCGAAAATCCAGGAGCTTGCGCTCAAATACGGCGTGACCGAGCCGCCCTACCCCACCGAGAACCCAGAAGAAAAGTGCATCTTGTGCGGCCTGTGCGTGCGCGTGTGCAACGACATGGTCAAGGCGAACGTCATCAACTTTTACAACCACGGCACCGAGCGCGTCGTGGGGCCGCCCTTTCTCGAAAAAACACGCGAGTGCATCGGCTGCGGCGCGTGCACCATTGTCTGCCCCACCGGCGCTATCGAGATTATCTTGGAAAAAGACGCCGTCTACAAAGAGAAACCGCTCGGCCCAACCCGCGCCATCTATGTTCCCTCGCTGCAAGCCGTGCCGCGCGTGCCCGTCATTGACACCGACAGTTGTATCCGCTTTCGCCAGTACGACCGCAGCAATGGCGAAATTGCCGATGCCTGTGGCGCGTGCCAGGTGTTGTGCGAAGCCAATGCCATTGATTTCACCCAAAAAGACGAGACCGTCGAGCTGGACGTGGGCGCGATCATCGTCGCCACCGGCTTTGAGATGTGGGAACCGACCAAGCTCAGCCAATATTCGTATGGCAAATCGCCCAACATTATCACCGCGCTCGAATTCGAGCGGCTCTCTAACGCCGGCGGGCCGACCGCTGGCAAGATTCTGTTGGCCGACGGGCGCAAGCCAGAGCGCGTGGCCATCATTCACTGCGTAGGCTCGCGCGACCACAACGCGCACGAGTACTGCTCGCGCATCTGCTGCATGTACTCGCTCAAGCACGCCCACCTGGTCAAAGACAAGACCGGCGCCGAGGTATACGAGTTTTACATGGACATGCGCTCCTTCGGCAAGGCTTACGAAGAGTTTTACGAGCGCGTCCAAGAAGAAGGCGTGACGATGGTGCGTGGGCGCGGCGCGGAGGTGGAGGTGCTGCCCTCCGGCAAGCTGCGAGTGAAAGGCGAAGACGCCAACCTGGGCAAGCTGGTGGCGGCGGATGTGGACATGGTGGTGCTCAGCACCGCCATCGAAGCGCCCCAAGACGCCAGCAAGATTGGCGCGCTGTTCGGCCTGAGCCGCAGCGCCGATGGCTGGTTTGCCGAGGCGCACCCCAAGCTGCGCCCGGTGGAAACCAACACCGATGGCGTTTTCCTGGCCGGCTGCGCGCAAGGCCCCAAGGATGTGCCTGATACGGTGGCCCACGCCGGCGCGGCGGCTTCGATGGTGCTGGCGCTGCTGAACAAGGGCGAAGTAACCATCTCGCCGGCCACCGCCGAGGTCAACCGTGAAAAATGTGTTGGCTGCGGCGACTGCTTGCCGGTCTGCCCGTACACCGCCATCACGCGCGTGGAGGGCAAGGCGCAGGTCAACGCGGCGTTGTGCAAGGGCTGCGGCACGTGCGTGGCCACCTGCCCGTCTGGCGCTATCGAGGGCTTGCACTTTACCGATGAACAACTCGTCGCTCAAATTGAGGGGGTGTTGGCATGGGCGTGAATTTTGAACCTAGAATCGTGGCTTTTATGTGCAACTGGTGCACCTATGCCGGGGCCGATAACGCCGGCGTGGCGCGCTTGCAATCGCCTGCCAACGTTTTGCCGATTCGTGTAATGTGCTCTGGGCGCATTTCGCCAGAAATGGTGATGCGCGCTTTTCGCGGCGGGGCCGACGGCGTGTTGGTGATGGGCTGCCACCTGGGCGATTGCCACTATAGCAGCGGCAATCACCGCACCATCAAGCGCATGCCGCTGCTAAAGAACCTGCTGGGCTATGTGGGCGTCAACCCAGAACGGATGGAACTGCACTGGGTATCGGCCTCTGAAGCGCCGCGCTTTGTCGAAGTCACCAAAGCATTTACGGATAAAATCCGCCAGTTGGGGCCGTTGGCGCAGGAGGTGGTCAATGAGTAACGCAGACGGAATGATGCCAGTGAATACACTGGATCAAATTCGCAAAGCAGTGGCAGAACGGCTCAACACGCTGGATGGAGTCGTGGCGCTGAAAAGATCGCCCGAAGGCGTCGCGCCGCATGTTTTTCAAAAAGGCGATGACCTGTCGGGGTTGGAAATCAACCCCAAGTATCCGGTGATGACGTTGGTGTCCAAACTGCACAAGCGCTTTCCAGAAATTCGCCTGGGCGTGGTGGCGCGCGGCTGCGACGAGCGAGCCTATATCGAAATGGCCAAGCGCAACCAGATTGACCCTGACCGGCTATACATTATCGGTTTTGCCTGCACGGCAGAAGACGCGCAGACGTGCCATTGCCTGGAGCCTTATCCGAAACAATTGATCGTGGGCGCACCGTCCGCGCCGGGGCCGGTCAATCCGCTTGTTGCCAAGTACGACTCGATGCCCATTGCCGAGCGGCGCGCATTTTGGAAGCAGCAATTTGAAAAGTGCATCAAGTGCTACGGCTGCCGCAATATCTGCCCGGAATGTTTCTGTGAAGCGTGCGCCATGGAAGATAAAGCCTGGGTCGAGCCGGGGCTGCTATCGCCGCCCTTCCCCACCTTCCACATGATTCGCGCCATGCACATGGCCAGCCGCTGCATCGCCTGCCGCGAGTGTGAAAACACTTGCCCGGCGCACATTCCGCTCACCGTGCTGTACGACCTGATGCGGCGCGATATGCAAACGCTGTTGGGATATTTGCCCGGCACAGACATTAACGCCCGGCCGCCGCTTTCGGTCACGCTCGAAGAAACGCCGTTAAGAACCTAGAGGAATATTATGGACTATAAGAATACTTTGACAACGTGCATCTACTGCGGCTGCGGCTGCCAGATGTACATCGAAACGATTGACGGCCAGATCACCGGCGTATGGCCGGCCAAGACGCACGCAATCAGCCAGGGCAAGTTGTGCATCAAGGGCTGGAACGTGACCGGCTTTGTCAACGACCCAGAGCGGCTCAAGACGCCGCTCATCCGCAAGGGCGATCAGTTTGTCGAGGCCAGTTGGGACGAGGCCCTGGCGCTCATCGCCAGCAAGCTGAGCGCCATCAAAAAAGAAAGCGGCCCAGACAGCATCGCCCTGCTCACCTCGGCCAAGTGCACCAACGAAGAAAACTATCTCATGAACAAGCTTGCCCGCGCGGTGATCGGCACGAACAATATTGATCACTGCGCCCGTCTCTGACACGCTCCCACCGTGGCCGGTCTGGCCGCAGCTTTTGGGAGTGGCGCAATGACAAACTCTATCCCAGAGTTCGAGACGGATACAAACTGCTTTATCATCATGGGGTCCAATACCTCCGAAGGCCATCCGCTCATCGCTAGCCGCATCATGACGGCCAAAGAAAAGCGCGGGGCCAAGATCATTGTCATTGACCCACGCGGCATTCAGATGTCTCGCCTGGCCGATATGCACATACCCTTCCGCCCCGGCACTGATGTCGCCGTTATCAATGGGCTGATGAACGTCATCATCAGCGAAGGGTTGGAAGACAAGGCATTTATCGCCGAGCGCACCGAAGCCTACGACGAAATGAAAGCGGTGGTAGAAAAATACACGCCAGAGCGCGTGGAAGAAATCAGCGGCATCCCCGCCGACAGGCTGCGCGAAGCGGCGCGCATGTACGCCAAGAACAAGCCGGCTGCCTTTATCTATGCCATGGGCATCACCCAGCACACCACCGGCGTAGATAACGTCAAGTCCACCGCCAACCTGGCCATGCTGACAGGCAATATGGGCATTGCCGGCGGCGGGGTGAACCCGCTGCGCGGGCAAAATAACGTGCAAGGCGCGTGCGATATGGGCGGCCTGCCCAACGTGTACCCCGGCTACCAGGTGGTGACCTCAGAGGATGTGCAGAAAAAGTTCCTGGAGGCCTGGGGCAGCACAGCTCATACCAAGGTCGGGCTGACGGTGACTGAAATGGTTAGCGCCGTAGGCGATCCACAGGACGGCAGTGGCCGTGGCAAACTGCGCGCCTTGTACGTGATGGGCGAAAACCCGATGGTGGCCGATCCCGATATCAACCATGCTTATCACTGCCTGGAAAAGGCCGAATTTCTGGTGGTGCAAGATATTTTCCTCACCGAAACGGCCAGGCTGGCGCACGTAGTGCTGCCAGGCGCGGCGTTTGTGGAAAAAGATGGCACGTTCACCGGCACCGACCGGCGCGTCCAACTTGTGCGCAAGGCCGTCGAGCCGCCCGGTCAGGCCAAGGGCGATTGGGAAATCATTTGCCTGGTGGCGAAAAAGATGGGCGCGAGCGGCTTTGACTTTAGCTCGCCCAAAGAAATTATGGTCGAGGTATCCAAGCTGACGCCCGCCTATGGCGGAATCAGCTACGAGCGGCTGGAGCAGTTGGGCTTTTTGCACTGGCCGTGCCCCGCGCCCGACCACGCCGGCACGCCTTTCTTGCACAAGGGCAAATTCTCGCGCGGGTTGGGGCATTTCCACGCTCTTGAATTCAAAGAGCCGGCCGAGTTGACCGACCAGGACTATCCCTATACGCTGACGACCGGGCGGTTAATGTTCCATTTCCACACCGGCACCATGACACGGCGCTCGGAAAAGCTGCACCAAGAGGTGCCGGAAGCCTATGTAGAAATTCACCCAGACGACGCGGCCAAAATCGGGCTAAACGGCTGCAAGCGTGTGCGCGTCATCAGCCGGCGCGGGCAAATCGAGCTGGACGCGCGCGTCACCAAGCGCATCAAGCCCGGCGTCATCTTTATCCCCTTCCACTTTGCCGAAGCCGCCGCCAATGCGCTGACCAACTCGGCGATTGACCCGGTGGCCAAGATTCCCGAATACAAGGTCTGTGCCGTTAAAGTCGAGCTAGCTAAATAGTCTATTGGGTCGCCTAGTCCAACAGTTTATGACTACCCGACCAGGTGACTAGGCGACCACATTGACCAGGAGACTAATCATGGACATTAAGAAAACTTACGAGTACGCTTTACAACGCGAGCACGAGGGCAAGCGCTTTTTTGAGCAAAACGCGGGGCGCTTGAGCCACGCGGCGGCGGTGGGCGCGTTCAAGCAATTGGCCGCTGAAGAGCAAAAGCACATCGAGTTCATCCAAAGCCAAATTGACGCTCTGGACAAGGGCCAAGCGCCCAGCGCGGCGCTCGGCGCGCAGATGGACAAGGAAGGCTTTTTCTCGCAGCGCGCCGCCAGCGAGTCGCTTGATCAGACGGTGATCGAGGCGATGGTGCCTGATTTGCCGGTGCTCCGCATGGCTTTTCTCATCGAGCGCGACTTTGCCGAGTTTTACGATGCCGCCGCAGGCAAGGCCGAGGGCGAAGCCAAAAAGGTGCTGGAAATGCTGGCGCGCTGGGAACACGGCCACGAGGCGCTCTTTAAGCAAATGCACGACAAAGCCTTTGAAGAATATTCCCAGATGCCGTGGGGAGGCTAGCTATGGCGCTCTTTACCGCCGCCGAAGCGTTAGAAATGGCCATGGAGATCGAAAAAAATGGCGAGGTGTTCTATAATGCCGTGGCTGCCAAAGTGACCAACGAAAACACCAAGACGCTTTTTAAAGAACTGGCCGCGCAAGAGAAAAAGCATTTTGCATTCTTTCAAAAATTGGCCGGCCATGTCCAAAGCGCGCCCAGCCCGAGCGGGGCAGACTATGACCAGTATGATATCTACCTCAAAGCCACGCTGGACAATGCGCTCTTTTCCGGGCCGGATAAAGCATTAGCCGCTGCAGAACAAGCCCAAGACCAAAAGGCTGCGCTCCAGGTCGCCATCGGCTTTGAAAAAGACACGCTGCTGTTCTTTTACGACTTGCGTGAAATGATTGGCGAGGCTGACCGCAAAATAGTTGACGCTGTCATTGGAGAAGAAAAAGTTCACCTGCGCCGCCTGGCCAAGATGTTGTGAAAGGGAGAAACAAGATGGAACAAGCTCAAAACTGGTGGAAGTGCTCCGAGTGTGGTTACACCCTCCAGGCGGACAAGCCGCCCGAAGTGTGCCCGGGCTGCAATAACAAATGCGCTTTTATAGACGCCACCTGCTATACGCCGGAATGTGGCGGGCCAGGCAGCCCCGACCCGCAATTGCTGGGGCCAACCAAGCGGTAGAACGTTGAAACTGGCCAATCTTTTGAAAAACTTGCGCTATGTTCACCTGCAGCGCAAGGTCTTGCCTTTGGAAAGGCCTTTTTTATTGGCATTCGCACGGCGATATGCTATACTTGCCAGTATAGCGGCAAGGAGAAATTGCTTTAGGGAGAAGATTAATGAAATTGAGCAAAGTACTTGAAGCTGTCGAGGGCAAGCCAATTTCCAAAAACGTAAACCTGGAGATAGAAGTCCAGATGGGCTCCGGCGCTGATCTGATGAGCGACGTTCTAGCGTTCACCCAGGAAGGCACTTTGTTGATGACCGGGTTGACCAATCCGCAGGTGGTGCGCACAGCCGAGATGGCTGGCATCAAGGCCATCACCTTTGTGCGCGGCAAGCTGCCTCCTCAGGAGACTATTGCCCTGGCAGAAGAGAAAGGCATTCCACTCTTGGCCTCCAAGTACACCATGTTCGAAACATGTGGCCGGTTGTACAAGGCCGGGCTGCCGGGCTGTGGCCTATTTGAGCTTACCTTGCAGCGGTGGCACGACACATTCGAGAAAACATAGACACCCCTATAACAGAGGCCTTCACCCAGCGGCTAAAAGGGACCAAGGTGGAACAAAAAAACTCGAAAGAGATCACCAAACTCCAGGAATTGACCTACGAACTCAAGATCGAGCAGGCCATGACGCGCAGTGTGGTTTCTATTTCTCCCCATGCCACCATGGCCGAGTTCCGCGAGGTATTGCGCATCAGCCGCACCTCTGGAACCCCCGTGGTTGATGACGGAAAGATGGTAGGCATCATCAGCATCGAGGACCTCATCAAGGCCCTGGCTGCCGGCGAACTGAGCATACAGGTCGGCGAGAAAATGGTCCACGACCCGATAACCTTGTACGCCGACGAGCCGCTGATGCACGCCGTCAGCAGATTCGGCAAATACCGCTTTGGCCGCTTCCCCGTGGTCAACCGCGAAGGGAAATTGGTCGGCATCATCACACAAGGCGACATCGTGCGAGCCATGCTCAGACGGCTTGAGGTAGATTATCGCGAAGAAGAGATTCACCGCTATCGGGCCAGCCACATCTTTGAGGATATTTTAGCCGATCAGGTCGCCCTCGTTTTCGGCTACCGGGTGGCGGCTGGCGATTTTACCCACGCCGGAGAGGCCTCCAGCGGACTGAAAAAGACTCTGAGCCGGCTGGGCATCCATCCCCAGATCATCCGCCGCGTGGCCGTGGCGACTTATGAAGCCGAGATTAATATCGTGGTCTACACCGATGGCGGCGAGATTGTTGCCGAGGTGCGGCCCGACCGCATCAAAATCGAAACACTGGACAAAGGCCCTGGTATTCCAGACATCGAAAAAGCCATGCAGCCGGGCTATTCCACCGCGCCCGACTGGGTGCGCGAAATGGGCTTTGGCGCGGGCATGGGCCTGCCCAACATCAAATCGTGCGCCGACGAAATGCAATTGGAATCCACCGTGGGCGTGGGCACCCACCTAAAAATCATCATCTATGTAAGGTAGACAAGGCGGCAAGCACCACCTTTCTGCGTGAGACCCATCACAATTGACACACGATGAACATCATTGGCAATGAACATCATTGGCATTAGTGCAAGCTTGTGTTATACTAGCGTGAGCAAAATCAATTTGCTCAATCCACACTCAAAAAGAGGCGATATATTCAGCCGTATCCCCTTGAACCTACCCAACAAAGTGCGAGGCGCCCAGTTTAAAGGAGCAACACTATGAGCTTGTCTGAGAAAGCAGCGCGCGTATTATCCGATTTTCCCCACGAGCGAGCCGAGCTTTTGCCTGCCATAGAAAAAGTAAACAGCGAGTTGGGTTATCTCCCCCCCGAAGCTATTGAAGCCATCGCCAAACATTTCCGCCTCCCGCCGAGCAAAGTCTTTGGCGCGGCCACATTCTATTCGATGTGGAAGGTGGGCGAAAAACCGCCCGAAGTAGTATACCTGTGCGATGACGGCCCCTGCCACGCGATGGGCGCCGCCGAGGTGCGCCGCGCGTTGGAAAAGGCGGGGGTCGAAGTGCGGCGCACCAGTTGCATCGGCCAGTGCGGCTGCGCGCCGGTGGTCTTGACCGACGATGGCACACTCTATCGCCACATCACGCCGCGCAGTGTCAAGGGCATTTTGGAAGGCAAAGAACCCAAGCCGTTCACGCTCAAGGATGAAATCATTGGCGTCGAGGCTGACGAGGCCCATTCACTGCTGCGGCGAGTTGGCAAGATTGACCCGCAATCGCTGGACGACGCTGTGAAAGCGGGCGCGTACGAGGCGCTGAAAAAGGCGCTGGCGATGACGCCAGAAGGCGTGATTCAAACCATTCTCGATTCGGGTCTGCAAGGGCGCGGCGGGGCAGGTTTTCCGGCGGGGCTAAAGATGCGCTTTACAGCCGGTGGGGCTAAAACTACCGGCGGGGTGGCTTTCGTGGTGTGCAACGCCGACGAATCGGAACCCGGCACCTTTAAGGACCGCATCCTCATCGCGGGCGACCCGCACCAATTGCTGGAAGCCATGTCCATTGCCGGCTATGCCATCGGCGCGCGCGAGGGCTATATTTACATTCGCGGCGAATACATTGAGGAAGCCAAGTTGTTGCAGCACTCGATTGAACAGGCCGAAAAGGCCGGCTACCTGGGCCACAACATTATGGGCACAGGCTTTGACTTTCACATTCATCTGCATCGCGGCGCGGGCGCTTATATTTGCGGCGAAGAAACCGCGCTAATTGAAAGCATCGAAGGCAAGCGCGGCGAGCCGCGCCTGCGCCCGCCCTACCCCACCACCAACGGCGTGTTTGCCAAAGCCACGCTCGTCAACAACGTCGAAACGCTGTGGAACGTGCCCGGCGTCCTCATCAACGGCGGGGCCTGGTACAAAGAACTCGGCACAGAAAAATCGCCCGGCACCAAGCTCTATCCAATTTCGGGCCACGTCAAAAAGACAGGCTGCCTGGAAGCGCCGCTGGGTAAATACACCCTGCGCCGGCTTATCAAGGGGCCAGCCGGGGGCATGCGCGGCGAGGCCAAATTCAAGGCGTGCCACCTGGGCGGCGCGGCGGGGGCCGTAGTGGGGCCGGAATTTCTAGATGTACCGCTGGACTTTGGCTCGTGCCAGGCTGCGGGCGCAATGTTGGGCGCAGGCGATATTTTGGTCCTGGACGCCACAACATGCATGGTAGATTATGCGCGTTCGGTGGCAGCGTTTTTCCGCGCTGAATCGTGCGGCAAGTGCACGCCGTGCCGGGTGGGCACCGAGCGGCAAATTCAAATTCTGAACGACCTGGTTGCCGGACAAGGGACGCTTGAGCAATTGGAAGAACTGGTCTATTGGGGCGAGCACATGGTAGACAGTTCCTTCTGCGGATTGGGGCAAACCGCATCAACCGCTGTGGTGTCTGCGCTCAAATTGTTCCGCAAAGAATTCGAGGCGCACACCAAGGGCAAATGTCCGGCGGGCGTGTGTGTCAAGTAGGAGAGCAACATGGCAAAAATAGTTAATGTTACCATCAACGGCAAAACAATTCAGGCCGAAGAGGGCCAGGCTGTTCTCAAAGCCGCGCAAGCAGCGGGCATTCACATCCCAACCTTGTGCTATCACCGCGACCTGACCCCCACCGGCAACTGCCGCATCTGCGTGGTCGAGGTCAAGGGGCAGCGCTTTCTGCAAGCCGCGTGCGTTTTTCCGGTGATGGAGGGGATGACAATCCAGACGGACAGCGAGCGCGTGGTGAAATCGCGCCGCAAGACGTTGGAACTGATGCTGGCCAATCATCCCCAAGACTGCCTGACGTGCGACGCCGCCAGCGGCTCGTGTGAATTGCAAGACCTGGCTTACGAGTACCAGGTGAGCATCCCCGCTTGGGGCAGCAAGGGCAAACGTTACATAGCCGATAGCGACCCCAACCCATTCGTGCGGGTGGATTTCAACAAGTGTATCTTGTGCCGCCGCTGCGTGCTGGCCTGCGCCGAAATCCAGGGCCGCAATGTGTGGGGCGTGGCCTATCGCGGCTTTGACGAAAGGATCGTGGCCGGGGCCGATGTGACCATGATCGAGGCGCGCTGCGAATCATGCGGGCAGTGCGCGGCGTATTGCCCCACCGGCGCGCTCAGCGACAAGATGTCGCACGGCATCGCCCGCGCCCATCAGGTCAAAAAGGTCACAACGACCTGCACCTATTGTGGTGTGGGCTGCCAGTTCGACTTGAACGTGAAGGAGGGCCGCGTAATTGGCGTCACCTCCAACCCCAACGCGCCCGTCAACGGCATGGCGCTGTGCGTCAAGGGGCGCTATGGCTACGATTTTGTTCATCACCCCGACCGGCTGCTCAAGCCCAAGGTGCGCAAATATTTGTTGGAGGGGGCAGAGCGCCCACACGACCGCGGCGAATGGGTTGAGGTGGATTGGGACACGGCGCTGAACATCACAGCCAAAAAGCTGCGCGACGCGCGCGACACGCACGGCGCAGATAGCGTCGGAGTGTTAACTTCGGCCAAATGCCTGAACGAAGAAAATTACCTGATGAACAAATTTGCCCGGCAGGTGATTGGGACGAATAATATTGATCACTGCGCCCGTCTCTGACACAGCAGCACTGTGGCCGGTCTGGCCACCTCCTACGGCTCGGGCGCAATGTCCAACTCGATGAAAGACGTTGCCGAGCAAGCCGCCTCAATGCTCGTCATCGGCTCCAACACCACCGAGCAGCATCCCGTCTTTGGCGCCATGCTCCGCCGGGCCGCCAGAACGCGCGGCGCGAAAATCGTCGTCGCTGACCCGCGCAAAATTGACCTGACCGAAATCGCCGCGCTGCATGTGCGGCACAAACCCGGCACCGACATCGCCCTCATCAACGGCTTGATGAACATTATCCTGGAAAAGGGCTGGGAAGATAAACCGTATATTGAAGAACGCACCGAAGGCTATGAAGAATTCAAGGCCGTCGTGCAAAGCTATACACCGGACAAGGTCGCTGAAATCACCGGCATCTCGGTGGAGCAACTATACCAGGCAGCGGAAATCCTGGCGACCAACAAGCCAATGGCCGTCATCTGGGCTATGGGCATCACACAGCACATCACCGGCACGCGCAACGTGATGGACTTGGCGAACCTGCAAATGCTGCTGGGCAATATGGGCGTGCCCGGCGGCGGCGTGAATCCGCTGCGCGGGCAAAACAATGTGCAGGGCGCGTGCGATATGGGTGGCCTGCCCAACGTCTACCCGGCTTATCAGGCCGTGACGGTTGATGCAGTCAAGCTCAAGTTTGAAGCCGCCTGGGGTGCGCCCATGCCAAACAAGGTGGGGTTGACCGTGACCGAAATGATGCCCGGCGCGGCCGAGGGCAAAATCAAGGCGCTGTACATTTTGGGCGAAGACCCCATGACCAGCGACCCGGACCTCAATCACCTGCGCCACTGCCTGGAAGCGTGCGATTTTATCGTTCTACAAGACATTTTCCCCACCGAGACGGCAGCTTTTGCCGACGTGCTTTTGCCGGGCGTCAGCTTTGCCGAAAAGACCGGCACCTTTACCAATACCGAGCGGCGCATCCAGATGGTGCGCCAGGCCATCGAGCCGTTGGGCGAGGCGCGCCAAGATTGGCGCATCACTGCTGATCTGGCCAAGCGCGTGTTGGCCGAAGGAGAACGCAAGATTGAAGGCGGCACGCACGCCGGATGGGAGTACGCCAACACCGCGCAAATCTTGGCCGAAATCAATGCGCTCACACCCAGCTATGCCGGCGCCACTTTTGAGCGGCTGGAGCGCGGCGAAACCTTCCAGTGGCCGGTCAAAGACGCCACGCATCCCGGCACGCCAGTCTTGCACATTGGGCAATTTGCGCGCGGCAAGGGCAAGTTCGCGGCCATTGACCACGTCCCGCCGGCCGAGCTGCCCGACGACGAATATCCGATGCTGCTGACCACCGGGCGCGTGCTGTATCACTATCACGGCGGCGAGATGAGCCGCCGCGCCAAGGGCCTGATGGAAATTTATGGGCAGACGCTGGTCGAAGTGAACCCAGAAGACGCCGCCAAACTTGGGCTTGATGTCCATCCGCAGGACGGCAGTAGCCGAAAGCGCGTGCGCCTTACTTCGCGGCGCGGCTCGATGGAAGGCGAGGCGCTCGTCACTGACCGTGTGCCGCCAGGCACGGTCTTTGCCAATTTCCACTTTCCCGGCGACCAAAACGTCAATTTGGTGACGAACAATGCTCTCGATCCGACTGCCAAGATTCCAGAGTACAAAGTTTGCGCAGTAAGGGTGGAGCCAGCATAGGAGGAAAACCATGAAACAAAAACGAATCCTGATTATAGATGACGATGCCGATCTTGTCCTTGCGCTTCGCATGGTCATGGAAGGCGAGGGCTACCTGGTTGAGGAAGCGTCAAACGGCGCCGAGGGACTGGCCAAGATGCGCGCCCATCTGCCAGACCTGGCATTCATGGATGTGATGATGGCGAATCCCCTGGATGGATACTATACAACCCAGGAGATTTCAGAGGACCCTCAACTCCGAAACGTGCCGATTCTGATGATGTCATCCATCGCCGACACACCCTACGCGGCTTCTTTCCCGACCGACCAATACTTGCACATCATCGAGTTCATCTCCAAGCCGATCGAACCCGAAGCGCTTTTGGAGAAAGTTGAGAAGGCGCTCAAGGGTTCAGAAAAGGGTTCGAAAAAGGATTCAAAAAAGGATTCGAGAAAGGGTTCGAGAAAGGGTTCAAGAAAGCGCTAGAGCATCGAACCCGTCAATGAGAAGGGACTGTTCAAGCCAACTCACTGAAAAGTATGCGCAACATGCTACACAGGGAGGTGTAATCGAAAGAAATAATCGCAACTAAACAACCCAATTGACATGACAACTAAATATCTAACTAAAAAATTGAATATAAGGAGTCAAATATGAGCAACGGTGAAATCTCTTTCGATGCCTTTCCCCCTCCGGCTATGGCGGGTAAAGCAGAAGGCGTAGGAATCAAGAAAGCCAATCTGGACGCATTGAGCATGTTCGCGCTGGCAATTCTGGCGGGTGCGTTTATTGGCTGCGGCGCTATCTTTTGCACCACTGTCCTGGCCGGCACGTCCACGCTTCCCTATGGCGTGCAGCGCCTGCTGGGCGGGCTGGTCTTTACTCTCGGCCTGATCCTGGTCGTCGTCGGCGGGTCAGAGCTGTTCACCGGCAACAACCTGATCCTCATGGCCTTTGCCAATAAAAAGGTGACACTGGTGCAGCTCTTGCGCAACTGGGGCATTGTCTATGCAGGCAACTTTGTCGGCTCGGTCATCACTGCCGTCATAATGTTCCTGAGCAAGCAATACACCTTTGGGGGTGGCGCGGTGGGCATTACGGCCGTCAACATTGCCAACTCCAAGTGCGGCCTGGAATTCGTCCAGGCGATCGCGCTGGGCATCATGTGTAATGCGCTGGTGTGCATGGCCGTCTGGCTGTGCTTTAGCGCGCGCAGCACCACCGATAAAATCCTGGCCATCATCCCGCCCATCGCGGCCTTTGTGGCGGCCGGGTTCGAGCACAGCGTCGCCAATATGTACTTTATTCCAATCGGGCTGTTCATCTCCAGCGACGCTAACTGGCTGGCTTCGCTGGGTGACAAGGCGCCCAAGTTCGCCAACCTGACCTGGGGCAATTTCTTTATCGCCAACTTGCTGCCGGTCACCATTGGCAACATTATCGGCGGCGCGTTCATGGTCGGGCTGGTCTACTGGTTCATCTACCTGCGCACGCAGCCCAAGTCGTAAGATTCCCATAAACAGCGCATCAAGACATCGTTGTACAGTCCCCCGCTGGACGGGGGACTGGTGTTTAAAATGCTTTCTGGCCAAACAAGAATTTGATACACGCGATGAATGATGGCGAATTGGCATTTTGCGCATATTTCCGTATAATTTAGGAAACCCAGGTCAGGCATTTTTCGGCATTTATTTACCGTCCCTCAGTCCGAGCGAACCACCCAGGACACAAAGAATGGATGTAACTACTCAGCATCCTGAGCGTCCTTCGGCCTTGCTCAGGATAAGCGCCGCGCTCCTTCGACTGCGTTTCACTTCGCTCAGGATGCGCGGCGCGTA
>JBGSMF010000223.1:0-7300 GCA_041740315.1 Thermoflexales bacterium
TTGCCGCCGGCGCCGGCCTGGCTTCATCGGCCAGCGCCTTTGCTGCGCTCACTCTGGCGGCTTGCGCGGCTGCTGGGCTAGACCTGCCCCAATGGCAGATTTCGCGGCTGGCGCGGCGCGGGTCGGGCTCGGCTTGCCGCAGTGTGCCGGATGGCTTTGTAGAGTGGAATGCATGCGATGAGGACGATTGCTCCTACGGGCGGACGCTTGCCCCCGCCGACCACTGGGACTTGAGCGATGTGATAGCCGTTGTCGAAACCGGCCACAAGGCCACCGGCTCCAGCCAGGGTCACCTGTTGGCCGCCACCAGCCCCCTGCACCAGGCGCGCGTTGCGGCCGTGCCCAGCCTCTTGGAACGCTGCAAAAGCGCCGTGCTCCAGCGCGATTTTGCCGCGCTCACGCCCCTCGTTGAGCAAGATGCGCTGGCCATGAGCGCGGTGATGATGACCAGCACGCCCTCGCTGATTTACTGGATGCCCGCCACACTGGCCGTCATACAGGCCGTGGAAAGCTGGCGCGCCGATGGGCTGCCGGTGGCCTTTACGATTGACGCCGGCCCGAATGTGCACTGCCTGTGCCCGGCCCAATCTGCCGCGCAGGTGCGGCAACAATTGGCCGTAATGAGCGGGGTAAAAGATGTGCTGGTCAGCGGCGTGGGCGGCCCGGCGCGCTTGATAGACCAAAATTCCGGCTAGCCGCCAAGCTGAGCAGCCAGACGACCCGAGACCTCTACTTCACTCTCTTGGGACGCACTCCAAAATTCCGCCAGTGTTGGGCCATGCCTTTGGCGCCGGTCCAAGATAAAGTTCCACATTTCATACGGCCATACCTGCCGCCCAATGCCATAATACCAGCTCATTGCTGCGCGTATGGATCGGTCGGGGTGCGCCAGAACCCGTCCTAGCGATCGCGGGCGCAACTGCATCACCGCTTCTATAAACTTGACCCACAGCAGAACGAGCCAAGGCGGCATGTGCCGGGTTGCGAGCACCTGGTGCTTATAATCCCATTTTCGCTGGTCAGTTTGGATAACCTGTCTTTCGGCTGCCATGTGGAAATAGGGCGTCCAGCGATGCGGCGTAACATACAATAACTGAATCTGATCGGGGTCGTAGGCAAGGAGCTGTTTTAATCCTCGCACATAATCGCGCTGCATCTCTTCTTCAAACCCAACCACGTAGGTTGCCATCGAAAGAATGTCATGCTGGCGCAATAGGCGGATGGCCTCACGATCCTTGGCAGTTGTTCCACCTTTGCAAATTTTGCGCAGGGTTTCTTCATCATAGTTTTCTATGCCCAAGAGAAAGCGGGCGACGCCGGCTTGCTTGTAAAGATGCAAAATATCGGCATCACGAACAATATCATCGGCCCGGGTTGACCCGACCAGCGTCAGGGGGACATTTTCGGCAATGAGCGCCTCTAGAAAAGCGCGCCAGGCCTGTTTGGAAGCCGTCGGGTTTTCATCGGCAAAATTAATCACCTCGACCCCATGCGTCCGGTGGAGCCAGGCCAGTTCGGCGGCGAACCGGGCAGGATCACGCTGCCGCCAGCGTCCCCAAAATTCGCGTTGGCCGCAATAGTTGCACGAGTGCGGGCAGCCGCGCGAAAACTGTACCACCACAGCGCGGCGATCTCCCCAATAGCTGTAACGGCTGAGGTCAACCAGCTCCCAGCCAACGCGAAAAGCACCCAGGTCGCGGATGAGTGGGGCGGCTGGTGTAGCACAAGGCACACCCTGTCTCCGGTAAGCAATTCCTGGAATAGTCTCTAGAGAAAGATTGGCCTCCAGCGCATGAATGACACGGGGCGCTGTTTCCTCGCCTTCGCCGCGCACGATAACATCAATCGCTGGCTCTTGGGCCAAAATTTCTCGCCAATGATAGGTGGGGAACACTCCCCCATAGACAATCCTAACTTGTGGCAGGGCCGCGCAAATAGCGCGGCCAAGCTCTACAACAACGGGATGCCCAGAGGTCGAGCCGGAATGGCCCATAAGAACTGCCTCGGGCGCCAAGGCCACGGCATGTTCCACAATCTTGCTGGTGGGCATTGGGCCAAATTCCGCATCCAAAAGCCGCACTTTATGCCCCGCATCAATCAGCGGGCCGCCAACCGATAACAAGCCCAAAGGCGGCAAGTGCTCGTGAGGAATCCGGCTTCCAATTGATGGGTGCGGTGGATTGATGATAAGAATATTCATTTTATGCCCTCCCACAGTGATATGCATACCCTAGCTCAAACTATGCCAGGTGTCTAGGTTTCAAGGCCGGCAATTCTGCACTTGAGTGCTTGACAAGCAATGATCGAGATTGGGTAAATATCAACAGTCCAGGCAGCCAATCGCCTGCGGGAATCAAGCTCTCTTTGGTGGTATAATATGGCTGCATTTTGGAGGTAGATATGGATTTGATTATGTTGATAGTGGGATTTTTAATAGTTTTGGGGCCTATGGTGCTTATCCATGAGCTGGGCCACTTTATCATGGCCAAGCGCGCCGGCATCCGGGTGCTAGAGTTTGGTTTTGGCTTTCCGCCTCGCCTGCTCAAATTCTGGCAGGGCAAGGGGCATTTGGCGCTAGGCAGCACTCGCGTGGTGATTCCGGCCAACTTTAAAGGGCTGCCTCCCAGCGCCGCCGAGTACTGGCTTGAAAAAGAAACGCAAGATTCAGAAGGGAAAAAGCCCAACAAGCAAAAACTGGTTCTAGATGCGGGCGACTATGTCGATATCATCGCAGACAAGCCCGCCCAGGGTGTATATATCTTGCGCAAGCTGGCCGTTTTGGATCCAGAAAAGGATGACGTGTCGCCCTTGCGCCGCGAAACAGAAACAGGCGTTCAAATGCGCGGGGAGCTTGCGCAGTACGTGCCAGGCACAATTTATTCCATCAACTGGCTGTTGCCATTGGGTGGCTTTGTGCGCATGCTGGGCGAAGAAGACCCCACCGCGCCCGATAGCTTTGCCGCCGCGCCCAAGCGTTGGCGAGCGGCGGTGCTGTTGGCCGGGCCGCTGATGAACCTGGTCATGGCCTTTGTTGTGCTGACGGGGGCATGGATGATCGGGATTCAGGAACCCGTCACTTGCCGCGTGTCCATTGCCCAAGTCAACCCCAATGCGCCAGCCGCCACAGCAGGCTTGCAAGCTCAAGACTTTGTTCTAAAAATAGATGACGAACCGATGGACCTGTGCAACGAGTTGAGCGCCTATGTGCGCCAGCACGCCGGCGAGGTTGTAGAGCTAGAGATTGAACGCGACCAAGAGGTTCTGACCATACCTGTCAAGCTGCGCGCCAACGGCGAGTTTAATCCAGATACCGAAGGCCCGTTGGGGATCATGTTGAGCCTAGAGCCGCTCACCTGGCAAACATCTTATCGGGCTAATTTGCTAGAGGCCCTGTACAAGTCGGGCGCTATTGTGCTGGCTACCATCGTCGGCATCCTTTCGCTGCCTGTTCTCATCTTGCAAGGGCTTGACCTGTCTGGCATTTTGGGACCTATCGGCATCAGCCAGGCCGGCAGCGAGGCTATTCAAATCAGCCGCCAGGTGGGCACCCTCTCGCCCATCTTGATGCTCATTGGCCAGGTCAGCGTGGCGGTGGGGGTAACCAACCTGCTGCCTCTGCCAGCCCTGGACGGCGGGCGCTTGCTCTTTATTTTCTTTGAATGGATTCGCGGGCGGCGGATTGACCCTCGCAAAGAGATGATTATTCACCTGATTGGCCTGGCTTTGTTGCTTATCCTGGTTGCCATCGTCTCTTATGGCGATGTGGTGCGCTTTATCAGCGGGCAAAAGTTGTTCTAGAATCATTGGATGGCTCTACTGCAAAAAGGCCTTTTTCACCGCCGAGAGCGCAAAGAACGCAGAGAATTCCAATACGGCCTTAGCCGTCCTGCGGATAAAACTCAGCGGCCTCGGCGTACTCTGCGGTAAAAATCAGAGTTTTTTCAGTGGACTCATTGGATATGGAAAAGAAAAAGACCAAGAAAATCTTGACCTTTGAAGATTACCTGCGCCAGATAGCCGACGAGAGTCAACCGCTGTCTGTTGCGGTGCTCTATCAGCTTTCGGGCATGGACGAAGACAATCTGGCGCTGTTCGAACTGGCTTGGTCCTCCATCTCCACCCGGCGGCGGCGCGAAATTGTGCGCCACCTAGCAGATATTGCAGAAACCAACTTTGAGGTTGATTGCGACCCAGTCTTTGCCATCGGGCTGAGCGATAGCGACCCCGAGGTGCGCATTGCCGCCATTGATGGCTTGTGGGTCAGCGAAGGCATAGCGCAAATTGTGCCGCTGTCCAGAATGCTGGCCCAAGACCCCGTCGCCGACGTGCGCGCTGCGGCAGCCAGCGCGCTGGCGCGCTTTGTGCTGCTGGGAGAACTGGATGAACTCCCCCGCGCCTACCAGGGCGTGCTGCAAGATACCCGGCAGATATTGCGAGCGGTGATTGCCAGCCCCGCTGAAGACCTTAAAGTGCGGCGGCGCGCGGTAGAGGCCATTGCCTATTCGGGCGACCAAGACATACCCGCCATTATTAAAGCAGCCTATCAATCGCCCGAAGCCAAGATGCGTGTCAGCGCGCTGTGCGGCATGGGGCGCAGCGCCGATAATCAGTGGAAAGATATCGTCGTCAAGGAACTGGAAAGCGCCAGCCCAGAAATGCGCTTTGAATCAGCCCGCGCGGCAGGCGAACTGGAATTGCGCAAAGCAGTGCCCAAATTGGCCGCGCTGCTAGACGACCCCGACCGCGAAGTGCAAGACATGGCTATTTGGGCCTTGGGCCAAATAGGCGGCGAAAAGGCTTTCAAGCTGCTCACCCAATGCTATGAAGAGGGAGACGAAGCGATCAAGGCAGCCGTCGGCGATGCCCTTGAAGAAATGTCCATGATGCGGGGTGAGGACATGCCCCTATTTGCATTCGATCCCGATGAAGAAGACCAAGAGGATCCTGAAGATTGGATGTTCTAATCGGCATCCTCTACCACGACCTGCTGCCAGTGTTCCTGGTGGCCGGGGTTGGTTACTTGTTTGGTCATCTGGCCAAGCCAGATATTCGCGCCGCCAATCAACTGGCGCTGTACGTGCTCAGTCCGTGCCTGGTCTTTAGCCTGATTGCCAAATCGGAGGTGGGCGGTCAAGAGTTTGGTCAAATCACAGCCTATACGCTGGTTGCCGTGCTGTCCACCGGCGTGTTGGCCTGGCTGGCCGCGCGCATGTTGCGCTTAGACGGCGCGCAAACCCGCGCCATGATGATGCCGGCGATGTTTGTCAACTCGGGCAATTTTGGCTTGGCGGTGACGCAGTTTGCTTTTGGCGATGAGGCGCTGACTCGCGCGGCGGTGTATTTCGTCATCAACAGCTTGCTGGTCTATACGCTGGGTATGTACATGGCGGCTGGCAATAATGTAAGCCCTTGGGGCGCCCTGAAGCGGGTAATGAGCGTGCCCCCCGTCTATGCCGTTTTGCTTGCGGGGGCCGTGCGAGCAACTCACACCACGCTGCCAGAACCCATTTTGCGGGCCATCTCGCTCATCGGCCAGGCGTCCATTCCGGTCTTTTTGTTGATTTTGGGGGTGCAGCTTTCGCGTGTGTCGCTTGTTCGTCAATGGCATATTGTAACCGTGGCATCGCTAGTGCGCCTGGTGGGAGGAGCCTTGGTGGGCTTGGGGTTGGCGCCGCTCTTTGGGTTGAGTGGGGTGGCCTATCAGGCTTGTGTAGCAGAAGCCAGCATGCCGGCCGCAGTCGTCAACACCATTATCGCCTCAGAGCACGATGTTGAGCCGGGGCTGGTTTCTAGCATTGTCATGCTTTCAACGCTGCTCTCTCCCATCACACTCACGCTGGTCATCGCTGCCATCAAATAAGAGTCTAAGACCCAAAGTGGACAGTAGATGTGAACAGTATCGCCCACGCCCTAATTGTCAATATCTTGTTAGCCCTGGTCTTGGGCAGCCAGCCGGGCGCGGCTTGGGCCGCTTCGGCCTCCACGCTGCCGCCTTTCACGCCCAATCTTGAACAAAGCAACGACATTACCATAGACACCCTTGCCGTCGAATATACCTTTGCCCAGCGCATCACCTTCAGGGTAGTGGCACGCAGCGAGTCGGCCATTGCATCGGCTGTGGTCTTTTTTCGCGCCGGCAGTGGGGCAGTGCGAACCGGCCCCGCGTCAATCGGCTCATCAGGCGTAACCACCCAGGCCACCTACTCGCTAGACTTGCCGGGCGATGCGCTGCCTCCTTTCACTACCATCACCTACTGGTGGGAAATCGCCAATGCCGCCGGGCACAAGCTGACCACACCCTCCAAGACGGTAGACTATGTGGACAATCGTTTTGGCTGGCAATCAATTGTAGAAGGTTCCACGCGCATCTATTGGCACGAGGGCGATCAAACCTTTGGCCAATCGGCGCTGGATGCGACACGCGCGGCATTACCCCGCTTGAATGAGATCGTGGCAGCGTCGCTGCCCACTCAAGTTGACGTGTATGTGTACAGCAGCGCCGATGAGCTGCAAAGCACGCTGCTGTTGGCCGGGCGGCCCTGGCAAGGCGGGCAGGCTCGCCCCGACCTGGGTGTGGTGCTGATTGCCGCCTCGCCTGGGCCCGATTCGCTGCTGCAATTGCGGCGCGCCATCGCCCACGAGCTAATGCACCTGCTGGTTTACCAGGCTAGCGGCAGCGGCTATGCCAATGTGCCGCGCTGGCTGGATGAAGGCCTGGCGGTGCTGTATGAAGGCTCACCCGACCCGGCCTATCAGCTTACACTGGAAGCCGCTTTTCGCAACGATAGCTTGCTTTCCATAGAAACATTGTGCGCGCCCTTTCCAGATGATCCACAGATGGCGCTTTTGTCGTATTCGCAAAGCTACAGCCTGGTCAAATTCGTCCACGACAAGTATGGGTTGCAAGGAATTCGCGCGCTGCTGGCCGCTTACAATGATGGGGCAAGTTGCACCGGCGGCATAGAGCGCGCCCTGGATATTTCACCCGGCGCGCTAGAGCTGGCCTGGCGCTCGTCGCTGGGGCCGCAAGGGATGTGGCAGGCTGTCTTTGGCTCAATTGGGGCATGGGTGGTGCTGGCGCTCTTGCTTCTCATTGCGCCGATTCCATTTGTGTTAGGGAAGCGCAAATCAAAAAATGTCCACTGACGAAACAAACCTCGTGCTGCTACTAGGCATGCTGGTTGCGGCAATGGTAGTAGCCATCATATTGGCCAGCGTTTTGGGAGATGGCATCCGGCGGCTCTTTCGCGGCGGGCGGCGCAGCAGCCGGTATAGCTGGCGCAGCCAGCGCCGCACCTCG
>JBGSMF010000224.1:0-52429 GCA_041740315.1 Thermoflexales bacterium
GGGCGGTTCGTCGGGCGCGCTTTCGCGCGCAAAAGCGCGCACTACGAACGGCCTGCTAGACTGCAGGAGAAGGCTATGGCCAGCAAACGGATTTTGATTGTTGATGACGAGCAGCGTACTTTGCTATTTTTGCGTGAAAGCTTGGCTGTGGCCGGCCTAGAGGCCGAGCTGGTGTGCGCCTCTACCCCCGAAGCCGCGCTAGAAGCGTTCCAGCTCAAGCCGTTTGACTTGCTCGTCACAGACATTTGCTTGGTTGGGATGGATGGTGTAGAATTGTTAAGCCGGCTGCGTGAAATCAAGCCGAGATTGCCAGCGATTTTGGTGAGTGGACAGAGCTCTACCACAACTGAAGCGCACATCCGCCAACTAGAGTCTGCCCGCTATTTTCGTAAACCATTTGCTTTCGAGGAGTTTGTATTGGCCGTGGCAAACGCATTGCAGGAACCCCTATCCAACAGTGGTCACCCCTTGCCCCCCGCGGGACCAAACTGGCAAAGCTGGCAACTAGAATCTGCCCAGCGGCGGCTGGCCAACCTGCTGCAAGACTCGGGCGCGCAAAGTGTGTGCCTGGCAGAAGCGCAGGGCAATATTATCACACAGGTTGGGAACCAGTTGCCCAGCCTCGAACAATGGACCTCGCCCCCCGATATTGACGACAGCACGTTCAACTTTAGCTATCATCAAGGCCGCACGCACGACATCTATTCGGCCAAGGTTGGCGAAGGGATCTATCTCGTCATCACCTTTGGCCGAGATCAGCCATCCACGCGCATTGGGCGCATACTGCAGTACAGCCGGCGCACTGCACAAGAGGTGGCGCGCATTTTGTATACACAAGCCGACGCAACTGTAACTTAGGACTAAGGATTAAATAACTTGCTCATCTATAGCTCGTTTTGCCCGTATTTCGGCGTCACTGTGGGCAAGTTATTTAATTTCCAATCCTTAGACTTGGAGCAAATCTATGGCGGGTGAAACCATACTCTATATCGAGGATAATCCAGGCAACCGAATGTTGATACGCCGCATCCTGGAAGCAGAGGGCTATACGGTTATAGAAGCCGTAGATGGCCCCCAGGGACTGGAAAGGGCCGAGCACATGACCCCCGATCTGATACTGATGGATATCAACCTGCCGGGGATTGATGGCTATGAATTAACCGGCCTTTTGAAAAAGTTGGAACACATCGCTTGCGTGCCTGTCATCGCCATGACAGCCAATGTGATGAAAGGCGACCGCGAAAAAACCTTGGCGGCAGGCTGCGATGGATACATTCAAAAGCCCGTAGATGTAGATCAGCTACCACTAGACATTGCGCGTTTTTTAAAGGGAGTGTAAGGGTATGAACAAATCTGCTCAAAACAAACCCGTCTCCATTGACCCCCACGATGCACATGTCCTGGTTGTCGAGGACAATTTGCAGAATTTTGTTTTGGTGGCGCGCCTGCTGGCTTTTTTAGGCGTCAAGCAATGCCAGTGGAAAGCCTCGGGTTGGCAGGTGCTGGAATTTGCAGACTCGATGCCGCGGGTAGATCTGGTGTTGCTTGATATTCACATTCCAGATGAAGACGGCTATGCCGTGCTGGCCCGATTGCGCGCCGACCCGCGCATGTCTCAAACCCGCATCGTCGCCGTCACGGCCGATTCAGGCGCCGACTCGATGGAACGCGCTCGCAAATCGGGCTTTGATGGCTTTATCGCCAAGCCGCTCGATCCAGACGTGTTCCCAGAACAGATCCGGCATATTCTAGCTGGCGAAAGCATATGGGCAAGCAGGTGAGTTGAGGTTGAATACATGCAACCCACCTGCACAGGACGGCAGTAACTGTGGCAGTCTCAAGCATAACACAGTCCAAGCCATCCCCCTCCATCGCTCCGGCCCGGCAACGCGTGCCGCAGGCAGGGATGCGTGGCGGCCTGGGGCGCACTTTGCTCACTGCATTTCTAATATTGGCCATCGGCCCCCTCAGCCTGGTAGGCTACCTGGCCTTTGATCAGGTACGCATTGACCAACAACAACGTGTGCTCGACCGCTTGGCATTGGTGGCCAATCTGACCGTGGCTCAACTGGAGGATTGGGCCGAAGGGAGAGTGTTTAGCCTGGCGTTGATTGCCAACAGCCCAATCATCAACGAACTCATCACCTGGTTTGAAGAGCATCCTTCCACAACTAACATACCAACTGGCAGGCTGCCTATCACAATATCACAATCGCAGGACTTGGAATCTGTTTGGCTATACAATACACAGTCAGGCCAGATGTGGCCTATTGCAGGGAATAGCTCAAACTGGCAAGCAGACCAGATTTTACCTGCCCAGGAGCGTTTCCCCCAGGCAATCAAGTTTACAGTGCACTCGGATGGCAAAGCGCGCTTTGTCATCACCCAACCTATTAACCTTGCCGGCAAAGTAAACTTTTATCTGGTGGGCGTAGCCAAAATGCCAGAACGGTTCTTTACTAGCAAACTATTGAACAATCCAGCCAGCACCGAGCGGCTGTACTTTGCCAGCCAGAGTGGCAAGGTTTTTTCTCTGAGCGGCGAGCCTATGGATACGCCCCCCACGCTAGAGGCGCTTCGCATGCTGGAGGCGGCCAAGCTTTCGATCCAGCCTTATCGCGCCATGAAAGATGGGCAAGGACTGTACACCAATTATGCCGGCGTGGCCGTGCTAGGAGCATATCACTGGCTGGATGATATTGGCTGTGCGGTGGTAGCCGAGCAGGACCAAACCAGCGTTGTGACAGTCAGTGACCGCTTTGCAGCCGGGTTGATTGCCGCCATCTTGGCTGTGTCACTGCTGACCGCCATCATCGCCGCCGTGGTGACACGCCAGGTGACACGCCCCATTGTGCGCCTGAGCGAAGTAGCTCTGCGCATGGCCGAAGGCGATCTATCGCAGCGGGTGGTAATTGACCGGCGAGACGAGATTGGCATTTTGGCGCACGTGTTCAATAAAATGGCCGCCGACCTGGGCGAATTATACGCCGGGCTGGAAAGAAAAGTAGCCGAGCGCACCAGTGAGTTGCAGGCCGCCAAAGAGCAGATTCAATACCACGCCTGGCAACTGTCTATCAGCGCCGAGGTGGGCCGCATCACCACTTCTATTCTGGATTTGGACACATTATTGGACAAAGCGTCACATCTCATACGTGATGCGTTTCAACTCGATCATGTCGGGATTTACCTGCTAGACAGCTCGCGCCGTATAGCTTTTTTGCGCGAAAGCGCCGGGCGAGCTGTGCCCGACTATGAAAGACAACTGCACGCAGGCGGCACGCACCCGGTGAGCCAGGTGGTTTTGCACGGGCTGCCGGTTGCGTGCACTAAAACAGCCGATCAAGACGGCAGCCAGTGCCAGCAGTTGGTGCTGCCGTTAATCTTGGGCAAACGGGTGATTGGAGCGCTAGACTTGACCAGTTATGACCCAATAGGCTTTAGCGAGTCGGACCAACAGGTCTTGCAGGCATTGGCCGGCCAGTTGACGGTGGCGGTTGAAAATGCGCGCGCCTACGGCCGAGAACACGCCATCGCCGATGAAATGCGCGAGGTAGACCGGCTGCGGGGGCAATTCCTGGCCCGCATGTCGCACCAGTTGGCAACCTATCTGAACAACGTCATCGGCTTTTCGCAAATCTTGCTCAAGGGGCTAGATGGGCCGCTCACCGAGCTGCAGGCCAAGGATTTGGCAGCCATCCACCAAAGCGGCCAGCAACTGCAACAACTGCTCAACGACATTCTGGAATTGGCCAACCTAGAAGTAGGCGCTATTGACATCAACCCGGCCCAAGTCAATTTGGATGACCTGATCAGCGACTTGCGGACAACCCTGCCTTCCGCCTTGGTCAACCCACAGTTGCAGCTAGACATTCAAGCGGAACAGGCCCTGCCCATTCTACTGGCCGACGCCGACCGCTTGCGGCAGGTATTGACCAACCTGGTGGTGACAGCCGCCGAAAAAAGCCACGAAGGGATCATTCGGCTGTGTGTGACAAGCGACAAAGACCATGTGCAATTTGTGGTCAATGCGCCAGTCGAGTTGGATAGCACAGAAGGCAGCCAGGGCATTAGCCTGGCCCTGTCGCGCCGCTTGATCGAGCTGCACGACGCGCGCCTGCGCGTGGAACAGTACGAAGGCGCAATCACATTCAGTTTCAGCCTGGCCACCAGCCGCAAGGTTGAAACCGACAAAAAGGAGCCTGGCCTATGACATGGCTTTCTTGGCTAGATATCGTCGCCTCCGCCATTTCTGCGGTGATCGCCACAGCGCTTGTATTGGTCGTGCTCGGCGCTGACGCAAAACGGGCAGTCAATATTTTCTTTGGCCTATTTGCCCTGGCGGGCGCGGCGTGGGCCGCCATGCGCCCTATTGTCGTCATAACCGAGGCGATGAATAACGACAGCGCCTCTAAGCTTTGGCAAGAACAAAGCGCCTTTAGTTTTGGCGTTATGTCGGTATGCTTGTTCTTTTTCACCGTCCTCTACATCAACCGCCGCAGCAGATGGACCGATCTATTTGGGGCAATAGGCGTCCTTTTGCTTATTGTGTCACTACTTTTTACACCCCTACGCAACTCTTTGGTCGCCAATGTATGGACGGACACCAAGTACGGCGTTGTAGATTTTAAACTTGGCGCTTGGGGATATGCCAGCGGCAGTATCGTTGCCGTCTACCTTATCTGGTGTTTGGCCTTGTTCTTGCAAAACCGCCGTCAACTATCGGGCTTTTTCCCTCTAGGTGTAGGCGTGCTGCTGGGCGGCTTGATTCTTCGCATATTCTTTTCTGGACTTCCAATCACCTCCGTCACAGCGGCGTTCAGCATTGGCATCATAGGTTATGCTGTGGTCCGCCAGCAGTTCCTCAACCCGCTGCGCGAACTGACTACCGAGCTAGAGCGCAAAGTGGAAGAACGAACGCAAGAACTGGCGGCTACGGCGGCGCAATTAAAGGAAAGCAATGAGGACCTGGCGCGCCGCTCTATGCAAATGCAAACATTGTTCGACCTGGGGCGCGCCGCCGGCGCCAGCCTAAACCCTAACGAACTGATGCAGCAAGCAGTAGACCTGATCTGCGAACGCTTTGGCTACTATTTTGCCGGCATTTACTTGTTGGATACAGAGGGCCAAGAACTGGTGCTGCGCGCCGGTCGCGGCGAAGCAGGCCAGCGCATGGTAGAAGGCAGATACAAGCTGGGCGTCGGCAGCCAATCTATGGTGGGCTGGACAAGCGCCAACCGCCAAGCCCGCATTGTGCAACAAGCCAGCCAGGAAACCATCCGCGTGGCGGACCCGCTGCTTCCAGACACGCGTTCGGAAATTACCTTGCCCCTCCTGGCTGGCAACAAGCTTATTGGCGTGCTGGGTGCGCAGAGTCTGCAAGAAAATGCCTTTAGTGAACAAGACATTACTATTCTGCAAGCCCTGGCCGATCAACTAGCTGCGGCGCTACAGAACGCACTGCGGTTTCAAGAGACCCAAACAACACTGGGCAAGGCCGAAACCCTCTACGAGGCCAGCCGCCGCCTGGCTACCACCACCACCCCCATTGAAGTAGCCAACGCCATCATTGCCAGCGTGGCTTCTACTGGCGCCGATGGCTGCGTGGTGGTCCAGTTCGAGTTTAGCCATACCGGCGAACCGGAAGCGCTGCTCTACCTGGGCGCGTGGCGGCGCGACCGCGCCCCAATGTTCCGGCCCGGTTTGCGGCTGCCCATGAGCCAAAGCCCCTTTCCCTTTGAAATGGTCAGCAAGTTTTGGGCCGTGCCCGATGTTAGAGAAGATGAAAGCCTGCCAGAGCAATCGCGCCAGGTGTACGAAGCCACCGACGTGCGCGCCCTGGTCAATATCCCGCTGCAAACCAAAGACAAGGTTATCGGCCAGGTGGTGGTTCTGCGCAACACGGCCGGACCCTTTGCCGATACGGCCATGCGCCTGTACGAAATGCTGAGCGACCAGGCCGCTGTGACGCTAGAACGCGCCAGCCTGCTCGATGTCACCAGCCGGCAAGCTAAAGAAGAGGCCACCCTGCGCGTCGTCGGCGACCGCGTCAGCCGGGCAATGGATGTTGAAACCGTGCTGCGCAGCGCCGCCGAAGAATTGCAGCAGGCGCTTCAGGCTACCGCCACTTTCATAGAGTTGGCGCCAGAGCCACACGCCGAGCAGAGGCCCTAGTGAGGTAAAGCCATGGGAACACATCAAGCCCTAGATACAAGCAGCCCAAGCCAGTCTGAATTACAAGCCTGGCGCACCAACGCGCTCAACACCTTGCTGAATACAATTGCAGTGGGCGCTTTGCTGCCAATTTTATACGTCATTTATAACGCGCTTCAGGCCCCCTCGCAGCAACTGACTGGCGCGCTGATTTTTGTAGGGTGCTACCTGCTCATCATAGTGCTGGCTATCTTTCGTTCGCTGGGCACAAGTGCGCGTGTTTGGGTGGCAGTGCTCATTGCCTACGCTGCAGGGACTCTGGCCTTTATGCGAGGCGGCCTGGCAGGCGATGGCAGAGTCTACATTCTGGCCTTGCCGGTCATGACGTTCGTCTTGATCGGCGTCAAGTCTGGACTGGCGACCACTATGCTCAGCATGGCGATTTATATCACCTTTTTGCTGCTGGCGCATTTCGGCGAGATGGACAAGATGCTGGTCTTTAGGAGCAATCCTACCGACTTGGCAGAATGGACAGACGCCGGGTTAAATGTTGCCATGATGTTAGCGCCTATTTCAATATTGCTGTGGCGCTTTATCCGCTTTCACGAAAAAACGCTGGACGCAGAGCGCGCGGCCACGCAGCAATTGGCCGAAAGCTCTACCCGGCTGCGCCGGCAAGCGCAGGAGCAAGAAGAAACCACCCGCCTGTTGGCCGAACGGAGCGAGGCGCTCTCGATTGCAGCCGAGGTGTCCCAGCAACTTGCGGCTCTCACCAACGAGCAAGAATTGATTGACCGCTTTGTGGGCCTGATTGGAGAGCGATTCCGCCTCTACCATGTGGGAATATTCTTGCCAGATGCCCAGCGAAAAAGCCTGGTCTTGCGCGCCGCCTCTTCAGAGGGGGGCCGCCAGATGATCCAAGAAAAATACCAGCTGGCAACCAACGCCAGAGAGCCAGTTGCCCAGGCTGCCCAGAACCCCGCTGCCGCCAGCGCTGCCACACGCGTGATCCAGGCCATGCCGCAACTGCCCAAGAGCCAATGGCGGGTGGCGCTGCCCTTGCAAGCGGGCCAAGACCTGCTGGCCGTTCTGGATATACACTCTAGCAGCGCCCAACCGCCGGCCCAAGAGCAAATCGGCGTGCTGCGCACCCTGGCCGATCAGTTGACGGTGGGCCTGCAAAACGCCCGGCTCTTTGCCCAAACCCAAGCCAGCCTGGAAGAATTGACCGGCGTATATCGTTCGATGACGGCCGATGCCTGGCAGCAATTTATCCGGGCCCAACCGGGCATCAACCGCTACCAGGCCGGTGGATTGCAACTGCCCGAGCAAGCCTGGCAAACTCTGTTTGCCCAGGCCAAAGCTGAGGGGCAGTCTGTCAGCGCCCGCGGCGCACAAGGGGCCGAAGCGCAGCATTTGTTGGCAGTGCCAATCAAACTGCGCGGCATTCCCATCGGCGCTATCGGCTTTCACCGTCCAGAACAAGCCGGCGAGTGGCAGCCCGACGAAATCGCCTTGGCCGAACGGGTGGCCGAGCGGGCCGGCATTGCCTTGGAAAATGTGCGCCTGGTAGAAGATGCGCGCCAGCGGGCCGCCCGCGAACAATTGTTGAGCATGGTGACAGCCCGCGTGCGCTCTGGGTTGACGCTTGAACAAGTGCTCAATAACACTGCCCGCGAAGTGGGGCAGGCAATGAATGCTGCCCGGGTGGCCGTGCAATTGCACTTGCCAGATGAGCAGAATCCATTGTCGTGAGAGCGAGGGACTAATGACGGTGAATGATTCTCGGTCTTTTAACTTGGTTTCAAGATTAGCCAACGTTGTGGCAAACCTGCCCATTCGATTCAAGCTGACGCTGGGTGCGGCAATGATTGCCTTCTTGGTCGCGCTGCTGCTCACGCTGGTTAGCTCGTTGACCGCCGCGCAGGCCTTGACCCAAGCAATCGGCCTCAACTTGCAAAGCCGCGCCGAGGCCGAAGGCCAGCACCTGGGCGACGCGCTGGCCGAGCAGATTAACCTGGCGCGATCTCTGGCGCTCAATCCTGTCATCAACCAATACGTTATCTTGGAAAATTCAACCTACACCGGCGACGACGACTCTATTCGCCAGCAATTGCGCGAGCTCGATGCCCAATGGGCCACCCTCGACGAAAACAGCCTGCAAGTGCAAGCTATCTATCGGACGCCGCCCACGGCCGAGATGAACAGGTTTGCAAATAAATTTGGCGCCATCATTCGCATCGAAGTTACTGATCATTATGGGGCAGTGGTGGGAACAATAGTAGGAGCCGGGGGGGGCAAGCCGCTGCACTATTATGCCGGCGACCAAGTCTGGTGGCAAGCAGCCTATAACAACGGCCTAGGCGGGACATGGGTCAGCCAACCCTTTACCGACATTGCCAGCAATCAACGCGCTATCGCAATTGCCACTCCAATTGTTGACCCGCCTTCAGGGCGTTTTGACGGCGTAATTTACGCGCTCTACCGCTTTACGCCCATCGAGGAACTGGTTGCCCAAATCCAATCAGGTGTGCAAGCACAACAGGCGGGAAAAGGGAACGCTACACTTGTGAACCAAGAGGCTGCCGTAATCACCGATCCATCTGGCCGCTACAATCAGATTGACGAGTCGCTGCGTGAACGTGTGGCCGCGCTAGAATCGAGTTGGGTTTCGGGCCGCATTGGCGGGAGCAACCTGGTGGTTGGCCTGGCGCCTGTGCGCTCAGAGAACTGGTCTGCCATCAACGATCTCGAGTGGATGATTGTCATACACCAAGAACAATCCGAAGCCTTGTCGCCTGTTACCAGCATCATCCAGCTAGGGATAGCCACCCTGGTGATCAGCCTGCTCATTATCATCATCGCCTCGGCTTACGCCACCAATCTACTGATTTTGCCGCTGCGACAATTGGCCCAGGCCGCCCAGCGCGTCAGCGCCGGGCATTTGGATGTAACCGTGCCCGCTCACAGCCGGGATGAACTGGGCACGCTGGGCCAGGCTTTTAACGAAATGACCACCAGGTTGCAGCAATCGTACACCGATCTGGAGCAACAAGTGGCTGCGCGCACAGCGCAATTGCAAGCCAGCGCCGATGTGGCCCGCGCCGTCACATCTGTGCTGGAGCCCAGTCAACTCTTGCGGCAGATGATCAACTTGATCACTGACCGCTTTGGCTTTTATTACGCTGCCGTGTTTACGCTGGATGAAATGGGCGAATTTGCCGTGTTGCGCGAAGCCACCGGCCAAGCCGGGCAAACCCTTAAAGAACGCGGGCACAAGCTGCAAGTCGACGGCCAATCTATGGTGGGCGCGGCTATCAACAAGCGCCAGGCCCGCATTGCGCTGGATGTGGGCCAGGAAGCTGTGCGCTTTGACAACCCACTTTTGCCGCACACCCGCTCGGAAATCGCCCTGCCCCTGGTAGTGGGCGATCGAGTCATTGGGGCGCTGGATGTTCAATCTACCCAGGCGGCTGCTTTTGACCAGGCCAGCGCCGCAGTTTTGCAATCTATGGCCGACCAGGTTGCCGTGGCGCTGGAAAATGCCCGGCTGTTCCAGCAGGCGCAAGCCAGCCTAAAAGAACTAGAGCTGGCAAACCGCCTGCTCTCGCAGCAAGGCTGGCAGGCTTTTCTGGGCACCCAGCCCGCCAGCTTTGCCGAGTTTCACAGCGCCAACATGCAGCCATTGACGCCCGAAACGATAGCCGAAACCTTGCCCCAATCCAATATTATCCGTGTGCCCCTGCAAGTGCGCGGGCAGACCATTGGCAGCCTTCTGGTCGAACCAGCCAGCCAGCAAGTCGGCCAGCCCTCACTAGACGCCGAGTTGCTGGCCGCCATAGCCGACCAAGCCGCCCAGGCCATGGAGAGCGCCCGACTGTTTGAGCAATCGCAACGCCTGGCCACCCAAGAACAACTAGTTAGCCAGGCCACAGCCCGCATGCGCGAATCACTGGACCTGGACATCGTGCTCAGAACGGCCCTGGATGAAATATACGCCGCCTTGGGGTTGGAAGAACTTGCCATTCACCTGGCGATAGAAGAGACCGCGCCTGAATTAAAAGGACAAGTTGTATAGCAAAAAGCATGTTTGAGCAAAACCAGTGAATACAAACAGGAGGTTATGATGTCTAGCCAATCGCATCGGTTTTCCATTGTTCGTTGTTCGCTCATCATAGTGACACTATTGGTGGTGGGGGCGCTTGTAGGCTGCGCTGCCCCGCAGCAACCGGCGCGGCAACTCAAGTTTAGCGTCGTGACAAGCATCGAATCATCGTGGTACAAGGGGGCGGTAAAATTCGCCGATCTGGTGTCAGAGCGCACGCGGCGCAAGATAATTATCACCGTCTATCCCGACGCTCAATTGGCAGGCGGCAACCAGGTCAAAGAGCTAGAAATGCTAGGGAACGGCCAGATTGATTTGACCTATCATTCGACGCTACTGTATGCCAACCTGGACAGCAAGTTCTTTGTTATTTCTTTGCCGTGGGTCTTTGGCCGCTACGAGGACGTAGACACGTTTCTCAGCGGTCCAGCTGGAAAGACGCTCTTTGATCTGACGCCGTCGCATGGAATCGTCGGATTAGCCTATGGAGAAAACGGCTTTCGCCAGATCACAAACTCGAAACGAGCCATTCAAACGCCGGCAGACTTGCAAGGGCTAAAAATCAGAGTGCCAAGCGCGCCAATGTATATCACCGTCTTTAAAACGTTGGGCGCCGAGCCGCAGACCATGAACTTTGCGGCTGTTTACAAAGCGCTTCAAGAAAACGTCGTGGACGGCCAGGAAAATCCGGTTGACATTATTGCTTCCAGCAAGCTCTATGACGTTCAAAAGCATATCACGCTTTGGAACTATTCCTACGATGCCCTTATCATGGGTATCAATCAGGATCTCTATAACAGTCTGGACAAGCAGACCCAAGACATTCTGCGCCAGGCAGCCATTGAAGCTTCGGCCTATCAGATCCAATTGAACCGTGAATCTGCCGCAACCAAAGTAGACTTGCTCAAAGAAAAAGGGATGACGGTGGCCGAATTGACGCCGGGTCAACTTGAAGCGTTCCGCGACCTGATGGCGCCCGTCTATGCAGAATACGAGCCAACGATTGGCAAGGACTTGATGGATCTGGTACAGGCCATCAACAAGTAGGAGGTCTGAGCATGACCATCACTCGACGGCTGCTCGCGCCGGTGCTGTTCGGCATTGTGCTGGCGGTGGGAGCGCTGGTGCTGATCAACCTCAGCAGCCAGACCGTTCTGATCGTCCAGCGTGAGGACGCGGAGCTGTCTCAGGCAAACGCCGGGTTCTATGCCCGCATGGCCGACCAGCAGCGCATGGCGCAGGCGCTGGCTGTTTCTGTATCTGACATGCCCGGCGTGTCAACGGCGCTGGCGGAAGGGCGGCGAGACGATCTGTATAGCCTCGTCGAGCCGCTGTACCGCGAATTGAATCACAGCTATGACATCCCTGAAATGACATTCTATACACCGCCGGCGGTTGCTTTTCTGCGAATGCACAACCGGCTGGCGTTCGGCGATGACCTGGCCAATGCTCGACAGATGCTTGCCCGCGTCAATACCGACAAGTCGCCCCAAATGGGCCTGGAAATTGGGCGGTCGGGCTTGGGCCTGCGCGGCGCTGTGCCGGTAGCAGCCGCAGGCAAATACGTTGGTTCAGTAGAAGTAGGCCTGAACCTGGGCCAAAAGTTTCTGGAGCAATTCAAAGCGGACCACAAACACATGGATGCCGCCATCTATTTGACGCAAGCCGCCGCCGAACGCGCCACGCTGAGCCCGATCAAACCGCTGGCTCAGACGCGGGTGCCCGGTCTAGAGTTGGTGACCAGAACCAGCCTGCCGATCGAGGCGTCAGCCAGCCTGCTCACCGCTGCGTTGCGCGACGAGACCACCATTGAACGCATCACCCTCGATGGGGTGCCGTATGCCGTGCAGGTGGGGCCGCTCTATGATTACTCAGGCCAGGTCATTGGGGCAGTGCAAATCGCTCTGCCGCGCGCGTGGGCCTTGGATATTCTCGCGTCGAGCCGTAACGTCTCTATCCTCTGGGGCGGAATTATTGCTCTTGCCATAGGCTTGATTGTGAGCCTGCTGATCAACCAAACGGTGATCCGCCCATTGGCGCAACTGACCCGAGCAGCGGAAAAACTAGGACACGGCGGGGAAGATGTTCGCGTGCAAATCACAAGCCGAGACGAATTGGGACGGTTGGGCAACACATTCAATGCGATGGCCGACCAACTAGGCGAGTTGGTGACCAGCCTGGAACAACGCGTGGCCGAACGCACCGCCGACCTAGAACGCCGCTCGACCTACTTGCAGGCCTCGGCCCAAGTTGCCAGCGCCGCCAGCTCAATTCTGGAAACCGACCGCCTGATCACCCAAGTGGTCGAGTTGATCCGCGAGCAGTTTGGCCTATACTATGTGGGGCTCTTTTTGATAGACAAAGCCGAAGAATGGGCTGTGCTGCGCGCCGGCACCGGCACAGCCGGCCAAGCCATGCTGGCGCGCGGCCACCGCCGCAAGGTAGGCGAAGGCATGGTGGGTTGGAGCGCCGCCAATGCCCAAGCGCGGGTGGCGCTGGAAGCCGGCCAAGATGCCGTGCGCCTGGCCACGCCCGAGCTGCCCGAGACGCGCTCAGAAGCGGCCATTCCCTTGCGTTCGCGTGGCCATGTGCTCGGTGTGCTGACAGTGCAAAGCGCCCAACCCGGCGCCTTTGATTCAGAAGCCATTGCCGTGGTGCAGGCCATGGCCGATCAAATCGCCGTGTCGCTCGATAACGCGCGCTTGCTTGCCGAAAGCCAGGCCGCGCTAGAGACAACCCGCCGAGCCTATGGCCAGTTGAGCCGCCAGGCATGGGCAGAATTGCTGCACACCCTCCCCAGCCTGGGCTTGCGCAAAACCAAAACCGAAGTGATACCTGAGCAGGCTGACTCTGCCCGTCCGCCTCACACCCAAGCGGCGCTCCAAACCGGCCAAATCGCGCCCGCGCCAAAAGACAACGCTGTGGCCATGCCGATCAGGGTGCGCGACCAGGTAATTGGGGTGGTTGAGGCCCGCAAGCCGGCTAATGCCAGCGAGTGGACAGCCCAAGAAATGGCGCTGCTGGGAACACTGACCGATCAGATGAGTGTGGCGCTGGAAAGCGCGCGGCTGTACCAAGATACCCAACGTCGCGCCGCCCGCGAAAAACTGATCGGCCAAGTCAGCGCCCGCGTGCGCGAGACCCTAGATATCGAGAGTATGCTAAAAACCGCCGCACAAGAGATTCGCCAATCGCTGGAACTGCCCGAAGTTGTGATTCGCCTGCTGCCCCAGACGCGCGCGCGCAAAGACGGTAACGAGAATGAAAAAGGGTAACTGCTCAGGCATGTGCATTTATCTCACCACTAAGGACACCAAGAACACAGTAGATTTCCTTTGTGTACTTTGTGCCCTTTGTGGTAAAAAAAATGAGCTATGGCTGAGTAGTTACGAAAAAGGATGAATTTGGGCTATGGAAAACAATGTCCCCCTTCGACGCATGGCAGCCTGGTTGGCCATCTTGGCGCTGCCACTGGCTTTTGCCAACGTGGGCCTGGCGCTGGCCGCCATCAATTTTGATTTAGCCGGGTTCGGCAATATGGCCTATGGAGTAGAACTGGTTGCGGCGCATCCCTTGGGAGTCGAGCTAACACGCTGGTCAATGATTGCGGACATGCTAGGTTTTTATCTGATGTTGATACCTGTGGCGCTGGTTTTGAGAAATTGGTTAAAAGAGCACAATCGGCTGTGGGTCAATCTGGTGACGCTGTTTGGGCTGGGCTATTTGTTTTTTGGGGCAATGGGGGCCGCCATGTTGAGCGCCGTTTTGCCGAATCAACTCTACGCCTACGCGCAAAGCGCCGCGGCCACCGCAGAGACCCACAAAGCAATCTTTCTTGCTTTCACCGACGCCATCTATAACGGGGTGTGGGGGACGCTCGACCCGATCCTGGGCGGCGTGTGGTGGGTTGGCCTAGGGATATTTTTGCGCCGCGAACGCCGGGCGCTGGGCTGGGTCACGCTGGTGCTGGGCGCGTTCATGCTGTTGAGAGATGTGAAAATCGGACCGCTTGAGATGGTAGGGCTAGCGGCGTATTTTGTGCTCGCTCCGATTTGGGCCGCATGGCTGGGGGTAGATTTGTTGCGCCAGCCGGCCAAAGAGTGAAAAAGGAAATGCGATGATAGAACGCTTGAAACAATGGCTTGCGCCGCCGATTTTTGAAGATGAGGAAAAGACGCGCGTTGCCAGACTGGTCAACATTATCTTGCTGGCTATCCTTGCAATCATGGTCCTGACCGTTTTCTTGGTTGCCGGGCTTGCTTCTTCCGAATTTGGCATCACGCTGGCGGCTGCGGCGGTCGTGGCCTTTATCATCACCGGGCTGCGCTTCTTGGCGCGCCGGGGCAATGTGCAAATCGTCAGCACAATACTGACGACCACATTCCTGATACTTGTCACGCTCTCCATTTTTGGCTACCGCGGCGTTCGAGATCTCACCATCACCGGTTACTTTATCGTCATCGCGCTGGCCGCTTTGCTCTTGGGCGGGCGGGCAGTTATCGTCTTTGGCTTTTTGTGCGTCACAGCCACCGTGGGCGCATATCTTGCCGAAATCGGGCACCTCATTCCAGTGCCCATGGAAGCAATTACCCCACCTTTCCAATTGATTGCGCTGCTGGTGGTCATGGGCCTGATGTCCTTGCTGCTGCGTTTTGTGGTGCGCAGTATTGCCCAAGGGAACGAATACATCCGCCGCAATGCCCGCGCCCTGGCGGAAGCCAATCGCGAGCTGGAAACAAGCCGCAACGCACTACAAGCCCGCACCAAAGACCTGGAAACCCGAAACCGCCAAGCGCGAGCCTCCGCCGAAATTGGGCACGCCGCCACCTCTATTCTGGAAAGCGCCAAACTGATTCGCCAGGTTGTCAACTTGATTTGCGAGCGATTCGACCTGTACTATGTGGGGCTGTTCATGGCAGACGATGCAGGCGAATGGGCTGTGCTGCAAGCCGGCACGGGCGAGGCTGGGCAAAAAATGCTGGCGAGGGGGCACAAAATCAAAATAGGCTCTGGTATGATCGGATGGAGTATTGCCAATGCTCAGGCGCGCATTGCCCTGGAAGCCGGCGAGGATACTATCCGTCTGGCAACAGCCGAATTGCCCGAAACGCGCTCTGAAGCAGCTTTGCCATTGCGCTCGCGCGGCAAAGTTATTGGCGCGCTAAGCGTGCAAAGCGCGCAGCCAAGCGCTTTTGACCCAGATACCATCGCAATGCTGCAAACAATGGCTGACCAGGTGGCTGTGGCGCTGGATAATGCCCGCTTGTTTGCCCAGAGCCAACAAGCTCTAGAGGCTGCCCGCCGCGCCTATGGCGAGTTGAGCCAAAAAGCCTGGACTGAATTGCTGCAAGCGCGGCCCGACATGGGCTATCGCAGTGACGAGAGCAGCGTGACCGGCGCCGGGGGAATCTGGCGGCCTGAAATGGAACAAGCCGTGCAAGAAAAACGCGCCGTGCAGAGCGATCACGCCAGCGACCAACATTCGCTGGCCGTGCCCATCAGGCTGGGCGATAATGTCATTGGCGTGCTGGATACTTGCAAGCCAAGCCAAGCAGGAATGTGGACGCCTGAAGAAATAGCCATTTTGGAAGAACTGGCCGGGCAACTTGGCCTGGCGCTGGAAAGCGCCCGGCTGTACCAAGACACCCAACGCCGCGCCGCCCGCGAAAAATTGACCAGCCAGGCCACGGCTCGCATGCGCGAAACGTTGGATATAGACCTAGTCTTGCAAACTGCCGCGCGCCAAGTGGGGCAGGCGCTTGGAGCGCACGAAGTGAACATTCGCCTGACAACTGCCGAGAAAGAGGAACAGCCATGAACCAGGAGCAATCACCCCAACCCAAGGCATGGTGGCGCTGGCTGCTCACCATTCGCGCCCAAGACCCAGACCAGCAGCGGGCAGGCCGATTTTTGCTCATCTTTGCGATGGGATTGACAGCCTTGTCCACGACCGGCCTGGTGTTCACTGTGGTGGCAACCATCCGGCGCAGTGCATCGGGCAGCGCTAGTGTATCGGCTGGCATTGTGGCAACCGCAGTTGGCCTGGTGTTCGGGCTAATTGTGTATGGGTTGGTTCGAACAGGCCGAACCACGCTAGGCGCATGGTCATTTTTGTTGGGGTTTGAAGCCATAGTCTTTGGTTCTGTGCTATGGACCGGCATCGGCAACGCCATCCCGCTGATGGTGCTCATCCCTACCCTTGCCGCGCCCTCGCTTCTTGGGCCGCGAGCCAGCCTGGCATTTGGCTTGGGCAATGCCATCCTTTTGGCAGCCATTTACATGGCCTCTGAGAGTGGCCTTTTCACGCCGCCCAACCCCAGCAATTGGGCCGTGGCAAGTTTCCAGTTCCAGGCCATGCTTGTGCCAATCGTTGCTATCTCGGGACTCTATTCGTGGTTAACGGCGCGCAACCTGAGCGCCATACGGCAGGCGCGCGAAACGGCCGCCGAGCTGCAACGCTACCAGGACAGGCTAGAACAACAAGTGGCCGAGCGCACCGCCGAATTGACCCAAGCGCAGCAATCGTTGACGCAGCGCGCCGCTTTTATGCAAGCCGCAGCAGATATTGGGCGGAGCGCCTCGTCCATCCTCGACCCTCAGCAGTTGATCCAACAGGCCATCAACCTGATCGGCGAGCGTTTTTCGCTTTATCACGCTGCGCTGTTCCTGATAGATGAAACAGGCCAGTGGGCCGAATATCGCGCCGGCACGGGGGAGGCAGGGCAAATACTGCTAAAAGAAAAGTTGCGCGTGCAAATCGGGGGGCAATCTATGACGGGCTGGTGCATTGCCAACGCCCAGGCGCGTGTTTCACAGGATACGCGCGCCGAGACAGTGCGCATGGATCATCCTGCGCTGCCCAATACCCGCTCCGAAGCAACTCTGCCGCTTAGAGCGCGCGGCAAAGTCATTGGCGCTTTGAACGTTCAAGGCGACCGGCCAGGGCAATTTGATCAGGAGGCCGTCACTGCCCTGCAAACTATTGCCGACCAGGTGGCCGTGGCCCTAGACAATGCGCGCTTGTTTGCAGAGAACCAGGCGGCCCTGGAAGCAGAGCGCCGAGCTTATGGCGAAATCAGCCGCGAAGCCTGGGCTAAATTACTGCGCTCCGGCTCTTTGGCCGGATATCGCTACACAGATGAACAAGTCCGCCCAATTGGCGACGTTTGGCGGCCAGAAATGCGCGCGTCGCTCCAAAAAGGCCGCAGTGTGACAACCATTGCGCTCGATGGAGAGCAGGCCAGGCCCGCCTTTGCCACACCTATTCAAGTGCGCGGGAAAACGATTGGCGTGCTTAACGTGCGCAAGAGCGCCGGCCCCGAATGGGACCCCGAAGAAATCGCGCTGCTAGAAACGCTGGCCGAGCAACTGGGCCTGGCGCTGGAAAGCGCGCGGCTGTACCAAGATACGCAGCGCAGCGCAGCCCAAGAAAAGTTGATTGGTGAAGTCACCAGCCACATGCGTGAATCGCTGGATATAGATCAAGTCTTGGAAACTGCCGCGCGTGAACTCTATCGCTCGTTGGGATTGGCAGAAGCAGAAATATGGTTAGGCACATAACAGGAGATTTATGTTCAAGCAATCCATACTTCGCTGGCTACTGTTGGGCGCGCTCGTCTTGGCCCTTATCTTGATACCGTTCTTTTTGTTCGGAGAGCAAATTGAAAGTTGGACCAACGATTTCGTCCACTCGGCGGCTGCCAGGCCGGGCTGGGTGGCGCTGGTCTTGGGGCTGCTGCTGGCGGTTGACATACTGCTGCCCATTCCCTCCAGCTTTGTCAGCACCACCACCGGCTTTATGCTGGGGTTTGTAGGCGGCACACTTACTTCCTTGGCAGGCATGACTATCAGTTGCACCGCCGGTTTCTGGCTGGCCCTCAAAATCGGGCGGCCGCTGACTGATCGCTTGGTAGGCAACGACGAGCTGCAACGGCTGGAAAACTTGCAGCGCCGCATCGGCGATTGGGTCATTATTGTTTCTCGCCCGGTGCCCGTTTTGGCCGAAGCATCAGTGTTGTTTGCTGGAACGAGCCGGATGCCGTTCTATCGCTTTTTGCTCTTGGCCACACTTTCCAACCTGGGCATCTCGGCGGGTTACGCGGCGGTGGGGGCCTTTTCGGCCACGGTAGACTCGTTTCTGTTGGCGTTCGGAGGGGCGATTCTCCTGCCCGCCTTGGCAATGTTTGTAATGCGCAAGAATCAGCCCAAGAATAATGCGCCTCAGATGGAGGATCAGGCATGAGCGCAGAAATGGGTTCGGTTCAGATAGGAGTCGTCAATAGCCGCATCAGGCAACTCTTTCAGAAATACTATGAATTCCGGGTTCTCAAAGGGCAGCTCGAAAGAAATAACATTGACCTGGCCGGCCAAGTGATCTTGGATGCCGGCTGCGGCTCTGGCTACAGCACCGAACTCATTGCCCAAGAATTTCGGCCCAAAGAACTGTACGCTTTTGATATTATGCCCCAGCAAGTCAGACTGGCGCAGCAGAGAGGATTGACGGCCCAGGTATTTGTCGGGGATATCACAAACATCCACCTGGACGCTGATCAAATAGATGCCGTATTCACGTTTGGCGTCTTTCACCACGTCCCAGAATGGCTCAAGGCAATCCAAGAAACGCATCGGGTTCTCAAACCTGGCGGGGTGCTTTTGGGAGGAGAGATCAACAAAGAGAAAACTGTGGGGTTTGAGTGGCCGAAATTTGCCCTAGATTTGGAAAAAGCTGGGTTTTCGCCCATTGAGAGCCAAAAAATCTATCTGGGCTACTTTACCAGCTTTGTGTGCAGAAAATAACAAGAGAGAAAGAGTATGCTTACCAGGATTAGGCGTTTTCTTGCCGCACCTGTTTTTGAAGACGAGTTTGAAAACCGCGTGGCAGGTCTGTTCAACGTTGTGTTGTTAGTCATCCTTGCGGCTACTGTGCTGGGGACGGTGGTGGTCATTCCGCTAGAGCCAAGCGAGGTGGTGTCCAACCTGATATTTGGCGTCCTCATCAGCGCAGCCATTCTGGGCTTGCGCCGCCTCTTGTTTCGCGGGCATATCAAAATCATCAGCACTCTTTTATCGGCCTTGTTGTGGGCCGTCATTACCTACCTGGTATTTAGTGGAGAAGGCGCGCGCGACCCTATCCTGACCGGCTACTTTTTGGTCATTGCCCTGTCGGGCGTGTTATTGGGCGGTTGGGGCGCCATCGCCTTTGGCCTGCTTTGCTGGGCGTCTGTCTTGGGAATCCTTGGCGTCCAAGTCCAGGGGCTTTATTCATTCGACCAAGGACCAGTGGGGCTTATGGACGCCATCACCCTCACCCTCACGATTGGCTTGACGGTGCTGCTGCTCGATTTTGCCGTGCGCAGCATCAACGCCGGCCTGGCTCGCGCCCACCGCAACGAGCAAGCCCAGCACCAAGCCAACCGCGAACTAGAAGCCATCCGCGCCTCGCTGGAACAACGCGTGGCCGAACGCACCTGTGACCTGGAACGGCGCACTGCTCACCTGGAAGCCTCTACCCAAGTGGGGAACGCCGTCACGTCCATCCTGAACACCGAGCAACTCATCCAGCGGGTGGTAGACCTGATCCGCGAACGCTTTGAGTTGTACCACGTGGCGCTCTTTATGCTGGATGATAGCGGCGAATGGGCCGAGTTTCGCGCCGGCACCGGCGAGATTGGGCGGCTCTTGTTAGGAGAAAAGCCCCGCCTGCAAGTTGGCGGAAAATCAATGATCGGTTGGTGCGCGGCAAACGCCCAGGCCCGCGCGATCCAAGACACACGCGCAGAATCCGAACAGCTAGACCATCCCCACCCCACAGAAACTCGCTCTGAAGCTGCCCTGCCGCTCATTGTGCGTGGGCGGGTGATTGGCGCGCTGAGCGCGCAAAGCATCCAGGTGGGCACCTTTGATCAAGACACAATGGCTGCATTGCAGATAATAGCCGATCAAGTTGCAGTGGCGCTAGACAATGCCCGCCTATTTGCCGAAAGCCAGGCAGCGCTTGAGGCCGAGCGCCGCGCCTACGGCGAAATCAGCCGCCAGGGCTGGCTGCAAACAATACAAACCCAGGCCGACCGGCGGTATGTGTGCGATTCGCAGGGCGCGCGCGCAATTGTCAGCCAGCCGGTTCAGGACGGCTCTGCTCAAGCCGCCGACCATCCCCTGCAGCCCGAACTGATCCAGGCTGTTCGCACCGGCCAAACAATCCAGCCCGACAAGGCAACCATAACTATTCCCATCAAAATTCGCGATAACGTCTTGGGAGCAGTTCGGCTTTGCAAGGCCGAACCCGCCAACGAATGGACCGCCGGCGAAGTGGCGCTGACCCAAATATTGACCGAGCAGTTGAGTGTGGCGCTGGAAAGCGCGCGCCTGTATCAAGACACCCATCGCCGCGCCGCGCAAGAAAAGTTGATCGGCGACATCGCTGCTCGCGTGCGCGAGACGCTTGACATGGAAACCATATTAAAGACGGCCATCAGCGAGATGCGCAATGCGCTGAACCTGGCAGAAGTGGAAGTAGACGTAAATCCCGCGCTCGCCGCTGGCGCTGACAAAGACGATCATGTAGAACAACCCATCCAAGGGCAAACTAACCCGTAACCATAATCGTAACCATAAATCATAACCATAAATCATAACCATTAACAAAAGGAGGCATCAAATGAAAAAGCTGGGGACTAGTCGCACTGTAGCTATACTTTTCCTTTGTAGCTTGATGGCGGCCTGTTCAGCCTCTGCGCCGGCGTCACCCACTGCGTCGCCCCGCCAAGTTTCGTTGCAGTTGCAATGGGTCACCCAGGCCCAGTTTGCCGGCTATTATGTGGCCCTGGAAAAAGGCTGGTACAAAGAAGAGGGCATTGACCTGACCATCAAGCCCGGCGGCCCCGACCTGGTTCCGGTTGATCTGGTAGCGGCAGGGACGCGCGACTTTGGCACCGCCCTGCTGGCCGATCTCAGCGTGGCGGTGCAAACGGGCAAGCCCGTCATTAGCATCGGGCAAATCCAACAAGCAAATGGGCTGCTGCTCATTGCCAAAAAATCTTCTGGCATCAAGCAGCCTCAAGACTTTAAGGGCAAAAAGGTCGGCGTTTGGTTCGGAAGCTGGGAAGCGCAATTTAATGCCCTGATTGCCAAAGAAGGCATTGCCCCCGATGACTTGACGGTGGTTTCTCAAGGCTGGAGCATGGACCCCTTTATCAAAGACGAGCTGGATGTGGCCTCGGCCATGATCTATAACGAATACCACATGGTGCTGGAAAGCGGCCTCAAAACCCAAGATGTGAATATCATTGATTATGCCGCTTATGGCTTGGATTTCCCAGGGGACACGCTCTTTACCACGCGCCAAATGACGACCCAAGACCCCGATCTGTGCACACGCATGTTGCGCGCCAGCCTGCGGGGTTGGCAATATGCCATAGATAATCCAGAAGAAGCGGCCGACATCGTGCTCAAGTACGATACCAGCGGTGTGCAAACCAAGCAACACCAACTTGCCATGATGCAAGAAATCTCCAAGTTGGTCAGCGTCAAGGGAAGCTCGTTGGGCAAAACCGACCAGGCCGCCGTTCAACGCACAGTAGACGCCTTGTTGCTCTACAAGATATTGGGGGGAGCTGTCAAGCCCGAAGATGTGTTCACAAATGAATTTTGGGAAAAAGCTCAAACCAAGTAAGGTAAAAAGCCAATGATTAACCGTTTTTTGCGCCGGCTGCGAGTGGGCCAAAGGATTGTTTGGGGCTTTCTGGCATTGATGATATTGCTGGCCCTCACTATCCCCTTGAGCATAGCCAACCACTTGTTTGTCATCGGGCGCTTGCAAATAGTCACCGATCAAGAGGCCTTTGCCGATCGCCAGCTTTTGTTGGCCTCGGTGCGCATCGAGTCTTCGCGGGTGAACCTGGCGCGTTATCTTCAAGACTATTTGCCTAGCACCCAAGTGTCGCTCAATGACATTACAGAAGCTACCAACCACCTGACCAAAGCCCAAGAACTCATCACAGAGCCAAAGCAACAAGAGGCCGTGACCAACGCGCTGAGTGCGCTGGGTGAATATCAGACCATCGTTCGCGCTGTGGAAACTGCGCGCAAACAAGGCGAAAGCGCAGAAACCACCCGGCTTGTTTTTCTGGCTTACACGAACGGTGGCAATATCGGCCAAACAATCGAGCAAATCGTCAGAGATAGCGAAACTCGCGTGCAGGAAGCCAACGACGCGTTTGAAAGGAAGGCAAGTGGCAGATTAACCCTCCTCATCGTGGGTTACGTTGTCATATTGGGCCTGAGTCTGGTGCTAATCATAGCCGTCGCGCGCAGCATCACCCAGCCGGTAGCAGAATTGCGCGAGGGCGCAGAGGCGCTCCGCATGGGCAACTTGAATACCACCATTCCTGTCGCCGGCGCAGACGAACTGAGCTTGCTGGCAGGCGCTTTTAACCAGATGGCAGCCCAATTATCAAGCTCTTATCTTGAGCTAGAGCAGCGCGTTGTCAGCCGCACCGCCGAGTTACAGCAGCGTTCGGCTTATCTGCAAGCCGCCGCCGAGGTAAGCAGCGCCGCCTCATCCATCCTGGACACAAGCGAGTTGATTCATCAGGTCGTGGAATTGATCCGCAATAGGTTTAGCCTGTATTACGTTGGGCTATTTCTGGTAGATGAGGCAAGAGAATGGGCCGTGCTGCGGGCCGGCACAGGCTCTGCCGGGCAGAAAATGCTGGCGAGGAAGCACAAGATCAAAATCGGTGAGGGCATGATTGGTTGGAGCGTGGCCAATGCCCAGGCGCGCATCGCCCTGTTGGCTGCCGAAGACACCATGCGCCTGGCGACCTCTGAACTGCCAGAGACCCGCTCCGAGGCGGCCTTGCCCCTCCGCTCGCGCGGGCAGGTCATGGGCGCGTTCACCGTGCAAAGCGCCCAGCCCAATGCTTTTGATCAAGCCAGCATTGCAGTATTACAAGCTATGGCCGATGCAGTAGCCGTGGCATTGGAGAATGCCCGCTTGTTTGCTGAAAGCGAAACAGCCCTGGAAACAGCTCGCCGGGCCTATGGCGAGATGGGATACCAAGCTTGGATGCAAATGGCTCAAACCGGCGCCCCAAGATACCTGTGCACGGCTCAGGGCATCTATCAACCCCAAGGCGCGCGAGAGCCAGCGGTGACCCAGGCCAGCCAAAGCGGCCAAACAGTTCAAGGCCATAATTCTACCCTGGCTATACCGCTCAAAGTGCGCGATCAGGTTCTGGGCGTTGTAAGGCTGCGCAAACCCGACCCCGCCGCCCAATGGACGTCCGAAGAGATAACATTGCTGGAGACATTGACCGAGCAACTGGGAGTAGCGATGGAAAGCGCTCGCTTGTACCAAGACACCCAGCGCCGCGCGGCGCGAGAACAACTCGTCGGCCAAGTCACTTTGCGCATCCGCGAGTCGCTCAATATTGAAACTGTGCTCAAGACGACGGCGAGCGAGATCCGCCAGGCGCTCGATTTGGACACACTGATGATTCGCCTGACGACACCAGAGACGGACGACGCCAAGCCGGCGCAAGAAAGGACGTGACCATGTGGCATAACATCAGGCAGCTGCTGGCTCCGCCGGTCTTTGAGGACGAAGAAAAGACGCGCGTAGCGGCTTTGCTCAACGCCCTACTGTGGATTTTTATCGCCATAGGCATTGCTGCTGCCCTCATCTTTCTCTTCCTGCCCAACCCAGTGCTGTCTCTGCCTCTTGCAGGAGGGCTTGTACTTGGGAATGCTGGCTTGCTGTGGTTGATGCGGCGGGGCCATCTGTTTGCCGCCAGTCTAGTGTTCGTGGCCAGCATTTGGAGCCTGATGGTAGCTGTGTGTGTCTTTTTGGGCGGCACGCAATCCTCGGCCTATTGGGGTCTTGTAATAGTCGTCATCGCAGCCGGCCTGCTGCTTGGCGGACGGGGAGGAATAGTCTTTGCCGGGCTGAGCATAGTTGCCGGACTCGGAATTGCCCTGGCCCAAAGCGCCAATATATTGCGCGTTACACCCTTCGCCAGATCGCCCCTGGAACAATGGGGGCCGCTGAGCCTGTTTGTGGCGGCCACAGCGGGATTGCTCAACCTGGCATCCCGCAGCTTGAACGAGGCCCTCCTGCGCGCCCGCCGCTACGCGGCTGAATTGGAAGAACAACGTGCCGGGTTGGAAGCGACAGTTCAAGAGCGCACGCGCGACCTGGCCCGCCGAGCGCGCTATCTGGAAACCACCGCCGCCATTGCGCGCGAAGCAACCTCTGAGCTAGAGTTGGGCGGATTGATTAGTAGCGTCGTCAACGCAATCAGCCGCCAATTCGGGTTCTATCAGGCGGGTATCTTTTTGCTAGATGGCGCGAAAGAATGGGCTGAACTCAAGGCGGCTTCCAGCGAAGGCGGGCAACGTCTAGTGGCGCGCGGGTTCCGGCTGCGAGTGGGGCAAGAGGGCATGGTAGGCTATGTCGCTCAGCGCGGCGAGCCGCGCATCGCGCTGGACACTGGCGAGGATGCAGCGTTCTTTGACAATCCCGATTTACCCCTTACACGCTCAGAGGCCACACTGCCTTTGCGCGCCCGCGGCCAAGTGATTGGCGTGTTGGATGTGCAAAGCAAAGAGCCAGGAGCCTTTACACAAGAAGATATCACTGTGCTGCAAACTTTGGCGGACCAGGTTGCCACGGCCATCAACAACACGCGCCTGTTCCGGCAGGTCGAAGAAAGCGTCGAGGTGGAGCGGCGCGCGTATGGCGAGTTGGTTGGACAATCGTGGGCTGATCTGCTCCGCGCGCAGGCTGGGCTGGGCTTTGCCAGCGATCGCCAGGCCGTTGCGCCGGCCGAAGAGGCTTGGGCGCCACACACGAAAACGGCGCTCGAAAGCGGCCAGGTCACAAGCAGCCAAGACGCCAGCGCGGTGGCTATCCCCATCAAAGTGCGCAACCGCGTCATTGGCGTGATTGACGGGAAAAAGCGCGCTGGCAGCGGTCAGTGGACAACTGAAGAGCTTGCTCTGATACAAACATTGGCCGAGCAATCGGTGGTGGCTTTGGAAAGCGCGCGGTTATACCAAGACACCCAGCGCCGCGCCATGCAAGAAAGGTTGATCGGCGCGGCGACCGGCCGCATGCGCGAATCGCTGGATATTGACCGGGTGCTGCAAACCGCCGCGCGCGAATTCGGCCAGGCCGCGTCGGCGGCGCAGGTGAATATCCGCTTGCTGCCCGAGGACAAGTCGAGAGGCTGACAACTATGGACTGGATTAGACGCTTTTTTAGCTCGCCCGTCTTTGAAGACGAAGAAAAAACGCGCGTGGCCAGGCTGACCGATGCCATGCTGAACGTCTTTTTTGGCGCCTCGCTGGCTGCTGCGCTGTTCATGTTTATCACATCACGGGCCACATTTCTAAGCGATTGGGCCAGCCTGGGCATCTTTGGTATTGTGCTGATAGCAACCCTGCTCATGCGCTTTGTGTTGAGGCTCGGCCTGGTTCGAACCGTCAGCAGCTTGTTGGTGCTGGTGTTGTTTGCGATCATCACTTTTGCGCTTTACATTTTTGGCGGCATTAGCAATTCAACTACCATCGGGTATATTTTGTGCATCGTCATCACCAGCCTGCTGCTAGGCGGGCGAGCGGCCTTGGCCTCCATCTTTCTCAGCGTTGTAGCCATCTCTGTCATTTGGTATGCCGGATATCTGGGCATAATAAAGTCTCCTTCAGAAGAAACTCCTATCTTTGATTTGCTTGCAAACGGCACCGTCTTTATTATTAGCGGAGTGCTGTTGTACTATGCGGTCAACAGCCTGGCCCAGGCGCTGGAGCGCGCCCGCCGCAACGAGCAGGCCCAAATAGAAGCCAATCGCGCCCTAGAGGCCCTAAAAGCCACACTTGAGCAGCAGGTAACCGAGCGCACCCGCGACCTGGAGCGCCGCACCAATTACCTGCAGGCCGCGGCTCAGATCGGCCACGCCACCACCTCTATTCTGAACATTGACCAGTTGCTCCGCCAGGCGGTCGAATCTATCCAAGAACGATTCAACCTGTACCACTCGGCAATCTTTATGCTGGATGCAACGGGCCGCTGGGCCGACTATCGCGCTGGCACCGACGAGGCGGGCCGCGTTTTGGCGGAGCAAGGGCTGCGCCTGGAGGTCGGCGGGCGCTCGATGGTTGGCAAATGCATTGCCCAAAACCAGGGCCAAATCAGCCAGGATGTGCGCACCGAAACCGAGCGCGTTGGACATTCTCTGCTGGCAGCAACTCGCTCCGAGGTCGCCCTGCCGCTCGTGGCCCGGGGTCGCGTTATTGGCGCGCTAAGCGCGCAAAGCAGCCTGGTCGGCGCTTTCGATCAAGATGCTGTCGCCGCGTTGCAGACCTTGGCCGATCAGGTTGCCACCGCCTTGGACAACGCGCGGCTGCTGGCAGAAAGCCAGACGGCGTTGGAAGCAGAACGGCTTGCTTATGGCGAGGTGGGGCGCGCCGCGTGGGCCAATTTGCTTCGCACTGGCCTCGCCCAAGGCTACACCTATGCCAATGATCAGGTGCTGCCCATTGTAGAGGCCGCCCCACCCGAAACCGATGCAGCGCTGCGCCAGGGACAAAGCATTATAACCCCTCCGCCAGACCCCACCCAGGGCGGGCCAGTGCTCGCCATCCCTATCCGGGTGCGCGGCCAAGTAATCGGCGCGGTTGACCTGCGCAAAGGCTCTAGCCACGATCAGTGGACAGAACAAGAAATGGCGCTACTAGAAACCTTGGCCGAACAGTTGGGGGTGGCGCTAGAAAGCGCTCGGCTCTACCAAGACACCCAGCGCCGCGCCGCCAGCGAGCAAATCACCGGCCAAGTGGCCGCCCGCATGCGCGAATCGCTGGATGTAGACGCCGTGCTGCAAACAGCGATACGCGAAATCGGCCAATCGCTAAACTTGACCGAGGTGGAAATACGCCTGAGGGGTGAAGCATGAACACTCGCCAACGCCGCTCCAGTGTCGCGCTCAAACTGCTTTTAGCTATCGCCATTGCTATTGTCATCATTGTCGGCGCTCAGACCGCCATCAACATCCGCGCCAGTCTGCAGCGAGAAGAAGAGACCGAAGAAAGAGACCTCAAAACCTATTACGGGGATTATGAAAGCGCGTCTCAGGCGATTGAAAGGACTGCCGCCACCCTGGCGATTGGCTTTGCTGATCGCCCCGATGTGCAGCAGCTCTTTCTAGCTCATGACCGCGCCGGGCTGCAGAGTTTATTGACACCTCTGTTCAACATTCTGAAAATAGATTACAAAATCACCAATTTACTCATCGAAGAGCCAGATGGCGCCGTCTTTGTCCGCATTCACGACCCTCAACTATACGGCGACGATGTCAGTTATCGCCGCACGGTTGCAGCCGTGATGGAACTGCCGCAAACGACGACCGGCATAGAGATTGGCGCCACCACCATAGGAATGCGAGGCGTATCGCCCATTTTCAAACAGGGCGCCATGATTGGGATGGCGGAAGTTGGCATGGATTATGACCTGGCTTTTCTGGAAAGCCTCAAAGCAAAGAACAATGCCGATTACAAAATATGGGTCGACCGGGCAGCCGCCGCGCAGGCCGGGCTAGTAGAACCGCGCGATGGCGCGCCTGCTCCGCCTATTCCAGAATTGTTCTATTACGCCAGCACCAAGCCTGCCAGCTTGCCCATTTCAAGCGACGTTTACCGCCGCGTCCTGAGCAACAAAAGGTGGGAAATTACTCGCGTCTCTGCCGGCGGGCAGGAAATGGCGGTGTTGATTGCGCCGCTACTGGCATCGGGCAATCGCCTGGTTGGCATCTTGGAAATCTCGGCGCCGCGCACCCAATCGCTGGCCGACCTGCGGCAAAACGTAATCACCACCCTGGTCACATCGGCCGTGTTGATTCTGATAGCCTCTGGGCTTATGGGGCTGCTGATCCTCTTGGTGGTGGTGCGTCCCGTGGGGCACCTGGCCAACGTGGCCCGGCAACAATTAGCCGGCGACCAAAGCGCCCGGGCCAGGCTGCGCACCGGCGACGAGTTGGAGCAACTGGGCGCAACGCTCAACACCCTGACCGAGCAATTGGGCAACACACTGCGCGGCCTGGAAAGCACGGTCGCCGAGCGCACCCAAGACCTGGAACGCCGCTCGCATTACTTGCAAGCTTCAACCCAGGTCAGCCGCGCTGCCGCTTCGATCTTGGACCCCGCCCAATTGATTGGGCAGATGGTCGAGTTGATTCGCGAGCAATTCGGCTTGTACTATGTGGGCTTGTTCCTGCTGGACGAAAGCGGCCAGTGGGCCATATTGCGCGCCGGCACAGGCTCTGCCGGCCAAAAGATGATTGAGCGCGGCCACAAGCGCCAGGTGGGCGAAGGGATGATCGGCTGGAGCATTGCCAATGCCCGGGCGCGCGTGACTTTGCAAGCGGGCCAAGACGCCGTGCGCCTGGGCACACCCGAATTGCCCGACACTCGTTCAGAGGCCGCCCTACCCTTGCGCTCACGCGGCCAGGTTATCGGCGCGCTGACTGTGCAGAGCGACCAAGCGGGCGTTTTCGACCAAGACGAAATCAACATGCTGCAGGTCATGGCCGACCAGGTGGCTGTGGCGCTGGATAACGCCCGCCTGTTTGCCGAGAGCCAGGCCGCGCTAGAAGCCTCGCGCCGCGCCTATGGCGAACTCACTCGCCAGGCCTGGAGCCAATTGATCCAGGCGCGCCCAGAACAAGGCTACCGTTATGCTCAACGCGCCATCACGCCGGCCCAAGGCGAATGGCGGCCCGAACTGGCGCAGGCCGCGCAATCGGGGCAAAGCGTGCAACAAAGCGCTGCCGGAGAAGCAACCCTCGCTGTGCCGCTCAGGGTGCGCGACCAAGTCATAGGCGCGCTGCGTTTTAGCAAGGCCAACGAATGGTTGCCGGAGGAAGTTGCAGTGATCGAGGCATTGACCGAGCAATTGGGCCTGGCGCTGGATAGCGCCCGCTTGTACCAAGACACCCAGCGCCGCGCCGCGCGCGAGCAACTCACTAGCGAAATCACCACCCGCATGCGCGAATCGCTAGACATTGAACGCGTGCTGCAAACCGCCGCGAGAGAGCTGGGCGAAGCCACTGGCGCGCTCAGGGTTGACATCAAACTGGAAACGGGTAACGCTCAATGATAAACATGTGCAATCGCCGAGCAAAAGTAGCAGCTAAGGATTAGGGCTATGCTAAACTGGATAAAACGCTTTTTCACCGCGCCGGTTTTTGAGGATGAAGAAAAAACGCGCCTGGCCGGATTGCTCAGCAATATGCTGAACGTGATCTTGGGCGCTGCGCTGGCGGCGGGCGCCGTGCTGACACTCGCTAGCGGCCAAGAGTTTACTGGCACCACGAATAACCTTGTGATTATAGGATCGTTGGCCTTTGTGGGGGCAATCTTGCGCTTTCTCTTGCGGCGCGGCGTTGTCCATCCCATTAGCATAGCCTTGTCGCTGACAATGCTGGGGATAGTGACTTTTGTCGCCTTTTACTTTGGCGGGCTGCAAAACATTGTGATCGGCGGCGGCTATTTGCTGTGCATCATTATCGCCGGGCTGCTCTTGGGCAGGTGGGGCGCGGTCGCTTTTGCCTTTCTCGATGCCATTGCGGTTGCAGGTATTTGGGTAGCCGAACAAAGAAACCTGGTAAAGCCCCTGCTGTCGTCGACTGATCCTATTTTCAACCTGGCAAACTATTTGACGATTTTCTTGATGGGCGGTTTGTTGTTGCATTACGCTGCTACTAGCTTTGCCAATGCATTGGAGCGCGCCCGCCGCAACGAACGCGCCCAAGTCGAGGCCAACCGCGCGCTGCAAGCGCTGCGCGATTCACTGGAACAGCAAGTGGCCGAACGCACCCGCGACCTGGAGCGCCGCACGGTCTATCTGGAAGCTTCGGCTCAGGTTGGCCGCGCCATCACCTCGATTCTGGAAATAGAGCCTTTGCTTGGGCAAGTGGTCGAGCTGATTCGCGATCGGTTCAAGCTCTATCACGTGGGTTTGTTCTTGAACGATGCCAGCGGCCAATGGGCCGAGTACCGCGCCGGCACAGGCGAGGCAGGCCGGCTCTTGCTGGAGCAAAAATTCCGCCTGGAAATCGGCGGCCAATCCATGATTGGCTGGTGCGCGAAAAACGCCCAGGCGCGCGTGGCCCAGGACGTGCGCATGGAAACCAGCCGGGTAAGCCACCCGTCTCTGGCAGAGAGCCGCTCCGAGGCAGCTTTGCCGCTCGTCGTCCGAGGGCGAGTCATTGGCGGATTGAGCGCGCAGAGCGATCGCCCCGGCGCTTTTGACCAAGACACCCTAGCCGTTTTGCAGGCGATGGCCGACCAGGTAGCAGTGGCCATTGACAACGCGCGCCTGTTTGCCAACGCGCAAGAAGCGCTGGAGGCAGAGCGGCGCGCTTATGGCGAAATCAGCCGCCAGGCCTGGGCCAGCGCGGTTCGCGGCGGGTTGGCGCCAGGCTACAGTTACGTCAACAAGCAAGTCGTGCCCACCCGCCAGGTAGAAGCGTATGGGCCAGAGCATGCCAAGCAAACATTGACCCTCCCCATCACAGTGCGCGGCGCGGCCATCGGCCAAGTTGACTTGCACAAAAGCGCAGGCAGCCAATGGACAAAAGAAGAAGCCGCGCTTTTGCAAACGTTGATTGACCAACTAGGCGTGGCGTTGGAAAGCGCCCGCCTGTACCAAGACACCCAGCGCCGCGCCGCTATCGAGCAAATCGTCAATACCGTCACGGCCAGAATCCGCGCCGCCTCGCCCACCGTCAATGCCATCTTGCAGCAAACCACTCAAGAGCTGGGCCAGGCTTTTGGCGCAGCGCGCGCCACCATCCAAATGGAAATAACGCCAGAAGCAAACGGCCAGGAGGAATAGCCTATGCTGTGGATTTTTTGGATAGAGAATATCATCTATGTCACTGCCGCAATCATCGCCCTGGCGCTGGGCTTGTTGGTGCTGAGAACAGGGCTACAGCATGGGCTTAACCGCGCCTTTGCCCTGTTTGCCCTGACAGACGCCATCTGGGCCACCTGCGCGTTTATTTACCGACTGGCCCTGTGGACAAAGCAGGGCAATCCATGGTTTTGGCTAGAAGCCTCTGTGCTTGGGCTGGCCTTGATGCCGCCCACCATCATGTTGTTTACGGCTCATTACATCGAGCGCCGCGCGGCAAGAACCAAACTTGCCATAATAATAGGCTTTCTGCTCATCGCCGCGTTGACTGTGCCGCTCTTCAATCACCATATAGTTCTAGAGCCTAGCCTGACAGAAAACAATATAACCACCTTTGGTTCCACATGGCTATTTTACGCAAGCGCGGTCCCTATTGCCCTGGTGTATATGGGTTGGTCAGGTTGGACCCTATGGCGCGAGCGCCGCCAACGCGGCTCGGCGTACCTGGCCGCCAGCGTGTTTATCATACTGGGGGGCATTATCCTGGGCGGAGTCTTGCGCTCGGTGTTGCCCTTGCCCATCTTGTCCTTTACCACCCTGATCAGCATCCTCTTGCTAGGCTATGGCGTCCTCAGCCGCCAAATCTTGAACCCGCTGCGCGAACTCACCTCTGAGCTAGAGCGCAGGGTAGCAGAACGCACCCAGGAGCTAGAAGAAGCTAACCGCAAGCTGGCAGAACAAAGCGCCGAACTGACAAGCGCCACCCAACGCGCCGAGCGGCGCGCGGCCCAAGTCACCACCGGCGCCGAAATCGCCCGCGCCGCCACCACCGTCCTCGACCCTGACCATCTCATTGCCAACATTGTCCAGCTCATTCAAGAACGCTTCAACTGCTATTACACTGGCCTCTTTCTGATTGACGCCGAAAATCGCTTTGCCGTCCTTCACTATGGCATAGGCGTAGGCAGCGCCAGCCAGGCCGGGCGCATCATGAAAGAGCGCGGCCACAAGCTAAAAATCGGTGGCCAGTCCATGATCGGCTGGGCCTGCGCCAACCGCCAAGCCCGCATCGCGCTGGACGTGGGCCAGGATGCCGTCCGCTTTGCCAACCCCCTCACTCCAGATATCCGCTCGGAACTGGCCCTGCCCCTCCGCGCCGGCGAACGGCTGGTGGGCGCCCTCACCATTCAAAGCGCCCAGACCGCCGCCTTTGACCAGGACGATATCGCCGCCCTGCAGGGCATGACCGACCAGGTCGCCATCGCCCTGGAAAACGCCCGCCTCTTTACGCAAACCCAACAGGTCATGAAAGAATTAGAGCAAGCCAACCGCTTGCTGGTGCGCGAAAGGTGGCAAGAGTACACCGCGCGGGCTGAAGAAAGCTACAAGGCTGAATTTCGTCCGGACAATATTAAAATCACAACAGGAGAATTGCCCCACATTTTGCGGCTTCCACTTGAACAAAGCGGGCAAAAGATTGGCACGCTGGTTATGGAACGCGGCGGCGAACAGCCGTGGAGCAGCGAAGAAGCGCAGACCATTCAGACCATTGTCCAACAAGCTGTGCTGGCGGCCGATAACGCCAGGTTGTTTGAAGAATCGCAGCGCCTGGCCGCGCGCGAGCGATTAATTAACGAAATCACGGCCCGCATTCGCGGCTCGGTCACATTAGATGGCGTGCTCAACTCGGCCGTTAAAGAAATCAGCCTGGTGACAGGCAGCGCTTATGCCGCTATTGACCTGGAAATTGCCGAATGAAACTTGAATACTTGCCAACCATCACGATCTTGGCGCGCCTCGCGCAAACGGAGATAGTTCTATGACCCTACTCTCATCTTTGCTGAACAGGCTACTGACGCGTTGGGGCGCAAGCTTTGTGTGGCGAATCACCCTGCCATGTCAGATCGTCTCTTTCCTCGCCGCCAGCTTGGGCGTTTACTATATCATCCTGAACGTGACCATGAATCAGGCGCAATTTTTGCACCTGGTTGGCTCTGTGCTCGTCCTGGTCGCCATCGCCAACGTGCTTGTGATGGTTCACGGCTATCGGATTACGCCGCAGGCTCGAACCGGCCTGGCAGCCTGGGCCAAGACACTGGAAACCGGGCCAGACCAAACAGCCCAGGCGCTGACTGATGAGGCAGAGCAAGAAGCGTGGCGCGAAATTACGTCCTATCCCTGGCGATTTGCCAAATACAGCGCCCTTGTGGCCTTTTTTCAGGTCATTCTGCCGGCTGCCCTTTACATGTACCTGGTTGCCGGGATAGGCTTTCTTCAGGCTGCGCACATTGTTGTCGGAGGCATCATCGCGGCTGCAAGCCTGATCGTGTATCTCTTTTTCGTGCTGGAAGGGGCAATGTCGCCTGCCCGGCGAGTCTTGTTGCCTCGTTCGCCCACCCAGCAACACGAGGGCTTGGCCGGGATTGGAGTGCACACTCGGCTGTTCATAGTCCATAGCACGCTGGTTCTCATCCTCTTGTTGATGGTGGGAACGCTGAGCTATCAAAAAGCTGCCAATGCCTTGGTTCCTGGCGTAGACCTGGCAGCGAATCTGCGCAGCCTTCAGAGCCAACTGGCGCTCATCAGCCTGGCGGCTGTCTTGTTCAACCTGGGCTTTTCTTACCTTCTGGCGCGTTCCGTGTCCAGGCCAATCAATCATCTGGCTCAAACGATGGCCTACATTGAAGCCGGTCAACTGGGACAGCGCGCCGAGGTGACGAGCACCGACGAACTCGGCCACTTGACCATCGCCTTCAACCAGATGATAAGCCAACTTGAATCGCTGCGCGCTAGCCTGGAGCAACGGATAACCGAGCGCACCAGTGAAGCCGAGCGGCGGGCGGCCCAAATCGCCACCGGCGCAGAAATCGCCCGCGCCGCCACCACCGTCCTCAACCCCGACCAGCTCATTGCCAGCGTTGTTCAACTCATTCAAGAACGCTTCAAGTATTACTATGTGGGACTCTTTCTGATTGACGCCGAAAATCGCTTTGCCGTCCTTCACTATGGCATAGGCGCAGGCAGCGCCAGCCAGGCCGGGCGCATCATGAAAGAGCGCGGCCACAAGCTGGAAATCGGCGGCAACTCGATGATTGGCTGGGCTTGCGCCAATCGCCGAGCTCGCATCGCGCTGGACGTGGGCCAAGACGCCGTCCGCTTTGCCAACCCCCTCACCCCAGACACTCGCTCGGAACTGGCTCTGCCCCTCCGCGCCGGCGAGCGCGTGGTGGGCGCCTTTACCATTCAAAGCACCCAGACCGCCGCCTTTGACCAGGACGATATCGCCGCCCTGCAAGGCATGGCCGATCAGGTCGCCATCGCCCTGGAAAACGCCCGCCTCTTTACGCAAACCCAAACAGCCCTGCAAGAACTGGAGGAAACCAACCGCTTGATGATGCGCCAGGGCTGGCAGAGCTACCTGGAACAACGCTCGGCAGTGCGCCGGGCCGAGTTTGGGGCAGTCGCCAAAACACCTTCCACAGGACCGCTTGCGCATCCACTGACCATTCCCATCGAGTTGCGCGGGCAGCCGATGGGCAAAGTGACGCTGCGGCGCGGAGGCGACCGCCCTTGGTCTAATGACGAAATCGAGCTGGTCAAAGCGATTGCGCTGCAAACGTCACTGGCCGCCGACAATGCCCGCCTGATGGAGCAAACCCAATTGACACTGCAAGAAACCGAAGAGCTTTATCAAGCGGCCCAAGAGATCACAGCAGCGACCGGAATTGAAGGAATCGCCCAGATCTTGACCCAACGATTTAACGACATGTCCAAAGCCGACCGAACAATAATGTTCCTGATAGATCAAAAGCAAAAAAGCATTTTGCACAAGGCGGGTCACGGGAATATCAAAAACGAGCTCCAGACCTCCTATGAAGAATTGAATCAGGGCATCAGTGGCATGGCGCTCCAATTGGGGCGTCCCATCCTGTCTCTCAGCGCCGACGATGGCATTGAGCCAGAAGAAACGCGCGAAAGGCGCAAAGCAGATGGGGCCGGCGCGCTCATCGTCGTTCCACTTGCCATCAAGGGGCAACCGATTGGAACAATCACCACGATCCACCGGCTCGACCAGCGCAAAGTCGCCCAGCACGACGTGGACTTGCTCATGGCGTTAGCGGCGCAGGCGACCACGGCCATCGAAAACCTGCGCCTGCTAGAGCAAACCCAACGCCGCGCCGAGCGCGAGCAGCTCATCCGCCAGGTCACCACCCGCATCCGGGCGGCGGGCGATATCGAAGGCGTGCTGCAAACCACCGCCACCGAGCTGGCCCAGACGCTGCGCGTGCCGCGCGCCATTGTGCGCTTGACAACAGGCGGCAAAACAAAACAAGACGAGTGAGCTATTCGACTGAGCTGCGATAGGTGATGACAGCGACGATGATAACGACGACAATGATCGCGCCCAATGCTTGAGGGAGTAGAGGTGATGACAGTCAAATCGGACAAAAAAGAACAATTCGGCCAAGAATCATGGCGCGCTACCTACTTTGTGCGATATATGTGGGCAGTGGCCATTCTGGCGGCTATATTTGCCGTGATAGACGTGGTTACTGCAGTGACGGGAGAGGGCAAGGACATTTTTTACGCGCTTGCCGCGCAGGTCAGCTTGTTGTCTATCTTTTCAATTATTGCTGCCTTGGTAGGGCGCTCTGAGAAACTGCGGGCGTGGGGGATATTGTGGATCGTTGGCGCATCATTGTACTTGCTGTCAACCCCCCTGCTGGCCACCGGCTTGTTGCCCTTTGTCATGGCGGGCGCGGTTATGGTCCTTGTGACGGCGGCCGTCTTTTTTTCACTCCAATCAATCAAGAGGCTTGCGCCATTCATGGCTGTGTTGATTGTTGCCGCCACTATCCTGGAGCAATGGACGCCGCCCTGGCACCGCGTCAACGAAATGGTCGAAGCGCCTCCTATCCCAATACTACTCAATGTCGTCACCTTTGTTTTCACAGCTTTTCTCATCAACCTGATGGGCCAAATACTGCTGCAGGCCCTCGAATCATCTCAGAATTATGCTTCTCTCGTGGAGCAAAGCCGAGGCGCTCTATTGGAACGCACCCTAGAATTGGAAAAAACGACCGCCAACCTGGAAGCGCGCGGCGCCGAGCTGGAACAACTCAACCGCAACTGGCAAACCACCAGCCAGCAAGCCGAGCGGCGCGCCATGCAATTGGCCGCCAGCGCTCAAGTGGCTCGCGCTATTGGACAGGTGCGCGACCTAGATCATCTCTTGGCCCAGGTGAGCCAGCTCATCAGCGCCGCCTTTGGGCATTATCACATTGGCATCTTTATCATTGATGAAATCGGCCGCTTTGCCGTGCTGCGCGCCGCCAACAGCGAGGGCGGGCAGCGCATGCTGGAACGCGGCCATAAACTGCCGCTCGATACGACCAACGTCATTGGAAATGTCATCCGCACGGGCCAGTCCCAGACTGTGATGGATATACAAAGCGAGGCCGGCCGCCTTGATAATGCTGACCTGCCCAACACGCGCTCAGAGGCTATCTGTCCGCTGCGGGTGGGCCAGCAGGTGTTTGGCGCGTTAGACGTGCACAGCGCCCAGACCACCGCCTTTGGCGAGGAAGACATGGTGGCGCTAAGCTCACTAGCCGACCAAATTGCCCTTGCCATTGAAAACGCCCGCTTGTTCACACAGACCCAGGCCGCGCTGCAAGAAGCCGAAGAAACCCAACGGCGCTACATGCAAGAGCAATGGGAGACATTGCTTCCCACGCTCAGAACAAGCGGCTATGAATATCACGCTAGCGGCCTGCCGGCTATAGGCGATTTGCCCACGCCCGAAGTCGAGCAGGCGCTCCGGCAAGGCGACACAGCGATTAGCCGCCAGACCGGCGCAGCAAAAGCCCTGCCGGCTATGGCTGTGCCCATCAAGCTGCGTGACGAGGTCATCGGTGTGATAGACCTGCAGGATATTGATATCGAACGCGAGTGGACAGAAGACGAGGTGGCTTTTGTCAGCGCCGTGGCCGACCAGGCTGGGCTGGCGCTGGAAAATGCCCGCTTGTTCATGCAGACCCAGCAGCGCGCCCGGCGCGAGCAGTTGATTGCGCAAATCGCTGCCAAGATGCGCGCCGCACCCGACACGGAAGGCGTAATGCGCACCGCGGTGCAAGAAATCCGCCGGGTGCTGGGCGCCAGCCATGGCGTCATTCGCCTGGGAATGGAGACGCAGGATGAACACTAGCAAAAAGACCAAGGACCAACTGGTGGCCGAGCTGGCCCAACTTGACAAAAAGCTCAAAGCAGAAACTGCCAAACGCCTGGCGGCCGAACAAGCCAACCAACAGGCCCAAGAAGCACTGCGCCGGCAGAACGAATACGTAGCCACGCTGCAAGAAACCACCCTGGGGCTGATCCGGCGGCTAGATGTGAGTGGGCTGCTCGAAACTATCATTACCCGCGCAGGGCTATTGGCGGGCACCTCGCACGGCTACATCTACCTGCTAGAGCCTGACGGAACTCGTATGACTCTCCAGGTCGGCATTGGCGTTCAGAGCGAGTCGGTGGGCCACCAAATCAAGCCGGGCGAAGGCATTGCCGGGCGGGTTTGGCAGAGCGGGCAACCGCTGGTGATCAAAGATTACAAGAACTGGGCGGGCCGCCCACCCGGATTTGAGCGATCTGTCCTCCAATCGGCGGTGGGGATGCCGCTCAAATCTGGAACGCACGTGGTGGGCGTGATTGGTCTGGCCTACCTGGAAAAAGACCGTCAAATCACGACGGAAGAAACAAACATCCTCACTCAATTTGCCGAGCTGGCCTCGATTGCGTTGGACAATGCCCAACTCTTTCGCGCAACGCAAACCGCCCTGTCAGACACCGAGGCCCTGTATCATGCAGCCAGGTCAATCGGCCAAGCCACCACGCCCGAAGCAGTGGGGCAAGCCCTGATGGATTATGCCGCCACCAGCGGCATGGATAGCGCGCGCCTGTTGTATTTCGAGCATGACAAACAGGGACAACCCACGCACCTGATTATGCGCGAGGGCTGGACGGCAGACGAGCGCCCCACCCAGCCTTATGGCACGCGGCTGGCTATCCAAGATTATTTACTGGCAGACTTTATGGACCGCAGCCACCCCACGCTTGTCGAAGATGCGCTAACCGATCCCAAAGTAAAGGAGATAATCCGCAATCTGATTGTGGAAATTTCCGGCCTGCACTCTTTTGCCATGCTGCCCATTGCCACCCACGCGCGATGGGTAGGCATACTGCTCATTGGGCGACACCGGCCATCCACCTTTGCAGATAGCCTCATGGGCGGCTTTCGAACCTTGGCCGGCCAGGCCGCCACCACCTTTGAAACCTTGCGGCTCTTTAAAGAAGCGCGCCGCCGCGCCACCCAACTACAAACAGCCTCCGAGGTCTCGCGCGCGGCCTCATCTATCCTGAGTCTGGAGCAATTGCTGCCCCAGGTGGTTGAGCTGATCTGCGAGCGCTTTGGCCTGTATTACGTGGGCATATTCTTGGTAGACGAGGCCGGCGAGTGGGCAGTGCTGAGAGCCGGCACCGGCGAGGCCGGCCAGAAAATGCTGCGGGGCGGCCACAAACTCTTGGTTGGCGGCGTTTCGATGATCGGCTTGTGCGTGGCCAACGCCAAAGGCCGCATCGCGCTGGACGTGGGCCAAGAGGCCGAGCGATTTGATAACCCCAACCTGCCAGACACTCGCTCTGAACTGGCGCTGCCGCTCATCTCGCACGGGCAAGCCATTGGCGCCATGACGGTGCAAAGCGCCGAGCCGCTGGCTTTTACCGATGAAGATATCAGCACGTTGCAGACCATGGCCGACCAGGTAGCCAACGCCATTGAAAACGCGCGCCTGTTTGAAGACAGTCGCCGGCGCATCGCCGAACTGGCCACGCTTAACAAGATAGGAGAAACTTTTTCCACTGCCTTGCAGGCAGAAGAACTACCAGAACTGATCTATCAGCAGATAGGCAACACCTTTCAATCTGACAGCTTTTACATCGCTCTCTATGACGCCAAAACCGATGAGTGGACGACTGTCTTTGACGTTATACGTGGGCAGCAGCAGCCCCCCATCCGGCGCGCCCGCGATATGGGATTGACCGGCCATATCATCCGCACCCGCCAGCCGCTGTTGATGAGCAACCTCGAAGAAAACGCTGCCACGTATGAAAAACTGAGCATCCAGCGCATTGGCGAACAAGCCAAATCGTGGATGGGTGTCCCGCTGATTGCCGCCAATGAGGTAGTGGGGGTGATGGCCATTGAAAGCTACGAGCGCGAGAACCTGTATAGCCAACCAAGCTTGAACTTGTTCTCTACCATCGCCGCGCAGGTCGCCAACGCCATCAAAAACGCCCAGCTCTTTCAAGAAACCAAGCAGCGCGTCACCGAATTATCCATCATCAACGAAATCAGCCAGGCGTTATCAACTGCCCTGGGGCTAAACCAAGTGCTGGAAACAATTTTCTGGCAGGTCAGCCGCACCTTTGACACCACCAGCTTTTTTATCGCCGCTTATGAAGAAGGCAGCGACGAATGGGAAATGGCTTTTCAAAGAGGTCCCGACCATGGCACGCGCCACAAGCTGGGCATCGGCTTTACCGGCCATGTCCTCACCAGCCGCCGCTCTCTTTTGCTGTGCAGCGCCCAAGAAACCCAAGCGTTTGCCCAACAATACGGCATCCAGCGCACCGGGCTGCCGGCTAAATCGTGGATGGGGGTGCCGCTGATTACAGCCGGCAAGGTCGTCGGCGCGATGGTCATCCAAAGCTATGAGCAAGAAAACCTCTTTAGCCAACAAGACCTGGCTCTCTTTTCTACCATCGCGGCTCAGGCCGCCAACACCATCCAAAACGCGCGCCTGTTCGAGCAAACCCGGCAGCGCGTCACCGAGCTATCCATTCTAAACGAGATTAGCCAGGCGCTATCCTCTGCGCTAGACCTGAACCAACTGCTAGAAACAGTTTATCACCAAGTGAGCCGCGTCTTTGACACGACCAACTTTTTCATTGCAACGTACGAAGAGGGAAGCCCAGAGTGGCTGATGGCCTTCCAGACCGAACAAGGCCAGCGCATGCCCAGCGGGACCCGCAAGATTGGCGTAGGCTTTACCAGTTATGTTCTCGTCAATCGCCGTTCGCTGTTGCTCAAGACCGCCCAAGAGACCACCGCCTTTGTCGAGCAGCAAAACATCCAACGATTGGGGCCGCCGGCCAGGTGCTGGATGGGCATTCCCCTGATCGCGGGCGGGCGGCTGGTGGGCGCCATGGCAATTCAAAGCTACGAACAAGAGAACATTTATGCCCAAAACGAATTGGCTCTCTTTTCTATCATCGGCGCCCAGGTGGCCATTGCCGTCCAAAACGCGCGCCTGTTCACAGAAACCAGAGAGCGCATTGCCGAACTATCTGCCCTCAATGAAATCAGCCGCGCCTTCTCGGCGACCCTCACCGTCAACGAATTGTTGGAAGCGGCCTATCTACAATTGGGGAACATTTTCAGCGTGGCCAATTGTTGCATTGCTACCTGCGAAGCGCGAGCAGAAGAATGGACGGCCGCCTTTCACATGGAACGCGACCAACGTCAGCCCGCCTTGCGACGCCCGCTAAAAATGGGCCTGCCCGGTTACATCATTCGCGCTCGCCAGCCGGTCTTGCTGCTCAACCAGCACGAAGGCCTCACCTTTGAAAAAACCCAAGCCATCGAGCCGCTTGGAGAAACGCCCCAATCCTTCCTGGGCGTGCCGCTCGTTGCCGCCGACCAAGTGGTGGGCGCTATGACAGTCTACAGCTACGAACGCGAGAATTTCTACACCTCGCACGACCTGGAACTGTTTGCCACCATTGGCGCTCAAATCGCCATCGCCATCCAGAACACTCGCCTGTTTGAAGAAACCAATCAGCGCGTGGCCGAACTGGCTATACTTAACGAGATCAGCCGGACCTTTTCGGCCTCCCTGGCGCTAGATGAATTGGTGAAGGTCATCCATCACCAAGTGGGACGAATCTTTAACGCCTCCAACTTTTATATCGCTCTCTATAAAGAAGGGGAAGAAGAATGGCTCTCGGCTTTTCACCTGGAACGGGGAGAGTGGCAGCCAACTGCCCGGCGCAAGCTGGGCACCGGGTTGACCGGCTATATCATCCAAACCCGCCGGCCGCTCCTGTTCCGCACGGCGGCGGAAGATGTGGCCTTTCTGGAACAACAAGGGATTGAACATCTGGGTGAACTGGCCAAATCGTGGATGGGTGTGCCGCTCATTGCCGCCGGCATGACTGTGGGCGTCATGGCCATTCAAAGCTATGAACAAGAAAATCTCTACGACGATCAAGATATGGCCCTGTTTTCCACCATCGCTGCGCAGGCGGCCGTGGCCATTCAAAACGCCCGGCTATTTGAGGAAACCCAAAACCGCGTAGAGCAAACCCAGTTGCTTTTGCGCGTCAGCGAGGCATCGGCTTCCACCCTCGACCGGGTTGAAGTGATGCGGCGGGTGGCGCGCGAGGCCGCCCGCGCCGTGAACGCCGACATGAGCGGGGCCTACCTGCTCGATGAAACCGGCAAGCGCCTGCGCCCGGTGGCCGGCTATCACGTGCCGCCGGAATTGCTAGAGCAACACATGAACTATCACCCGCTGCTCGAGGGCAACCTTTTTGCAGAAGAAGCTTACAAGAATCGGCGCACCGTCTTTAGCGCCGATATGCCCAACGACGCCCGCATTGACCCGGAAATTCGCCAGATGCTTGATGCCCAGTCGGTGATGCTCGCGCCCATGGTGGCCAAAGAAACCGTCATCGGCGGATTTTGGCTGGTGTGGTGGCAAGAAGCTCACCGCTTTAGCGAGGATGAACGAAGGCTTGTCGAAGGCATTGTGCGGCAGGCCGCCGTGGCCGTGGACAATGCCCGCCTGTTCAGCGAAACGCAAACCCGCGCCCAGCAAATGGCCTCGCTGAACGAACTGGCTGCCCAAATCACCGACCCCCAGCTCAACCTGACCGAATTGCTCGAAAAAATCGCCCACCGCGCCGAGGCCATCCTGGCCACCGACCAGGCCGGCATCTGGCTACCTGTGAGCAACGATGAAATTGAATTGGTCGTGACCACGCAGGCCGAACTGAAAAATCGGCGGCTGAAAAAAGGCCAGGGGCTATCGGGGCAGGTCTTGGCCGGCGGCGTTCCCCTCCGAATTGACGATTATTCTGCGTGGAGCGGCATGGCCCCCAGCTTCAAAGACGCGGCCATCCGCGCCGCCCTGGCGGTGCCGTTGGTGTGGAAAGAACAAATCCTGGGGGTGCTCACTCTCACCCGTTTCCGCACAGCCAACCTTTTCACCGCCGACGACGAACAACTGGCCCAACTCTTTGCCGCCCAGGCCGCCGCCGCCATCGAAAATACCCGCCTGTTCGAGGAAACCAGCCGCCGGGCCGAGGAAATGGCCGTGCTGAACGAGCTCAGCCGCAAGCTAACGGCCCGGCTTGATGTAGACCGAGTGCTCGATGAAACGTATCGGGGTATTTCTCGGCTGATAGACACTACCAACTTTTACATTGGCCTATACAACCCCGCCAAAGAAGAGATTACCTTTCCGCTCAATGTCACCGAATCGGTGGTAGACAAAAGCATCGCCGTCATCCCCGCCAGCAGCGGCATGTCGGGCTACGTTTTGCGCAACCGCCTCAGCGTGCTCATCAAAGAAAACCTGGCCGATTGGCAAAGAGAGCACGGCATAGCGGTTGTAGGAGAAATGGCTCGCTCGTGGCTGGGTGTGCCGCTGACCATCGGCGACCAGGTCATTGGCGTGATGGCCGTTCAAAGTTACACCACCCTCCACGCCTATGACGAACATGACCAGGAATTGATGGTCGCCTTTGCCAGCCAGGCCGCCATCGCCATTCAAAACGCGCGCCTGTTTGAAGAAACGCGCCGCCGGGCTGAGGAAATGGCCGTGCTGAACGAGTTCAGCCGCACGCTGACTGCCCGGCTCGATGTAGACCAAGTGCTCACTGAAACCTACCAAGGCATTTCGCGGCTGATAGACACCGTCAATTTCTACATCAGCATGTACGACCCAGATAAAAACCAAGCCTCTTTTCCTTTCCAGGTTGCTGACGGCAAACGCATTGAACCCGAAGAAGCTCAACCTGTCTTCGGCCTCACCGGCTATCTCATCCGCACCAAGCAGCCGCTGTTGATTCAAGACAACGAGGGTGGAAAAGCCGCCCAAAGATTAGGCGTTGACTATTACTCCTTTGCAGGCAAAGAGCCATGCAAGAGCTGGTTGGGCGCGCCAATGCTCGTCGGCGGGCAGGTAATAGGGGCCATTGTCTTGCTAGATTACGACCACCTGCGCGCTTTTGACGAGCATGACCAGGAACTATTAACCACCATTGCCGGCCAGGTCGCCATCACACTGCAAAACGCGCGCCTGTTTGAAGAGCAACGCCAGGCTCGCGCCCTCTTGCTGACGCGGGTGAAAGAGCTAGATTGCCTGAACGACCTGGGGCGTAAAATCAACGAAACCCCGCCGGTGGCCGAGTTTTTGCAATGGGCTGCCGAGCGCATCCCCGCCGCCATGCAATACTCGGAACTCTGCCGGGTCACCATCAAATATGAAGGCCAAATCTATGGTGATGTTGAAGCGACGCAAATGGCCCGCCAAATGGTCAGCAGCTTGCAAATTGGCGATGAAACGGTTGGGCAAGTGTATATCGCTTATACCGAATCGCGCGACTTTATGCACGAAGAAAGCGCGCTGCTGGGCGATATTGGCCGGCGTATCAGCGGTTATATTGAAAACAGGCGGCTGCTGCAAGAAACCCAGTCGCGCGCCCAGCGCGAGCAGCACCTGCGCGAAATCACCACCCACGTGCGCGCCTCCACCGACCCCGATACAATCGTGCGCACTGCCGTGCGAGAATTGGGCGCCGCCCTGGGGCGGCCAGCCTTTATTCGCCTGGGCAATGCCGACGAGTTGAGCGCCCCCCCTCTAACGACGCCGCAAGGAGATAATTGATATGAATGAGCTTGCGCCAGTCATCAACTTTTTGCCAGACCCAGCCTTTATGATAGACAACCAGGGCCGCGTCATCGCCTGGAACCACGCCATGGAAGAGCTAACCGGTCTCCAGGCTCAAGCCATCTTGGGCAAAGGCGATTATGAATATGCCCTGCCCTTTTACGGCGAAAAAAGGCCTCTACTGATTGACCTGGTTTTTGTCCCTATGGAAGAGCTTCAAAAGAAATATGTAACCGTCAAAAGAGAAGGCGAAACGCTGATCGGTGAAAACTATGTGCCTCACCTCAAAGGCGGGCGCTATCTCCTTGGCACGGCCGCAGCATTGCGCGACGCCCAAGGCAACATTACCGGCGCTATCGAAACCCTGCGCGATCTCACCCAGCGCAAGCAGGTAGAAGAACGCCTGAGCTTGCTCGAAGCCGCCCTAGAATCTGCCGCCAACGCCATTCTCATCACCAACCGGCAAGGACACATCATCTGGGTCAACTCGGCTTTTAGCCAACTCACTGGCTACAACCTGGAAGACGCGCTAGGGCAAAATCCCCGCGTGCTCAAGTCAGGCCAGCACGATGCAGCTTTTTACAAAAATCTCTGGCAAACCATTTTGGCTGGGCAGGTCTGGCACGGCGAAATCATCAACCGGCGCCAAGATGGCAGCCACTATACCGAAGAGATGACCATCACGCCGGTGCGAGACCAAGACCAAAACATTAACCACTTTATCGCCGTCAAGCAAGACGTCACCGCGCGCAAACGCCTGGAGCAGCAAGTGAATGCCATACTTGAACGCCGCGGCCGCCAGGTGCAAACCAGCACCGAGATCAGCCAAGAGATTGCCGCCGCTCCCGCGCTGGACGAGCTATTCAAGCGGGTGGTCACGCTGATCAAAGAACGCTTTGGCTACTATCACGCCCAAATCTTGCAATACGAATCCGCCCTAGATTCCGTGGTGCTGGTCGCAGGCTATGGCGAGGCTGGCTCAAGAATGATAGCCAGGGGCCACCGCCTGGCAATGGGGCGCGGCGTTGTGGGCACCGCAGCCGCCACGGGTCAATCTATCTTGGCCACCGACGTGCGGCAAGATCGCGACTGGCGCCCCAACCCCGACTTGCCCGATACCCAGGGCGAGTTGGCCGTGCCCATCAAGCTGCGCGAGCGGGTGATGGGCATCCTCGACGTGCAGAGTGACCAAGCCGGCGCATTGACCGAAGAAGACCAATTGCTGCTAGAAGGCCTGTGCGGCCAAGTTGCCATCGCCATCGAGGACACTCGCCTGCGTTTGGAAATGGAAGAACGGCTCAAAGAATTGAACACCATGTACCGCGTCACCAGCCACGAAGGCTGGGAAGCCTTTCGCCAAACAACCCAGTTGCCGGGCGGCTATACCTTTGACCGTGTGTCGCTCAAGGCCGCGCCAAACCTGTGGACGCCTGAAATACAACAAGCTGTTGAGAAAAACCAGCTTGTCATGCCGCGTCCGTCTCTAGATTCCAGCCCGGGGCCAGCGGTTGCCCCGCTAACCGTGCGCGGGGGAGAGATCATTGGGGCATTAGGCGTCTATGATGATCCCAAGCAGCCCCTCTCACCTGATGACCTGACATTGATCGAATCCGTCTCAGAGCAGGTCTCGCTGGCCATGGAAAACGCCCGCCTGCTAGAGCAGAGCCGCACCACTCTGGCCGAAACGGAAACGCTCTATCGCATCAGCGCCGCCCTCAACGCCGCCAAGGCCTACGAGGATGTCCTGGAAGCATTGCGCAAACACACCGGCTTTGGCTACGCCGACCAAAATATCAGCCTCAACGTATTCGACTGCCCCTGGACGCAGGAACAGCAACCGCAGCGCATTGAAGTTGTGGCTTTCTGGACGCCCGAAGAGGGCACATTGCAGTCAAGCACCACCATGCCAGTGGCAGCCTCGCCGGCCCAATTGCTGCGGGCCGATGCGCCGACGCTCATCCCCGACATCGCCAACGACCCGCGCCTGGATGATCGCCTGCGCGATTTTTACCTGCGCCGCCTGGGCGCTGGCAGCGCCATCTTTATTCCCCTCGTCGTGGGCGGGCAGTGGACGGGCTACATCAGTGCGCTCTATAGCCAACCCACCAACTTTCCACAGGCCGAAGTGCGCCGCTTGATAAGCGTGGCCGGCCAGGCCTCGGTGGCAGTCCAATCCATACGCCAACTGCAAGAGACCCAGCATCGCGTGCAGCGCGAACAGGCCTTGCGCGAAATCACCACCATCATCAACGCCACTCAAGACCTATCTACCGGCCTGCCCGAAATCGCCAAACGCATACACGAACTGGTCAGTTTGGACATCATGATGATAGCCCTCTACACTCCTGGCGATCAAGAAGCAACCTTGCTCGCCGTTCACGCCAAAACAGACTTGGGCCAGCTCGGGCAATTCTTCCGCCCTGGCCTGCGCTTGCCGCTTAGAGGCAGCGGCTCCGGCTGGGTTATCACCCACAACCAAGCTCGGCTAGACCTGGATTTTTCAGCCGATCCGGCCTTTGCCCAAGAATTTTCAGAAGGAGCGGCCCTTTGCGCCGCCGGCCTGGCAGCCTGGATCATCTTGCCGCTGCGCTCTGCCGGCCAGGTTAGCGGCACGCTTGCGCTTATCAGCGCGCAACCCGCCGCCTTTACCAGCGCCCTGGCGCTCGACTTGCAGCCTGTCGCCGACCAGGTGGCCCTGGCGCTCGAACGCGCCCGGCTATTGGAAGAAACACGCGCCGCCCTGGCCGAAGTAGATACCACCCACCGCCGCTACTTGCGCGAACAATGGGAAACTTATCTATCCACCTCCGCCGACCGTGCCCGCGGTTACATAGATGGGCTAGAAGGGCTAGAGCCACTGGCAGACACGCGCCCCATCACACCGCCAGCCGAACAGGCCATTGCCACACCCATAAGATTGCGCGGCGAGCCGATTGGCTCTTTGGAATTTTACAACCAAGACACTACCCGCGGATGGGGCGAAGATGAGCGCGCTTTGGTTGAAGCGCTGGCTGACCAGGCTGCCCTGGCTCTGGAAAACGCCCGCTTGTTTGAAGACACCCAACTGCGCGCGCGGCGCGAGCAACTCATCAACGAAATCACTGCCCGCATCCGCGCCTCGACCGACATGGGCACCGTGCTGCGCACCACCACCGAAGAGCTGGCTAAAACCCTTCGCGCGGCGCGCGCCTCAATCCGGCTAGAGGCGGCCGAACCATCACAGGAAAAACAAGACTCTTGAAAATATGACCCTAATGGGTATGACCGAAATTGGAGAGTTTATCGGAAATAACGTAGCCAACGTATCCCCATACGTTGGCGGATTGGCTGGGGATGCCCGTCCTGCTATTTCCGATAAGATCTAATGTAGGAAGGTTGCAAGATTGGCAAGTTGGACAATAACAAAGCTAGATAGGAGGATAAAATGAACCAGTCAACACGGTATACGGTTTTGGCGGTTACACTATGCGCTCTCATAATTATGTCGCTGACGGGGTGCGGCCAGAATCAAGCCGCGCCGCAAACCATCAAAATCGGCGGCATCTTTGACCTGACCGGGCCGACCAGCACCGAGGTGGCTTATGCCGACGGCGAGCGCGACTATATAGAATACATCAATTCGAAAGGGGGCGTCAACGGCAAAACAATTGAATTTATCTATGAAGACTATGCTTACAACATCCCGCGCGCCGAAGAACTGTATAGCCGCCTGGTAAAAGAGCACAAAGTGATTGCCATCTTGGGCTGGGGCACCGGCGATACCGAAGCTTTGCGGCCCAGAGCCGCCGCAGACAAGATACCCCTCTTTTCAACTTCCTACGCCGAGGGCCTGACACTAGTCAGCGAAGCGCCCTACAACTTTCCCATCGGCGTGACGTATTCGGACCAGATGCGCATCGCGCTGCGCTATATCGTCGAGCACTGGACCGACGCCGGTCGCAAGCCCCGTGTAGCATTCTTTTACAACGACACGCCATTTGGCTTGTCGCCCATCCAGGCCGGCCGCGACTATGCCGCCGCGCACGGCATCGAACTGGTCGGCGAGCAGGTCGTGGCGTTATCAGCTCTAGACGCTACGGCGCAGCTCCAGGCCATCAGCGCCGCCGGCGGCGCCGATTATGGCATCATCAACGAAACCTCAAATGCAACGGCCACCATTGTGCGCAGCGCTAACCAGCTTGGCCTCAAGATGCAATTCATCACCCTAAACTGGGGAGTGGATGAAAAAATGCTCGCCATGGCCGGTTCAGCCAGCGAAGGGCTATTGGGCACCAGCCCCTTTGTTTTTCCCTACGAAGATGTGCCTGGCATAGCCGAAATACGGGCCGCTTTGCAGTCTCTCGGCAAAGACGACCGTAACATTGGCCTTCGCTACGTTCAAGGCTGGACGACGGCTCGCGTGCTGCTGGCAGGCATCGAAAAGGCCGGGCAGAACCCAAGCGGCGAAAGTATACGGAGCGCGCTCGAAACGCTGGCCCCCTACGACACGGGCGGTGTCACCGCGCCGCTCATGTTTAGCCCCGCCAGCCACAAGGGCGCTACAGCGCTCAAAATCTACCAGGTAAAGAACGGGCGGTGGGAGCCCATCTCAGATTATATTGAGGCGACGCCATGAGCAAGTTACGGACCAAGCCACCCGGCGGCAAGAACGCAGCGCCCCAGTTCAGGCGCAGATTGTCCACTATGCTGCTGGGCAGCATGGTGATTGTGTCCATCCTGATTGCCGTTATGGGATTGGTGGCCTACGTCCAGGTGCGCTACATCCAGGCCATAGTGACAGAAACATTGAGCCGCAGCGAAACACGCTATCTCGGCACGCGCATCCGGGTCGAAGGCGTGCTGTTGTCAGACCTGACGCGCGAATATGTCTCGCAGACCCAGCCAGAAGACAAAGTTCGCGTCCGAATATTTTTTGACGAGTCTTCAAGCCGCATAGACCGATTGTTCGAGCAAGTCTCTGAGCGGCTCCCTCAAGAACAGACAGCCGTTAAAAATGCCCTCGCCGGGGTAGAGGCCTTTCGCATCCAAGCGAATACGGCAATGCAAATTTATGACCAAGAAGGCCAATATGGGCCGCTCACCCAGGCCGCCCTGGCGGAACTGGCTATTCGGCGCAATCCCATGCTCGATGCTATCGAGGAACTAGAGCGCATCCAAACTGGGCAACTGGACCTGGCGCGCAAGCAAGCCCAAAATATGGCCCAAAGCGCCTTGTGGCTCATCTTGGGCGCGGGGGGCGCCATTCTGCTTTTGGCCGTGGTCACGGGCGTCATCAACTCCCGCTCGGTCCTCATGCCCCTCTCTCGGCTGCAACGAGGGGTCGAACTTGTGGCAAAGGGCACGCTGGATCAGCCCATCGAAATCTACCGGCAGGATGAATTTGGACAACTAGCTCAAGGGTTCAACACCATGATGAACGAATTGCGGCAATTGCAAGAAGGCATGGAAAGCCAGGTAGCCGCCCGCACCGCCCAACTGCTCACCAGCGCCGATGTGGCCCGCGCCGCCTCATCTATCCTCAACCCGCAAGAGCTGCTCCAACAAACGATTGACCTGATCTGCAATCGCTTTGGCTATTATTATGCCGCCATCTTTTTGCTCGATGAAACGGTGGGGCCGGGCGAACAGCCCGCCGCTCGCTTGCGCGCCGGGTGGGGTGAGCCAGGCACGGTCATGCTAGCCAGAGGGCACAAGTTCGAGCTGGGTCAGGGCATGGTGGGATGGGTATGCCAAAACAAGCAGGCGCGCATTGCGCTGGATGTGGGCCAAGACGCCGTCCGCTTTGCCAACCCGCTGCTGCCCAATTCGCGCTCTGAAATCGCGCTGCCGCTCCGCGCAGGCGAGCGCGTGCTTGGCGCGCTGGATGTGCAAAGCGAACAGCCAGCCGCCTTTGACGAAAGCGACATTGCCGTGCTGCAGGGTGTGGCCGACCAAATCGCCATCGCGCTGGAAAACGCCCGGCTGTTCGACCAAGCCCAGTTTTCATTGGCCCAAAATGAGCAATTGATTACACAAATACAAACCAGCCTCATGGAAACCTCGGCCTTGTATGCCACCAGCCAGGCCATTGCATCGGCCCAAGACCCAACCGCAGTATTCCGCGCGCTGATTGATAATATGCTGGGCGCTCAAGTTACCTTGTGCCTGCTCGTGCTGTTCGATCCCTACGAAACAGATACGCCCCAGCAGCTAGAAATTGCCCAGACTTGGTCAGCTTCCGGCCAGCCCGGCCTTGCGGCTGGCGCCCACTTTGACTTTGCCAACTTTCCGCTGCGCAGCCTGCTGCGCGCCGACCAAACCACCATCATCCACAATCCTACCGAAGCGCCCGCCAGCGCGGCCAGCCAGCGGCTGTGGCAACGCCTGGAGGTGCACACACTGGCGTTTGTGCCATTGAACGTAGGCGCGCGCTGGATTGGCGCACTGGCCCTTGGCGCCCCAAGCGAACAGGCTTTTGACCAGGCCAAGCTCAGAACCTACGAAGCCACTGCCGGCCAGGCGGCTGCCGCCATTGAAAATCACCGCTCGTTTGCCAGCGCCCAGGCCAGCCTGCGCGAACTGAGCGCCATCTATCGCACCTATACCCGCGAGGTGTGGGACAAGGCCATCCAGGCCAGGCCAGAACTGGTCGAATACACTTACGGCCAGTCAGGGCCAGCCGGGGTAGAAAGCAATACCTTTCACGCGTCGCTCACGGTGCGCGAACAACAAATCGGCTCAATCGAGCTAGAACGGCCCGAGCGCTTTTCAGAGCAAGAACGCCTGCTGGTGCAAGCCGTCTGCGCCCAGGCCGCCGCCGCGCTAGATAGCGCCCGCCTGTTCGACCAAACCCAGCGCCTGGCAGGCCGCGAACGCTTGATCAATGAAATCACGGCCCAGCTCCGCGCTTCTACCAGCGTATCGGCTATCTTGCAAACAGCTGCCCGTGAGCTGGCCAAGGCCACCAACGTGCCGCACGTGGTCGCCCGCATCCGCCCTGAAGAGCACAGTGAAGAGGCAAGCCATGACAAGTAGAGGCGATTTTTCCTATCGCTATTGCCGGTCTCTATCCACGAGGAGGTAGGTATGGGATCATCGAGAGGGGTTATTGCGCAACGGATAATACTGACCTTTACTGTGTTGGCAATGATAGGCATTGCCACAGCGAGCGCTTCGGCGCTGGTAATGCGCTATCTAAACACCAAGCTCTCGGATGCCCTGGCGCAGGACGAAATTGCTTCTCTCAGCCAAGATTTGCTCTTGGGCAGCATCCGCTTGGGCGACATGGTTTTGCGCCAAACCTTTCCCTTCCAAGCCAAAGCTGCCGACCGGCCCGACCTGCTGGATGACATTGACCAACAACAACAAGAACTGGCCGATCTTATTAAGCAGATCAGAGATAAAACCAAGCTCAATGATGCGGACGCCGTTGAGAAAATTACCCAGGTTGAAAGCAGCCTGGCAAGCTTTAACGACCAAGTCCAACGTGTATTGAACGCCTCCAAATCTGAAGGCGCTTATGGGCCAAGCACCTACAGCGAAGCAAGCAAGCTAGAAGAAGAGCAAATTCCCCTGGAACAAGCCATTGAAGAGCTCCGCCAGTTTCACAACCAACGAGCTGACGACACCCGGGCCTCCACCCGCAAGGTAATCTCCTACTCAATGCTAGCCTTGATCATAGTGGCAATCTTGGTGCTGGTAGGGGCATTGATCATGATTACGCAAGGCATTAGGCGCGTTGTCACCCCGCTGACACAGTTGCAAGCGGGCGTGGAACAACTGCGGCAGGGGCAATTTGAGCATCCAGTAGAGGTGCGCAGTCAAGACGAAATGGGCGCGCTGGCCAACGCCTTTAACGCCATGGCCGCCCAATTGCAGCAGCGCATCCAAGACGCCCTGTCCACGCGCCAGGAACTGGAAAGGCTCAATGCCGAACTGGAACAACGCGTTGCCCAGCGCACCGCCGAGCTTGAAAGCTCGCGCCAGGCGTTAGAAAGCTACAGCCAAAACCTGGCCGACGCCAATGTCCAACTACAAATGACTGTGGCCCAAAGCGAGCGGCGCGCGCTGCTGCTAGAGGCGTCTACCGAAGTGGCCCGCGCGGCAGCCCTGGTGCGCGACCCAGAAGCCTTGCTGCCCCAAGCCGTGCAACTCATCAGCGAGCATTTTGGCTTTTATCATGCCGGGGTATTTTTGATTGATGACAGCGGCGAATGGGCCATCTTGCGCGCCGCCAACAGTCAAGGCGGGCAGGCCATGCTCGCCCGCGGGCACCGGCTG
>JBGSMF010000225.1:0-18071 GCA_041740315.1 Thermoflexales bacterium
AAGTCGGCCCACCCATCTTCAAAAATCTGCTTGAAAACGCTCTTTTGTTCTTTACCTGTCTCGGCCATACCGGCCAGTGTACTCAACCCCCGCGCTGCCGTCAAGCCCCGCCAAAAAGGAAATTCCTATTAACTCAAGTTAGAGGACCCAATAATGACGATCTGCTTTTTCTTGACCTTGAAAAGTGCCAGCTTGTAGTGAAACCCAAAGTCGCTGTCAAAGTACACCGCAAGTTGATTCTCGTGATCTTTAGACAGTTGTAGCAGGTCACTGACTGCTTTGGGCTCTGTCACAAAGTCAAAGCGCCCCAATAGGAATTTGACCTTGGCTCCTGCCGCAAGTGCATCTAGCAGGGCCGGTTTCAGTGCTTTGAAGGCGCCACCGGTGAAAAATGCCGTGGCCAGCCAGGCTTCCTGGCAAGCTTCAAGACGGTTCAGCAAGCGCGTTTCAAAGGTCTCTTCTTCAGGAATAAAGTGGTACACAGAAACTGGACTCACTCTTTACCTCCACGACCTAGCAGCTTGCGAACAGGGCCAGTAAGAGTATCAAGTGGCTTGGTGTCCGCTCGATTTTCTTTTTCTTGACGATCCGCATCTTGCTCCAGTCCATCTGACAGCAGTTTAACAATGCGCTCTGGTGGCGTTGTCAGTAAGGCCCGTTGTATTGTTTCAGGGTCTACATTTACACCAGCAGCGTGCTCCATAGCTGCGTCGAACATATCTTCCTGTAATTGCTCAGAATCCACCACATCTTCTGGTGTATGCCCTCTGAAATGCCGCTCTACCAGACTTGCCACCAGTGCTTGCAGAAAACCATATAAAGCGCCCAGTACCTCTTTTAGCAAATCAATTTGCTGGTTCAATGTCTCAAACTGGGGGTATTTTTGCCGATAGTAGCTTCCACGCTCAGGGTCTATTTGCACTATCATCACCACAGCAAGGCGCAAAATGATGACATCGTCTATATGCCCCACAACAGGAATTTTGTCGGGGATCAGGTCTATTGGGCTGACAAAATAAATAACCGTTCCCGCTGCCAAGCAACGTGCCTTCATGGCCAGTTTGTTATCGCTGATCATTTCGATCAATATCTTGATATCGGCGGGCAGAGACTGAAGCCAGCCTAACAGCATCTCGAAAAATTTGTCACTTTTCGCAGTTCGAGTTCCGCTCATTCTTTTTGCAGCCTTCCCTAATCCTATAGAGCTTGGCGCGAGCTTCCTGGTAGCGGAGCCACTTTTCAGCCAAGTCATCACGGATCCACTGAGGCAAATTTTGATCAACCGTGTCAGGGTGGAATTTTTTGGCTATTGCCCGATCCACTTTTTTCACTTCATCTAAGGGAGCATCAGAGAGCAGGCCAAAGAATTGAAATGGATTCTCTCCTATTGCCAATAACAGCGCAATGACTGTAAGAATCAACCTTCGTTCCTTCTTGCCGGCTGCCCAGTTTCGGACTGCAATGACGGTACTCCCCGCGACGCTCAACCCTGCTATGGCCCATCCTATTGGCCCCAGGACAATGCCCAACAAAGCGGTTGCTCCCTGGTACACTCCCCAGGAGAAAGTGGTTCCAAGCGCCAGGGAGAGTGCGTGTAAGCCCGTCGTCGTAGCCAGGTAAATGCCAATTCCAGACATTTCTCCAGCTACCAGTGCACTGGCCCCGACAAGCGGACCCCCCATTGTCTTTGCCAACTCTTTTAGATTGTTGTTTGCGATACCGAGGACTTGACCTCTCTGTTTCGGATCCAGCTTGTCGAGCCGTTCGCTTACCAACTTTTGAACTTGGCGGAGTGTAACCAAGGCCAGGTCATCTGCATTGATAGCATTCCAATCCTTGAAACGTAGCCCGAGCTTCTTGGCTGCGGCGATCAGGGCCAATCTCATGACCTCGTCTTTGTCGGTGTCTTCTGGAGCCTTGGCCGCGTTGCGCAGAAAGGGAATGATGCACCCTCGGATGATCACATCTTTGTCTGGAGCAATGGTCGCTTCGCCTTCGCGGATGGTGCGCACGATGTCATAGAGTGCATCCAACTCTATGCAGTAGAGTGTATCAAAGTTAAAGCCATACTTGATCAAGTTGCCTCCACTTTGCCTTCACAAATCGCCTGGCTAGTTTCTGTCTGGAAAGTAGGCTGACATCCCCATGTCAGCCTGCGCCAAGCGGCATGGGGATGCCGCTTTTACGGGGTTTCCAGACAAAAACTAGCTACTTCCCTCCACAACCACAATTTCGTCCGGCGATGTCAAATCATATAGTTGTGTGCAACAACCTATCAATTCTATGTCAATCAGTTTCTCAACTCGATCTCGGCCAAACCTTTTTCGCAATTTCAAACAGGGCCTTGCCCCGCTCAATGATCTGGTCTTCATCCCACTCTTTAGTCTTCTGAAACAATTGGTTGAGGCGCAGGACGCTGTGCTCCAGGATGTAATCTCGTTTCTTGAGCCACGGCCAGTTGGACATTGTAGAGTTCAATTTATCGGTTACAAGTGTCAGGTTGCCAATTGTATGCAAGCGGGATTCTCTGATTTCCTTTGCATCCGGTTTGTCAGGGAGAGGCCAGTGCTGTCCCCACCCTTGTGGCAACAAATGCTCTATTGACAAGTTAGAAGGGAGTGCCACACTTTCAGTCTTACCAGTACGCATCGCCAATTCAATTGCCTCCAGCAACATCCGCACTCTTGATTGATTAAACCTCCTGTAGACCGGCTCGGTCTTCCAGGCCACGTAAAACTCTTCGTCGTCGGGCCATCGTTCACTATCGCCCTTCTGTGTGAGCAGAAATTCGCGCACACTCGTAAGTATGGGAACACTGTTTGATTCAAGGTGCTGTTTCAATTCCAGAAACAACTTGTTATAGTTTTTGGTTGTCAGGCCGCAGACCGCCCGTCTCACTAGAAATGATTCCAAATCAGTGAGCACGGAACGACGCTGATCATCGTCTTGGGGCTTGGAGAGCCTGTCAAACACATGCAGCAAGAAAGGAAACACGGTTGTCGTATCGAGCACTTCGATACGGTGGAAGAAGAGACCCTCACGAATAGTTGCAGGCTGTTCGTAAAAGCTTTTGAAGATGTCACCATAGTGGCGCAGCGCCGCCAAATGTATTTCTGAGTCTTTGTCCTTATTTGCTTTAACGTGATCTCGGAAAGCGACAAACAGATTGGTAGCAGACACCTCAGTTCCGACCATTAGGGTCAAGTAGTGTTGAAGATACAACTCTATCCGAGGCCGTTTAAGTCGCCCTTGCCTAATTTCTTGCCGCCAAAATTTGTCATTAGCGTCAAAAGGAAGCCAATATTTATCGTGAAGTTCTTCTATGGGTTTGTGCTCTAATTCAGCCTGATGCAGCAAATAATTCTTGACCAGGTCAATAGCTAACAGCGGCGTTCCACGGGCATTCAATGTTTCGAAGATTACTTGTGAGTTATCATTTAGGTTCAGATCAATCACAACGATGATTAGCCCATTGTAAATGGTGTTCTGCAGTACCTCCCATCGCTTTGTGCGGGCCTCGGCTCCATCTGAATTTAGCCATTGCTTGATCTGTTTGTAAAAGTAGAGATAGGCATCTGGAATGAGATGCTTCACCGATGGGGCGTCTGATTTAGCCTTATATAATATGCGCACTTGAGTAGGTGAACCTGCCTGCATAACTTGCTGGAAATGCGGGCGATCCACATTGGTCGGCCACACTTTGAACAACTCTTCCATCTGGTCCCCAACTAACTGATTCATTGTGAGAAAGCCAAACCTGCTCTCTGTTGGACTGCCCAGTTCTTTGGCGAGGTCTCGCGCCGCGGCAATTAACAATTGGAGTGTGGTAAGGCGCTGCTGACCATCAATGATTTGCCGTGAATCGAGTGTGCCAGTCGGGTTATGCAATTGCTCAAGAACCACTGCACCCAAGAAGTGCGGCTGATGATCAGCAGAGTTCAGGTATCGCTCGGCGACAGCTTGAACATCTTCCCATAAAGGTTCCCATTGTTTCGTCTCATTCCAAACGTATGAACGCTGAAACAAAGGCACAAGGTAACGGCATTGGGATTCGAAAATGGTTTTTAGGCTGCGTGGATTGGCATCCATTGTTAAAATTCTCCTTGCACAAAGATTATGCGGATCCTTCCACAATCGCAATCTCTTCTAGAATTATCCCTAAGAAAATCTCATTTGTTTTGGGCAAGTTAGCTATCTATCGCCCAGTATTTCTCACCATCAGTGCAAGCTATCCCAGCGACCACAAATATGCGCCCAACAACATGGACGTGGCAAGAGCGGTTCCGAGCCTGCTTGGAAAAGTGCTTGCGAAAAAATGATCCATCGTAGCCATCGGCGCTATACAACGATGGGAAACACGTCTTGAGCATACTCCAGGGAATCTTTGCCTTGTCAGATTCACCAATCGGAACAACAAAGCCACGCTCGTTTTGATACCCATAACTTTTGCTGTTAATAACTGTGTTTATGGCTTCGACAAATCGGTACGTGGAATCCGGCGTATTCAGGTCTGTGCCGATTTTTATGTTAGCCTCGATTTTGCTCTTTGCCTGTTTCCAGTTCACAGCGCTGTGCTCCTTGCGTAAACGTTACGCGGTTCCTTCCACAATCTTAATCTCTTCCGGCGTGAGGCCGTAGAGCTGATACACCAACTGGTCAATCTCGCGCTCCCAGGCCGAGGTGTCGGCCTGCGGATCGGCTCGCTTGGCCGCGAGGATTTTGTTGACTCTCGATACTAACCGAGTGTGCTCATCATCACTTGGCTTTGGAATTGAGAACGGTTCCAAATACGTAGTTTTGAAATAGTAATAGTTATTGTTGTATGGATTGCTGGTGCTCTTAATAAAATACCACAATACTGAACTGTTCAATATTCCCAAGAAAAATTCATAGCTTTCTTTAACACAATCCTTTTTTATAAATGAATACCCACCAGCATCTGGATACCATCCTTCTTTATCAATTGTGAAATGGGGGTAGTTTTGTAATTGAGGCGTTAAAATTTTAAGTTGCTCAAAATGTGAAATCTGCCTGGAACGATGCAATGAATACCAATATTTAGGGTTGGTCTTATAGCTTATTTTTTTCTCAACTAAATGCTCCCTAAAATTGCTAATATACTTGTAGGCTAACGGGAATTCCAAACGCAAGGTTGCTTCGTCGAACGGTTTTGTTTTTCCGGTTCTTTTATCCAGAAAATGCGGATAAAAGACCCATAGGCCACTTTGAGGTTGTACATAGCGTCTGATGTTCTCACCCTTTAAAAGGGGCCTCATAACACCTGCTTCAAGTTTAACATCATCGCCGAGAGCATCCGAGTAACCTATGAGATACTTTCCTTTCCTTTCTCCTTGAACTATAAAAATGTCATCGCCAACTGTTACAACGCCTTGAAAAATACCCAGGAAAATTTCTGAAAGTTGGATGCCATAACTTCGAAGCTTATGTAGCAAGTCTGTAGAAGAAACGCCACTGCTGCTCATTAACCAATGAGAACCCCTGCTACAATATTCTTTCTCAATGAAGGGAACCTCTTGAAAGTCTTTGGTGTTAACTTCTCGAAACCTGAAAGATGGATTATGTAAAGAATAGACAAAAATCCCTGTATAAGTTGTAGCTGTCTCGAAGACTTGGTCAACGCCAAAACAAGTCGCTTGTCTGAGACCTCGCACATCATCCAAGAATTTCTTTAACCCCTTTCCATAATCCGCAGTTAGAAATCTATGAGGGTGAATGAAACAGATTGTTCCCTGTGGTCCGATCACTTTGAAAGCTTGTTCGACGAAAAGGACATATATATCGAATTTACCAGTACCCGACACAAAATTTTTCTTTAAAGTTGCCGATTCATCTTCATCTATGTTTTGTATTCTGATATAAGGCGGATTCCCGATTACAATGTCAAACCCTTGTGCAATGCCAAACATCCATTCTGGGTCAAAGAAATCCGCCGAGGCATTTTGGTCATACGGGTTCCACTCGGCCAGCTTGCGGGTCGTTTCGCGGGGGAAGCCGTCCTTTTTGAGCAGTTCGCCAATCTCGGTGCGCAGCTTGGCATCGAGTACGCGATACTTGGCTTTGGTCTTGGGCGTGCGGGCAGTAAAGTGCCGGCGGCGCACCTCGGCCAGTTCGCGCTCTTTTTCGTCAATGGCGGGGTTGCGCAGCATTAGTTGGGCCGGGCGCTCAATGCCCAGCAGCGTGTTGGCCGCCACAAATTTGGTTTCCAGGTTGGGCAAGGGCAAAACGCCACGGTTGGGCAGCGCGTCATCTATGCACTGGTCAACAATCAGCGAGATGAAAAAACGCAGCTTGGCAATCTGCACCGCGATGGGCTGAATGTCCACGCCATAGATGCAGTTTTCAATCAGGTACAACTTGCGCCCGTAATCCAACTCGTTGCGCTCAAAGGCTTGCTCAATATCAGTAATGACCTTGGCGCGGATGGCGCTATCGGGGATTTGGGCAACTGTAGCGATTTGCGTTTCTTTCCAGCGTTCGTTGTGTGGGTCGAGCTTGGCAAGGATAAAGACCAGCTTGTGCAGTGCGCCCATCGGGAACGCGCCCGAGCCGCAGGCCGGGTCGAGCAGCTTGAGCGTATTAATCGCTTCAATCAACAGGGCCACTTGATCCTCGGTGAAGCGATGCGGCTCATCATTGTAAGCCAGCAGGTGGCGGAGGTTTTCCCTCACCCCTGCCCCCTCTCCCGCAAGCGGGAGAGGGGAGGCAATCTTTGATTCCAGGTACGCAATCAGCGACTCGTCCACCATATAGCCCACGATTTCGCGCGGGGTATAAAACGAGCCGGTTCGCTTGCGCGCCGTCACGCCGGTTTCGGGGTTGTAGGCTGCCAGCAGGTTTTCAAACACCTTGCCCAAAAGCTCTGGGTCGAGCGCCACTTCTTCTTCAATGGGCGTGTTTTCTTCGACCGTGAATTTGTAACTGTCAAAGATGTCAATCAGCCCACGCACGATATAGCGACGGCCGCTGGTGCCATACACCTCATTCAGGTCAATCTCGCGCTCGCCCGAAAAGAACAGATAATCCGGCACCACCAGGTCGTTATCGGGCCGGTCGGAAAAGCCGTCAATCCGAAGGATTGTGTCAGGGCTATCCGGGGATTGTCTGTCCAGGCACTCGAACAAACCACCATTAAGGAATGGAATTGTAGAAAACAGTTGCAGCGCCTCGGCAGAGTTTTTGAAATAATCCTCGTAGCGGTATACGTTGTGAACCATGTAGTGCTGGTCGCGCCCGCCTTTTTGCCTGGCCTTGTGCCGGAATATGCGCCGGTCGGGCTGGTCGGGCGTGTTCATTTCCTGGTTGAGTGTAGCAAAAAACAAATTTTGCAGAATGGCTTTATAGTACGTGCTGCTCTTGGGGTCGGCATAATTCAGCAGCCCATCTACCTTGCGCTTGATAAACAGGTCAACCGGCACCAGGTCCTTTTCCTTGATAAACCAGCAAAAGATTAGCCGCGTAATCAGCCGGATGACGCTGACAGCATTGCGGGTTTCCTTGTCTGCGCCCGCGCCTTTGGGGAAGGTGACTTTTTGAACGGCCCAGAAATACCAGTTGGCAACCTCCCGGAAAAAGCGCTTGTTCAATTCAGACGTATCGAGCACCTGGCCCCAGGCGCGGTGCAATTCCACAAAGTTGCTCACGCTGTATTTTGCGCTCAACTGGTCAAGTGACAAATCAGACAAAATCTCCACATGGGCGCGGTGAGGCTGGGTCAGGTCAACGTCTTTGATGAGCGTGACTTTTTCTAGCACGTCTTTGGATGGATCGCGCTTGTGCAGACGGCGATTGATGATGGAAAGTGTGAGCGCCTGGCCATGCCGAAACAGCACCAGCACCGGCATTGGAAACAGTTTGTTAATTTCGCGTGTGATGCCCGCCAGTTGCGTGCGTGTGTATTGTTCGCCGCGCAGATCAACGGCAAAAAACAAATAAGATTGAATGATGGTCTGGTCAACTCGTTGGCTGGAATCGAATGGCAATTGCCCCTGCCCGGCAAAGCGAATTTCATCATCGGTCAACTGGAACAAGAGATCAACCGACGCCCATTCATCCAGCATTGCCTTGCCGGGCGATAGCCGCTCGCCAGAGTCAAATGTGGCGACAAATTGCTCTGGCGTGTTGGGCGCCAGGTCAATGCGCTTTTCGCTGCGGTAGCCCAAGGTCTCAAATAAAGCGCGTGAGGCTTGGGCCAAATCGGCGTCAAAGCGTCGCAAAGCAGCGACAATCGCTTGCTTGGTTTGCTGTTCGTTCATACAATCACCAACCACGTGATCAAGTCAAAATCCGTCGTTTGGCTAACCTGCTTATTCTGGTCAATCAACACACCCGCGCGGCCTGCTTGCAGGTTCATGATCGTCCGCCGCTTGAATGTAGTAGATATAGCTCCGACGGCGCGCTCGAGCAAATGGCTATAAACGCTCATATCCGCGCCGGTGTGGGTTTTCTCATCGAATAAGCGGCACAGAGCTTTGTAAGGCTGTGTCTTGCCGGCGCACAGCAGACGGAACATTTCCAAGATTTGTTTGGGGTGCGTAAAGGTGTAACGCACCTCGCCGCTGTCTTGAACGTAGGCCAAAAAGTAGGGTTGCAAGGGGTTCACTGTCTCGCTGCCGGCCCAATCGCCCTTTTGCCGCAAGCAATAAATCACGCCTGGGACAAGCTTGGGGTATTCTGGGTTAGTGGGCACAATAGCAAACAACCCCAGCGGCGCATTTTGCAACTTGTCGCGGTTGCTTTCCAGGTAATTGAGCAGTTCAATGCGGAAATCGTCCAGCGTGAACTCGTTGAGCGTTACACTCTCGCCCAGGTCTTCCAGGTCTAGCACTTCATCTTTCAGACGCAAAAGCTGCTTGTCACGGTAGCGCAGATCGTCTTTGATCAAATCTTCTAGTTCATCAGTTGCCAGGACATTATCTGCCGACGTGGCGGCAATATCCACCAGCGCCATCCGCGCCTCAACGCGCGCCTTGAGGGTGATGTACTTGTCCAGGTCTTTGGTCGGCCAGAAATTCACCAGTTGCACCGCTGTGTTAATGCTGCCAATGCGGTCAATGCGCCCAAAACGCTGAATGATGCGCACGGGATTCCAGTGAATATCATAGTTCACCAGCGTGCCACAATCCTGGAGGTTTTGTCCCTCAGAGATACAGTCGGTGGCGATCAGCAAGTCAATCTCATCTTCTTGCGGCATCGCCTTGATTTGAGCGCGGCGCTTGGACACTGGCGAAAAATTGGTGAGGATGTGAACGAACTCGTTCCGGCCAAACGTGGTTTTGTTTTTCTTCGCCCCGCCTGATACCATTGCTGTATGGATGCCCAATTCCTGGCGCGCCCACTCGTGCAGGGCGTTATAGAGATACTCGGCAGTGTCGGCAAAGGCCGTAAAGACCAACACCTTGCGATTGGGGTGGCCCTGTTTATCGGTTGTTGGATGTTTTGCTTTTTTGGCAATCAACTTTTTGAGTTCAGCCAGCTTGGCATCACGCTCAACGGTGACGGCTTCGGCATTGCTCAAAACGCTTACCAGTTGATCCTTGTCCTTCTGCAAATCCTCCAGCCATCTGTCTACATCCAGGTGCGCCATCTGAAAGACCAGCTTTTCGCCCACCTGTAAAGCTTCCTGCAAGTCTTCATCTTCCATCGCTTCAACCTGGAAATCAGTCCAGTCCAATTCCGGGTTTTCAGCGCGGAATTGCTTGAATCGCTCGATGCGTTTTTGCAGGCTTTCAATCTTGGACACCGTGCGATCCAGCGTGATGGCAAATGAATGAACCGAGCTTTCCAAACGCTTGAGAAAATTGACCTTCATCATGCCGATCAGGTAGTTTTCACGCTGGCTCTGGCTGAATTGGTAGCCGGAGCGAGTTTCGTAGCGCGGGCGGTATTCCTCTAGAACATATGTAGAGGGATTGAATAATGACAACTGGTACTGCGAGATTTCGTCATTTAGCTTGTCGTAAGACATAAAGCGGCCCTTTAGGTCAATGGCTGGGAATATTGCATCAGGCTTGAGCCGCTCTGGAAATCCACCCAGGCGAACGACTGAATCAGCATAATATCGCTGAATATGCTTGCGAGAACGAGCAATTGTCAGCTCATCCAGCAACTTGAAAAACGCCGAGTCGAGCCTTTCCAGCAAGTCGGCAGTGTGGCGGTCGCGGCTCTTTTTTGCCCACTCATTGAATCGAAGTTGAGCCACGCGCAGCGTCTCTTGAATGCTGGCAATTCCCATCGTGGCCTGGAAGGCAGTGTCTTGGTCTTCGGTGATGAAATAGATTTGGTTGCGCAGGTCTTTGAGATCGTTATTGACCGGCGTGGCCGAAAGCATCAACACCTTGGTTCTGACGCCGCTTTGGATAATGTCTTGCATCAATCGCTCGTAGCGGCTCCTGCTAATCACGTTGCCGTCTTCATCGCGCCGCCCGCGTGTGTTATTCCTAAAGTTGTGCGACTCGTCAATAACCACCAAATCATAGTTTCCCCAATTGATGGTTGCCAGGTCCACATCGCCCGATTTGCCTCCGTCGCGGCTCAGATCAGTGTGAGACAAAACGGTATAACTGAAGCGGTCTTTCAGGAATGGGTTAAGTTCGCTGTTATTCTGAACCTGGTACACCGTCCAGTTTTCGCGCAGTTTCTTGGGGCATAATACCAGCACCCTATAGTTCAGCAGTTCAAAATACTTGATGACGGCCAGCGCCTCGTAGGTCTTGCCCAGGCCCACGCTATCGGCCAGGATGCAGCCATTGTGCGCCAGCAGCTTGTTGATTGCCCCCTTGGCGCCATCCTTTTGAAACTCGAACAATGCATTCCAAACTTGGGTGTCAGTCAGGCGGATTCTTTCGTCGAGCAGGCCGCCCTTGGTTTGGTCTTCCAAATATTTTTCAAAAAGGTGAAACAGCGTCTTGTAATAGATAAACTCTGGCTCATTGTCCTGGTATAGTTTGGCCAGGTAGGCCAACACATCAGCTTTGACATCCTCAACCAGTGCCGTATCGTTCCATAGCTCGTCGAACCAGACTTTGAGGTCGGCCAGGTCACGGCGGTCGTTGACGATCATGTTCAGTTCGACATTGCCGCTTTCGGCTTCACCCAGCCCCAGGCCATGCACAGTAAAATTAGAACTGCCCAAGATGGCATCGTCAACTTCGCCGCGAGCGATGTGATACAGCTTGCCGTGCAAAAAGCCAGGCCGCTTGATAGAGCGGATTTGCGCCTTGTCCGCCAGCCAATCGGCGCACTCTCGGGCCACCCGCTTTTGCTGGAGCTGGTTCAGCAGGCAAAGGCCATCATCCACAATGCCAAAAGATTGCCTGTCCGTGCGGTTTGGATCAAGTGACTGGATAAAGCGCGGCTCGCCAAAGAGGAAACGCAATCCTTCAATAGAGGCAAGTTGGGCCTCTAACGTATCGTGAGCATAGATGGTAAAATACGCAGATACAATGGAGAGGGAGGAACCCGGCTGGATTTTTTCTTTTAGGAAATCTCCAACCTTGCCTCGGTTATAGTTGTCTCGGATACCAGAATCATGCGGCAAGGCGCACCTCCACTATTGCGGACCACCTGCCTGGATGTGATATTCTTGCCAAACTGCGGGAAGTAGGCAATGTGTTTTGCCTAGAGTAATTATACTCTATGTCTCCAAGCTTTGGGAAATGGCAAAAACCGTGTAATGTGTCTCACTACTGAAATCTAGTCCGTGTACTGGTCCCCACCAGATATGTCAGGGTTCCTGCGCACGCTGGCCGGATATCAACATCCAGGCCAGAGTGCAGCCATCAAGCAGCCAGCGCGCAAGTCATTCCCTCACCTGTGACAAGGGTCACCCTATTCTATTATTTCCTCCACATACCCCACCCTTGTCACACCGACCCTTGTCACACCTGGATAAATCGTTTGGCGGAGAGGCTATAGCGAACTCGCATTTTTCAGGTTGATTCTACCTACATCCCCCCCTCTGGTTCGGCAAGCTTCTGGTTCACCAAACCCACGACACACGAGATTTGCCGACATACCCTTTACCGGCGTACCCCCCACTTGCAATGATTTAAAACCACATACCCCCGGCCTTGCCGGTAAAAGGGGTGTGCCGGTAAAAATGGCGCAATAATCATCGTGTCTTATACACGCCACATTTTTACGGCCACGCCCTTGACTTTACGCGAGAATAGTGTAAAATAAGAACAATTGAGCGCAAGCTCAACAAGCAAATATTCTAGGCGCAAATGGCGCGCAACCTGTGTATGAGGCAGGGGGCGCGCTTTTTTTTGTTAATTGAAAGGAGAGCAGAAAATGGGCAAATCTATTCACAAGATTGATTGGGCCACCTACTGGCAACAATATACCGAGGCCACCACTCGCGCGCACGAAGCGATTGCCAAAGGCGATGCGTATGAACGGTCATCGCGGCTGGCGTTTCGCGTCACCCGTTTTGTGCATGACCGGCTGACGGCGCTGGCCGGCTTGCGCGGCGTCGCGGTGGCCGATTTGGTCAACGAATTAGTGATGAGTGGCCTGCTGGCTCAAGAGGCACAAGTCCTGGGCAACGCAGAGGCAGACTCTAAAGGACGCAACGCTGATAATGGCCGCCAATCTCATCGTTCCAATGATCCCAGGCAAATGCCGCTGCCGAATTCTTCAAGTTAATAACAGCAACCAAGATAATCTGGCTCCACTCATTGGTTAGAGTGTAGCCAGGGCCATACAATAGAATAACCAAGGCGCTAGGGCGCGCAACCCGTGCAAACATAAGGCGGGGGGCGCGCCCTTTTTTGTTTAACCTGAAATGAACGACAAAAGCTGGAGGCGGGCGAGACCAAATCCGGCAAGTCGGAGGTGCATAATGACTGCTAATAATGGAACCGAAAGATCACGGCGATTGGCGCGGGTTTACGAGATTCTCGAGCGATATGGGGCCGAAATCCTGGCGCGGCGTGCCCAGGAAGATGCCAGCCAAGATAGTCCTGGCGAAACAACTCTGCCGCTAGTCACTGCGACAGCAAGCAATGTGCCAGCACGCAAGGAACTTGGAACTGATGCCCAGTGAAATGCAAGCCATAAGCGAACTTGACCTAAGCGCCCCGCACCTGGTAATGCTGCGAACAGAGTCGGGCCTGTCTGATGAGGTAATCGCGGCGCGTGGCTACCGCACCATCACCAACGTCAAGGAACTGGCAGCCTTGAACTTTGCGCCCAGCCAATGCCGCGTGCCCGGCCTGCTCTTGCCGCTCCACACCACCGATGGCGGCAATGGCCTCTACGTTTATCGCCCCGATATTCCCCGCGTGCGCCAGGACAAACACAAACGCAACCCCGATGGCACCTTCAAGCAGCACGTCATCAAGTACGAGATACCCCAGGGCGCGGGCGTGCGTGTGGATTGCCCGCCCGTATGCAGGCCAATGCTGGCCGACCCCAAGATACCGCTGTGGATCACCGAGGGGCAAAAGAAGGCCGATGCGCTGGCCAGCCAGGGACAATGCGCGATTGACTTGCTGGGTGTATGGAATTTCAAGGGAAAGAACGAGCACGGCAGCACAACCTTTCTGGCCGATTTTGACTATATCGCCCTCGAAGGCCGAGAGGTGCGCATTGTGTTCGACAGCGATGTGATGGTCAAGCCGGAAGTGCGCAAAGCATTGGACCGCCTCACTGAGCACTTGCAACGAAAAAAAGCTCACGTGTCAGTGGTCTATCTCCCCTCCGCGCCTGGCAGCGGCAAAGTCGGCGTGGATGACTGGCTGGCCGATGGGCACAACATTGAAGAACTGGAATCGCTGATTGAAGCGCCGCGCCCCGCTCCCCAGGCAGCCCCACCCACCGTGTCGCTGCTAGATGCTTCTCCGTTGACATTAAGCCGCCCGCTGGCATTGCTAGATGGGCGTGCTTATGCAGCCTCCTGGCTTCACGTCAAGGTGACGACCACCGAAAGCCTGGCCCGCGATGGGACAATCATCAAGCACGACCCGCCGCTTGTCACCACCGAGCAGCGATTGTTTGTTGTCCGCGACGATGGGTACATCTTTGGTGACGGAGGCGACAAGCCAATGAGCGACCTGGGCATGAATGTGCACCTCCCCGAAATGCCCCCGCCAAGCAAGCTGTGGTCCGCCTCTGGCATCATGGCCAATCGCAGCGGGCAGCGCCCCAAGCCAGCCGAGGTGTTCCAGCGCATCGTGGATATTATCAACCAGTTCATTGACTTTGATAAAAGCCTCGCCAGCCAGATCACAATGGCGATGATGGTTGCCTGCTACATCCTGGCAACCTGGTTTCTCGACGCTTTCAACGTGATTGGCTTTTTGTGGCCCAATGGCGACCGTGGTTCCGGCAAAACACACCTGATCACCATCGTCGCCGAGTTGGGCTACCTGGGCCAGGTCATCCTTGCCGGTGGAAGCTATGCCTGCCTGCGCGACCTGGCCGATTATGGCGCAACGCTGGCTTTTGACGACGCCGAGAACCTGGCCGACCCGAGGCGCACCGACCCCGACAAGCGCGCCTTGCTCCTGGCAGGCAACCGGCGCGGCAGCACTGTGCCCGTCAAGGAACTTGGCCCAGATAAAACCTGGCGCACCCGTTACGTCAACACCTTTTGCCCCCGGCTATTTTCCGCCATTCAACTGCCCGATAACGTCCTGGCAAGCCGCACTATCGTCGTGCCATTGGTTCGCACCGCCGACCGCGCCCGCGCCAATGCCGATCCCGCCGATTATGAATGTTGGCTCCACAAGCGGGAGCCATTGATTGATGATCTGTGGGCGCTGGCATTGGAGCGATTGTTCGAGTTGCCCGATTACGAAAAGCAGGTCAACCAGCGCGCGCGCCTGACGGGGCGCAACCTGCAACCCTGGCGAGCGATTCTGGCGGTGGCGCTGTGGCTCGACCATCACGGCGTGCCGGGGCTGTGGGAACAAATGGAAGCCCTCTCGATGAGCTATCAAAGAGAACGCCCTGACATCGAAGTGTCCGATCTCACCGTCTTGCTCATTCGAGGGCTGTGTGAGCGTGCCATTAGTGCCATTAAAACCGTTAGTGCCATTAATCCACCGACTGCCTGGGAACTCAAAACAGCCGATATTACCGACGCCGTAAAGCGTATTGCCGAAGAAAGCGAGGTGGATATTGACCTGGAGTGGGTGACATCGCGGCGAGTTGGGCGCTTGCTGGGCAAGCTGCGCTTTGACAAAGTATCCAGATCGGGCGGCAAAGGAGGGAGGCACTGGCGCATTGCCCTGGTTGACCTGGTACGCTATGCAACCACCTATGGCTTGCCGCTGCCGGACGAACTGAATGCTCTTGTGCCAAATGCAAATCAATCAGGGGGGAGTCTACCTGTTAATGGCTCTAATGGCACTAACGGCACTAATGGCACAGGTGAGGCTGAGCGCGAGGAGTTTGTCTTATGATGACCGCCGCTGAGGTTTTGAATACTCTCCAAGCTCTGGGCGCTACCTTGCGCTTGGGTGATGCCGGCCAGTTGAGGGTGAACGCGCCCAAGGGGATCATCACGCCTGATTTGCAAGCGGCAATCAAGAGCCACAAAACAGAACTCTTGGCCGTGATCGCTTACGATGCTTGCGAGCGTGCCTGGGAAATAGGCGACGTGGCCGAGGCCGAAAAATGGGCACTCGGATTTGAGGCGTGGGCAAGCGGTGTGACGTTCATCTTGCCAGGCGATACTCCCCTGGGGCTACCTACCGGTCGGTGGAAGCGGTTCGACAAGTGCATAGAAGCGCGCTTTACGCGCAGCGAACTGGCCTGGGCGCTGGCCATAGCCGGGAACGACAGCGATATCGTGAGGCAAGCGATTGCCGATACCGAAAATGGAGGCCATGAGCAAACTGCACGAGGCTCGGCCGAGCAGGTCACAAAGATGAGCCAGCCTATGCAGCTATTTACCAGCCACAAGAGTGTGGAATATTACACGCCTTCGATGTATGTGGAAGCAGCGCGGGAAGTGATGGGCGGCATAGACCTCGATCCGGCAAGTTGCCCAGAGGCGCAAGTCAGCATCAGAGCAAGCCAATTCTACATAGCACAAGATGACGGCCTTACGCGGCCCTGGTTTGGCCGGGTATGGCTGAATCCTCCCTATTCCACAAACGCCAGTGGCAGCAATCAAAGTGCCTGGTCGAAAAAACTGGTGGGGGAATACCTCGCTGGCAATGTCAAAGAGGCCATCCTGCTGGTCAAGTCGGCTTTGGGCTACAAGTGGTTTGAGGAGCTCTTTGCACGCTGGCCGGTGTGCTTTGCGCGAGAACGGATAGCTTTCATCAAGCCCGATGGCACCACCGATGGCCCGGCAAAACATGGCACAGCCTTTTTCTATTTTGGACCGAACCTGGGCAAATTCAAAACAGTGTTCTCACAATTTGGGCGGGTCATCTTGCCAGAAAGTCAGATGTAGCCGCCTAGTACTTTGACAACTGAATAGCACTGCACGGCTTTTGCTCCATCCATTCAAAACTCTAAAATTGCCACTCTAAAATTGCCTATTGACAAATGCAACAGATAGGCGTATAATTCCGATATGGGAAGCGACGATTATGGCAAAACGCAAGGATGAGCAGCTTACGGAGTGGCTTACACCAGAACAAGCAGCGGCTGAACTGGGCGTAACATCACGTTGGGTTAGAAACCTGATCGAACGCGGTGTATTGGAAGGCCAAAAATTGAGCGACCGCGTTTTGCTTGTCAAGCGTTCATCGCTTGCGAACTTTACACCAAAACATAAGCGGAAGGATAAACCTATCGAGTAGATTTTGAGGAGAGCGGGCCGTGTGGTGCTGCAAACACACACACGACCCTAACCCACACGCCGAGTACCCGGCGCATAGGCTGACAGCATTATACCATGCGGTATTCTCATCGTTAAGGATGAGGGTTGGAGTTTTGGGCATATATTACCCAATACCCTAACCATAATTTACCGCAAGCCTTTGCAACCGAACCGGCGTGTGAACGCCGGTTTTTGTTTTTAACTCACAGGAGGTCAATAGTGAAAGCTAGCAAGGCAATCTCGATTATCACAGGCGCTTTGGTATTTTTCCTGGCCGCCAGCGCGTTTGTGCTCAGCTACGACGCACTGTACCAGGTGGCATTGGCCAACGGTATCACACCGAAATTGGCCTGGCTCTGGCCACTAACGTTGGATGCCGTAATGATCGCTGCCAGCCTGGCAGTGTTGCGCAACTCGCTAAATGGCGAGCGAGCCGGGTATGCTTGGATGTTGGTGGGAGCATTTACAGTGTTGAGCATCACGTTCAATACACTGCACGCGCCTGATACCTGGCTGGCGCGCGGAGTATTTGCGCTGCCGCCGGCCGTGGTCTTTTTGAGCTTTGAACTGCTCGTTAGCCAGGTCAAGAGCGCCATCAAACGAGCCGGCCTGAGCTCAACTTTGGAGTCAATGACCATCGCCATCGAAGCGGCGCGAACCGACCTAGCTGAGTTGAACCGCCAAGCTGATGAACTAAGCCTCCAGCGCGATGTCCTGCAAGTTGAGCTTGAAAGAGTCAAGGTTCAAACCGCGCACGGCTCAATTGCGGCAAATGATACCAATGACTCATTAACAGTGGCGAATGATGCCAGGCAGGCTCAAAAGGCAGAGCGCCAGGCTCAACTAATCGGTGTCATTACCGCCGAGAGTGGTGTCACTTATCCTGAACTGGCTCAGCGGTTGGGAGTATCACTGGCGACGGCCAAGCGCGATGTTGCGGAATTGATTGAGGCAGGCAAGCTGCGGCGCAATGGGCACGGCCTTGAGCCGGTATCATCCAGTTCAACAGTGTCAATCGCAAATGATCTACCTCTTGCGGCAAATTGAGGTGAGCCATGCAAACAGTTCAAACACAACGAGAAGCTGAGCGTAGAGGATATCTGGGCCAATGGGCACGCACAATTGAAAAAGCGGCCGCTCGCGGCATCTTTGGCAAGCCGCTTGCGCTGCGGGATGCGGTGATGATCAATGGCCCACGCGCCGGGGCTGTCGAGATTGACGCCGGGTTATCGGCTGGCGACTTGCTCAAGGCGCTAAATGTGAGCGAGAG
>JBGSMF010000226.1:0-13978 GCA_041740315.1 Thermoflexales bacterium
TGCCGCGCACGACGCCTCGATGACAGTTTCTGGAATATCCTTGGGCGCGGCAAACGCGCCTGCCACATAAATACCGGGCACATTGGTCTCGGTGGGCGCATACAGCGGGCTTTCGGCAAAGCCAAAGCGATTGAGGGTCACGCCCAAGCGCTGCGCCATTTCGCGCGTGCCATCAGCCGGCAGCAAGCCTACCGACAGCACCACCAGGTCAAACTCTTCTTCAATGCTCTTGCCATCGGGCGTGGCGTAAAGCAGGCGCAGGTTCTGGCTGCCTGGCGCCTCTTTGACGCACGACACCATCGAGCGCATATAGCGCACACCCTGCTCATCCTCAGCACGGTGATAGTATCGCTCGAACCCTTTGCCAAAGGCGCGAATGTCCATAAAGAAAATTGTCGGTTCAATGTTGGCGTCGTGCTCGCGCGCAATGATGGCCTCTTTGGTGGCGTACATGCAGCACACCGACGAGCAGTAATCTTGGCCGCACGAAATATCGCGGCTGCCCACGCACTGGATAAAGGCCACCTTGTGCGGATGCTTTTTGTCCGACGGGCGCAGCACCACGCCCGCCGCCGGCCCCGTGGCGCTGAGCATGCGCTCAAACTCGATGCTGGTCACCACGTTCTGGTACACGCCATAGCCAAACTCGGGGCGAATGTCGCCCGGCACTGTCTTGAGGCCCGGCGTCAGAATGACCGCGCCCACGTTCAACTCAACAACCTGTTCGCGGTCGTCGTGATTGATGGCCCCGGCTCGGCAAGCATACACGCATTGGAAACACTCGGAGCAAATGCCACATTCCAGGCAGCGCCTGGCTTCTTCAATCGCCTGCGCTTCGGTGATGACCACTTCCACTTCGCGGAAATCGTGCTTGCGCTCGGCGGCGGGCCGTTTGGCAGGCTGGACGCGCGGAGCCTTGGATTTCACCGCCGCAATCTCGCGCGCCTGCGCCTCGGCCAACGTCGCTTCGGGCAGCCGCTCTAGCGTTTCAACCACCGGCGGCCATACACCTTGCAAAGCTTGCTGGCGCAGCCATGCATCAATCGAGCGGGCCGCCTTGTGCCCGGCAGCGATGGCATCTACCACAAATGATGTGCCTGTCACCACGTCGCCGCCCGCAAAAATGCCAGGCACATTGGTGGCCAGTGTGTTCTCGTCAATCGCCACTGTCCGCCCGCGCACGGTTTCTACCTTGTCCTTCAGGGCGCTCAATTCAGGCCTTTGGCCGATGGCAAAAATCACCAGGTCGCACTTGACTAGCTCTTCGGTGTTGGGCAGCTTGTCAAAATCTGGCCGACCCTCCACAAAGCCCCTAAAGTCCACCCGCTGCATGCGCACGCCGGTGAGCTTGCCGTCTTGGCTCGTGATTTCGAGGAACGTGCGCGAGGGGAACACTTCAATCCCCTCATCCGATGCGTCGCGCACTTCCCAATCGTGGGCGGGCATCTTTTCGCGGCTTTCCAGGCAAGACATACCCACCCAACTCGCGCCCAGGCGCACCGAGCTCATCGCGGCGTCTATCGCCACGTTGCCGCCGCCCAGCACCAGCACGCGCTTGCCCTGAATCTTGGGCTTGACGCCAGCGCCATTTTCTGACAGACTAACCTCGCGCAAGAAATCAGTCGCCACAATCACATCGGGCTGATCCACGCCCGGAATGGGCAGCCGCAAGCCGCTATGCGCGCCCACCGCCACAAAGACCGCGTTATAGTTTTGCAGCAAGGCGGGCACATCGTCTACGCGATGGTTGAGCTTGAGCTCCACGCCCGCCGCCACGCCAAGCGCATCGTCCACATCCTTTTGCAGCTCCTCATAAGGCAAGCGGTACGAAGGGATGCCCACGCGCATCATGCCGCCGGCCACCGGCAGCGCCTCAAGCACCGTCACCTGGTAGCCCTGCCGGGCAAGGTCTTGGGCGCAGGTCAGCCCGGCTGGGCCGGCCCCCACAATAGCCACCTTGCCCTGCCCATCGGGCGGCTTGGCAGCCGGCGGCGGGGCCAGGTTGATCTGGTCGGGGTGCGCCCGGGCCCAATCGCTGACAAAGCGTTTGAGGTGCATAATGCCCAGCGGCTCTTCGCCCAACACCGAAGAGCGCGAGCAGGCTTCTTCGCAGCGGTGGTTGCACACGCGCCCGCACACTGCCGGGAAGGGATTGTCCTCTCGAATCGTGCGATAGGCGTCGGCAAAGCGGCCCTCGCGGATGAGCGCAATGTAGCCCATGGCGCGCTGCTCGATGGGGCAGGCGCTGCGGCAGGGCGCTTCGCCGCGCTTTTCAATGACAAACGCGTTGGGAATGGCCTGCGGGTAGCGCTTGTAAACCGCCTTGCGCGTCATCAACCCAATGTTAAACTCGTCGGGTTGCACAATGGGGCAAGCCGTTGCGCAGTCGCCGCAGCCGGTGCACTTGCTAATGTCTACAAAGCGCGCATGGCGGCGCAAGCGCACAGAAAAGTTGCCCGCCTCGCCGCTGATGGAATCAATGTCGCTCATCGTCATAATTTGAATGTTCAGGTGACGGCCCGTCTCCACCAGCTTGGGCGACATTATGCACATGGCGCAGTCGTTGGTAGGAAAAGTCTTGTCGAGCTGCGCCATCACCCCGCCAATCGCCGGGCCGCTGTCGGTGAGATACACCCTAAAACCGCTCTCGGCCAGGTCGAGCGAGGCCTGCATGCCGCCGATCCCCGCGCCAACCACCAACACTGCGCCAACTTTTTTGCCGTTGCCACTTGAATTCTCTGTCATAGCTTCCCTCATCAAACTTTTACGTTAAAGGAGCGCTTGTGAACGCTTGAGATACAACACTACCTCGACGGCGTCTTGCGTATCGCCATTGAAATCCATAAAGCGATCTTTAAAAGTATGTTCTAGCTTGAACCCCAGAGCCTGGAAAGCGCGGGTATCTTTGGTGCGCGAGGCCGCCGTGCGCGCAAACAACACGCGCAAGTCCAGCTCTCGCCCAATATCCATGAGAGCCTTGATCATTGCATTGCCCAGGCCGCGCCCACGAAATTCTTTGCACAGGTAAATGCGCACCTCGGCCACATGTCTATCGCAGCCGCGCCCCAGTTGCAACATGGCCTCGCCCACAATCTTGTCTTGCACAACAGCTACAATTGGGATAACGTGCGCCAGGTTAACGTGGTCGGCCCAGTGTCCCACCAGGCTGGCGTCGCGCGCATTATCACGGAAGAACATCAGATCTTCATCAGAGGCGCAGTTAAACACCTCGATCAGTTGATCGTGGTCGCCAGGCGTCAACGTGCGCAGCAAAGCCTGCAAACCGCCTGTCAGCGTAACCACCCGCCGAAAATCTTGAATACTTGTAGTCATCCTAACTCTCCTTGCCCAATTGATGGCTAGAACGCATCAGGATGCTCAACCAGGTGCAGCACCATAAAAGCCACATCAATCGTATCGCCTTGCGGGGTCATGAAAAAATCGCGGTACACAAACTCTTGGTTGAACCCCAGGTTCTGGAATGCCTTGATCACTCGCACCTGGTTCACCGGCACCTCGGCCACCAACTGCTGCAAGCCAATCTTGCGGCCAATGTCAACCAGGGCCGAGAGCATCAACCCGCCAATCCCCCGGCGGCGAAAATCGTGATGCAGGTACAGGCGCGCCCAACCGATGTGGCGCTGGTAGTCTCTGCCAATGTGCAAGGTGGCATCGCCCACAATTTTTTCATTGACAAGCGCCACCACCGGAAAAACCTGCGAGTAATCCAAGCCATCGCACCAGCTCGCCACAGTATCCGGGTCGGCGGCATCGCTGCGGAAATAATCCAGGTCTTCTTTGGGCGCTGTGCCAAACAACTCTAGCAGCAGTCCTTTATCGGCCTTGGCTAATGGGCGAATGAGAACCCGCATCCCATCGTTCAGCGTCACCAAGCGCCGATAAGTCGTCAATTGTTCAATCATAAACCTCACCTCCATCCCCTCCCTTCTGGGAAGGGAAGCCCGGTCTACACCAACCCCGCAGCGCGCAGCACACCTGTTGGCTCAATCAGGTGCTTGCCAAGCCACGCGCCCACTCCTGGCAGTCCAAGCGCCACTCCAATCAACTCGGTGAAATAAAAGATGGGCACCTGAGGCCGATTGGCCTGCCTCATCTCCAGGTTCATCTGACACATGGGGCAAGCTGTGACAATGGCTTCAGCGCCGGCCTCGCGCGCGTGCACCGCCAGGCCGGTCACCAGCTTGGTGGCAATGTCTACCCGAGGCAACGATGCGCTGCCTCCGCAGCAATCCACTGCATACGACCAGTTTTTGACCTCTGCCCCCAAGGTCTGCAAAATGCGGTTCATCCACACCGGGTTTTCGGGATTGTCAAACTCCATCAACTTGGGTGGGCGGACCAGCAAGCAGCCATAGTAACTGACGACCTTCAAGCCGGTCAGCGGGCGCTTGACTTGCGCGACGATAGAGTCCAAGTTGTTCACCACCACATCCAGCGGATGGCGCACATGCACGTCGCCGGTATAGGTGAACTCGACGGCGTCCTCAATCTCTTTGCGGCGGTCAGGATCGTTGCGCAGCGCATAATCGGCGGCCTTGATGCGATTAAAGCAAGCCGCGCAAGGGGCGACCAAGTCTCCCTTGGCCGCCTCTTGCGCCAGCGCAATATTCACCGCCGGTAGGCTCGCAGCCAAATTGGCGCTGGCCGAGTGAGCCGAAGAAGCGCCGCAACACACCCAATCTTCCAGCTCGACCAACGTAGCGCCCAGCGCCTCAAATACCGCGCGGGTTGAAGCATCATATTCGGTAGCCGTCGCATGCAAACTGCACCCAGGATAATAGCTAAATTCCATAACCACACCTCAATTGTGAAAGTGGCATGGTGAGGGAGTGACAGGAAAGCATTGTCACCTTGTCACCTTGTCGGCTTGTCGGCATTTTTCAAACACCCGCTTGACGCGCGCGCGATTCTTGCTGAGCTTGGGCAGCACCGGCACTTTGCCCTTGAGTAACATTTGCGGGGCCACTTTGAACATCACTGGATCGGAAAACATGCCGCCCGAACGCAGCATGTACAATCCCATCAGGCCCGCCTCGTACATATGACCGGTTTGCTCGATAATGCCCAGGAAAATATTGTGGAACAGTCGCACGTTGGGCTGAGCAGGCTTGACCCCCTCTGCCTGGGCAATTTGCCGCAAGGCATCCATTACGTGCGCAATGTCAATATTGTTGGGGCAGCGCGCGCCGCACGTTTCGCACCCGGCGCAAATCCAGATATCGGGGCTGCTCAGCGCCTCTTGCTTTTGCCCCAACTGCACCATGCGCAAAACATGGTCTGGCCCGTATTGCATAGCATACGATACCGGGCAGCCTGCCGTGCATTTGTGGCAGTGGTAACACAACTCGGTCACTTCGTGCGCAAGTTCATCTACTCGTTTTTGAAATTTCACATCCATTGCATCCTCGCTCCAAAGGCTAAGGTCAAGTTCCCTTGCCGCGTATGGGCGATTCGCGAATCGCCCCGACCTTAAACCAACACATCTGCCATAAACAAAATCTGGGTCGGTGTCCAGTTACGAACCGAACTCGCCTTGTTGGGGCACGCTGCCGCGCACGCGCCGCACGCCTGGCATAGAGCCGCATTGACCGTAGCAATCCCCTGGATCGGATCAATCTGCCGCGCCCCATAGGGACACGCCGGAACACACAAGCCGCACGCCGAGCACAACTCGGGCGTGACCTGCGCAATCGTCGGCTCGGCCTTCATCTCGTCGCGGCTAAAGAGCTGCAGCACTTTGGCCGCGGCGGCGCTGGCCTGCCCCACCGTTTCTGGAATATCCTTTGGCCCCTGCCCTGCGCCCGCCAAAAAGATGCCCGCCGTCAGGCTCTCTACCGGGCGCAACTTGGGATGCGCTTCGTTGTAAAAGCCATCGGCATTGGTGCTGATGTGCAGCCGCTGCGCCAGCTCTTTGGCGCTGCCGGTGGCGGCCATCGGCGTAGCCAAAACCACCAGGTCGGCGGCTATTTCCACCGCGCGCCCGCTGAGCGTATCGCTGCCCCACACTTTCACCTTGTCGCCATCGCGGAAAATTTTGCTCACCTTGCCGCGCAGGTACAGCGCGCGAGCTTCCGTCATGGCCCGCTGCACGTATTCATCATAATTCAAGCCGGCCGAGCGGATGTCAATATAGAATACATAGGCCTGGCCATTGGGCACGCGCTCTTTGAACAACACAGCCTGCTTGGCAACATACATGCAGCACACTTTGGAACAATATGACACGCCATGCTCTGGGTCACGCGAGCCGGCGCACTGCACAAACACCACTTCGCGCGGCACCCTGCCATCGCTGGGCCGGCGCAGCTCTTTGCCGGGCGCAAGCATGCTCTCAAAGGTCAAGCCATCAATCACATCGGGCGTTTCGCCGCCGCCATACTCGGGCAGACGAGCCAGCGGATAACGCTCGTAGCCGGTGGCTGCAATAACCGCCCCAACGTCAAACGTTAAACGTTCAGCATTCAACGGTTCAACGCTGGCCTTGAAATTGCCCACATAGCCATCTACCTGCGCGACCTCTGCCTGAGTGATAACTTGAATGTTGGGGTGATTCATCACGCGCTCGATGCGGCGCTGGAGCAAGTCTGACGCGGCGGCAAAGTTGAGATAGGTGCCGGCAAGTTCCGCCATGTGCCCGCCGAGCTTGTCACCGCGTTCGACCAAGACCACCGGGTAGCCGGCTTCGGCAATGTCCAGCGCGGCCGTCATCCCGGCAATGCCTCCGCCGATGACCAGGGCCTTTTTAGTGAGCGGCAGGCTGAGCGGGTCGAGCGCCTCATTGCGCTTGACCTTTTCGACCATAGACCGGATAATGAGCAACGCCTTGGTGGTGGCGCGATCACGATCTTTGGCATGCACCCACGAACACTGCTCGCGAATATTGGCGCATTCGAGCAAGTATGGGTTCAGGCCCGCGTTGGCCGCCGTGCGGCGAAAAGTGACTTCGTGCATGGCAGGCGAACACGCCGCCACCACAATGCCATCCAGGCCATATTCTTTGATTGAATCAACAATTAGCTTTTGTCCCGGATCGGAACAGGTGTATTTGTAGGTTGTGGCAAGCGCCACGCCCGGATACGACCCGAGGTCCTTGGCAACCTTTTCAACATCCACCGTGCCGGCAATGTTGATCCCACAATGACAGATAAACACCCCTATTTTACGCATATCCATATCCATCTCAACGTTCAACGTTGAACGTTAAACGTTTCATAATCCTGCCAAACTCGCCCCTATCGGAGTATCAATACCTTTGAAGCGCAAAAACTCTTCAACTGCAAACAGAAAATCCATCACATAGCCACGCGTGGAAGCCTTGCCCAGGTGCCCCACGCGAAAAATCTTGCCCCCTAATTCGCCCAGCCCGCCGCCGATGAGAATGCCGCGCTGGGCAGCCAGCCACTCGCTCAATTCTTTCACCTCGAACTCGGCCCGCGCCTTGACGGCCGTGACGACCGGCGACGCATACTCGTCTGGCACAAACATCTCAAAACCAATGTTGCACAGCCCGGCGCGCACGGCCTTGCTCACGCGCGCGTATTTGGCTTGGTGCGCCTCTAGCCCGCCTGCCACAATCTTGCGCAGGCTGGTCCGCACCCCCACGATGTTGTTGGTAGGCAATGTCACAGGGTAAGGGTGCCAGGTCTTCCATTCTTGGGCATAATGCCGCCACATCCTCAGGTCAGCATACCAGCCATGCCCCGTGCCAGGGTGGCTATCTATCAATTCCCACGCGCGGGGGCCAATGCTCATAAAAGAAACGCCCGGCGGCGCTTCCAGGCACTTGTTAGCAGCCGTGACGCACACATCAATGCCCCACTCGTCCACCGGCAATTCAGCGCCGCCCATCGAAGAAACCGCGTCAACCACCATCACGCAGCCAGCCTGGCGGGCAACTTGGGCCAGTTCGCGCAGGGGGTTCATCACTGTGGTCGCCGTTTCGTGATGAACCATTGCCACCACACGCGCATCGGGGTGCTGTTGCAGCCGTTTGCGCAGTTCGTCCACCGACAAGGGTCGGCCCAGCGGCGCGCTGAACGGAACAACGCTCAACGCATAGCCCTCAGCGATAGCCACCAGCCGGTCGCCAAAGAAACCATTGTGGCCGACAATGAGCTTCTGGCCGCTTGCCAACAGGCTGCCAATGGCCATATCCAGCAAAACCGAGCCTGGGCCAGGGATGATGTACATGTCGTGCTGCGTTTTAAAGACCTGTTTTAACAGCAAAATTGTTTCGGTGTAAACTTGCATCCATTCCGGGCCATAGTGGCGCATCACCGGCTGCGCCATGGCGCTTAGCACGTCATCGTCAACCCCACATGGGCCTGGGATAAAGAGCTTGAAATGCTGTGTCATTGACACTTTGCCATCAACATCATCAGCAGCACCCGGCTGCTTTTTCTTCCGGGTCTCATAGAGCCATCTGGCGAAACAGCGTCAGGACTTTGGCCGCAGCGCCGCTGGCCTGAGCCACCGTCTCTGGAATGTCTTTTGGCCCCAACCCGGCCCCGGCGATAAATATCCCCGGCACAGAGCTGCCAACCGGGTCAAGCTCGCCATCAGATGAAACATAAAACCCATTCGAGTCGGCCTTTAACCCAAGAAGGCCCTGCACACCCGCTGTGCCCACCGAGGGCAATGCAGCCAGCGAGAGCACCACCAGGTCGGCAGCCACCTCTACCTTGCGGTTAGAGAGCGTATCGCTCCCCCATACCATCACCTTGTCGCCATCCTGGTAGATTTTGCTCACCTTACCGCGCAGGTATACCACGCCCTCATCCTCTTGCGCGCGGTTGATAAATTCCTCATAGCCCTTGCCGCCGGCGCGGATATCAATGTAAAACACGTATGGCTGCCCGTCGTGAACGCGATGCTTGTAGAGAATGGCCTGTTTGGCAGTGTACATACAGCAAATCTTGGAACAATACGGCACACCATGTTCGGGGTCGCGCGAGCCGGCGCACTGCACAAAGACCACTTCGCGCGGCTCTTTGCCGTCAGAGGGCCGCTTTACCTTGCCGCCGGTGGGGCCAGAGGCAGACAACAGCCGCTCAAAAGCCATGGCGTCAATGACATCGGGGATTTTGCCGCCGCCATATTCCGGCAGGCGCACTTGCGGGAACAGGTCATAGCCGGTGGCTACCACCACTGCCCCAACCTGCTCTTCGATGATAATGTCTTGCTGATCAAAAACAATGGCATTGGTGGGACAAAACTTGAGACACGCGCCGCACTTGGGTTTTTCGCCTGCGGCAATGCTCTTGAGCCGCACACACACTTCTGGATTGATAACAGGTTTGTTGGGCACAGCCTGCGGGCTGAGGGTATAAATGGCTTTGCGCACGCCAATGCCCCGGTCAAACTCGGCCGGCGCTTTCCAGGGACATTTTTCCTGGCAAACGCCGCAGCCGGTGCACACGTCGAAATTGACATAGCCGGCTTTGCGCCGAATCTTGACATTAAACTCGCCCTCAAAACCCGATATTTCTTCAACCTCGCTGTAGGCGTACAGCTTGATATTGTCGTGATGCCCCACTTCGACCGTGCGGGGCGTCATGATGCACTGCGAACAATCCAGTGTGGGGAACGTTTCGCTGAGCTGCGCCATGTGCCCGCCAATAGATGGCTGGCGCTCGACCAGCACCACCTCATAGCCGCTGTTGGCAATATCCAACGCGGCTTGAATGCCTGCAATGCCCCCGCCAATAACCAAAGCCCGATTAGTCATAAACCTAATTCCAAATTCAAGATTCAAAATTACAAATTTGCATCTATCCGCCTCAGCCGTATCTATTCACGCCCGCCAAACAATGGCGCGGGGTTGACGTAATGTCCCTCCAGCGCCCAGGTATCTTGAGGCAAATTGAGCGCCACCGCCAGCAGCTGCGTAAAGTACAAAATGGGCAGCTTGGAAGTGGCGCGAGCCGCGGCGGCGCGCTTGTCCAGGTTGTACTGGCACAAGGGGCAAGCCGTGACAATGGCCTGAGCGCCAGCCCGCGCCGCCTGCTCTAAAATGGTATTGCTGAGCGCCTGGGGCACATCTGGCTGGCTGGCAGCCAGATAGCTGCCGCAGCATTCGCTCTGGAAGGGAAACTCGACCGGCTCTGCCCCCAGCGCCCGTATAAAGTCGCTCAGAATGACGGGGGCTTCCGGGTCGTCTAGCCCCATCTCGCTGGGCGGGCGCAGCAGCAGGCAGCCATAGTATGGGGCCACTTGTATGCCCTTGACCAGATTCCGGCCATTGGCGCTTTCCACTTTTTGCTTTAGCGCTTCCCAACCCAAATCGTCGCGCAGCATCTCTAGAAAATGCACCACCTTGACCTTGGATTGATAGGTCAACCCCTCGGTGGTTGTGTCGGTGCTGATGAACCAATTGATGCGCTCTAGCTGGTCGGGGTGCTGGCGCAGGGTCAGATCGGTGCGCTTGAGCACGTTGTAGCAAATGGCGCACAGCGTGGCAACTGTATCACCCTGCTGTTGGGCCTGGATCAAGATGCGGGCCGGGGCGATGAGCGACATCGAGTTATCTGCCGACAGCGGAAAGGTTGCGCCGCAGCACTGCCAATCGCGCAGCTCGTCGAGCGGCATGCCTAGTGCTTCAGCCACGGCGCGGCCAGAGACATCAAAATTTTTCGCTTTGGTTGATAATGTGCAGCCTGGAAAATAAGGTGTTCCCATCGTTGCTCCGTCACACAATACAAGATTTCAGAAACCTTGGTATTTAGATTGAAAATTTTCTAAAGCCGCCAATGATGGCTAGTTGAGGCAAATCGGCCACCAGTTCGTCTGGCAAGTCGGCCAATTCTACCGCTTGGATGCCGCGTTGCATGGCGATGGTGCGCAGGGCTTCCATCACACGCGATAGATCTACTCCCTTGGGACAGCGGCTGGCGCATGTAAGACAAGAGGCGCAGGTCCAAATGGTCTGCGCCTCTAAAATATCTTGGATGCCCAGTTGAGCCATGCGAATGACCATGCTCGGCAACACGTCTAACGCATCTGAAACAGGGCAGCCCGAGCTACATTTGCCGCATTGATTACAAGCTAGGAGGTCCTCACCGCTGATCAATTCCACTTGCTTGACAAAATCACCCGCTACGGTGCTGATCGAGATTTGTGTTCTCATGCTCTCTCCATTAAGAAACAATAAAAGCTGACAATGAGGATAATCAAGTTTACACCATTTTCTTACAAATGACTATCCACCCCAGGCTTGAATTGTCTCGGTACATGGGACTAGAGCCCATGTGACATTTGTCACGTGTAACTTTTCCTTTTTGGCCTTGCTGCTGTCAACTCGCGCAAGGTTGTAGTGCAGCTAAAATCCAAAAGCTGGGATAACTTGTCGGCTCGATGGGCGGGCTTGCTTAACAAGCCTTTGCTTGACAAGCCTGTGCTTCTCAGGTATACTACCGCGCGCAAGTGGCAACATGCCACACGCCAGTTGGGCCTGTAGCGCAGTTGGGAGCGCGCTTCAATCGCACTGAAGAGGCCGCGGGTTCGAATCCCGCCAGGTCCACTGATTGGAACATTACAATCACATAGCACAAAGACAACGAGCAGGAGTAGTAGGCCATCTCTGCAGCGAGCTGGGAGAGCAAGGTGCAAGCCCAACGCCGGCGCCCACAGAGAGCGCCCCAAGGCCGAACTCGCCTGGGAGTTGCGCCGGCGAACAAGTAGCTGGCGACGGGGCGCTCACGTTACGAGCGGCAAGTGGATGGTGATTAATTGGGCCCATAGCGCAGTCTGGGAGCGCGTCTCAATGGCATTGAGAAGGTCGAGGGTTCGAATCCCTCTGGGTCCATTCCCTCTATCTTTATCTTCAAACCATCAACCAGGGTGGCACCGCGGAGCAGCCCCTTCGTCCCTGTGACGAAAGGGGTTGTTTGTTTTAACAACAACTGCTCACCCTCCCGCAGGTTTAAACGCTTTCGGATGAGCAAGCACAATTCGATCAGGATTGTCAGCCTGCCCCGGCAGCTAATTTTTCAACCTGCGGGAGGGTAGGCTGAACAGTTACAAAATGAGAATGACGAGGTGATTCGTGGCAGACAAATACGTTCCACAAGAGATTGAACCCAAATGGCAGATGCGGTGGGAAACTGACAAACTGTATCGGCAAACAATTGATTATCACAAGCCCAAACTGTACTGTCTTAGTATGCTCCCCTATCCTTCCGGCGACCTTCACATAGGCCATTGGTATGCATTATCGCCCTCTGACGCCCGCGCGCGCTACAAGCGGATGCAGGGCTATAACGTTCTTTTCCCGATGGGCTTTGACGCCTTTGGGCTGCCGGCAGAAAACGCCGCCATCCAGCGCGGCATTCACCCCAAAGAGTGGACCTATAAAAATATCCAGCGGATGCGCGAGCAGCTAAAAAGCATGGGCGCAATGTTCGATTGGGAACGCGAGGCTGTCAGCGCTGATCCCGCTTATTACAAATGGACCCAGTGGTTCTTTTTGCAACTGTACAAAGCCGGGCTGGCTTATCGCAAGTATGCGCCGGTGGATTTTTGCCCGCACTGCAACACCACACTGGCGCGCGAGCAGGTGTGGGGTGATGACCGCCACTGCGAACGCTGCAAGACGCCGGTAATCAAAAAAGACCTGGAGCAGTGGTTCTTTAAAACCACAGCCTATGCTCAAGAATTGTTGGATTTTAGCCAACTCGATTGGCCGGAACGGGTGCAGTCGCTGCAAACCAACTGGATCGGCAGAAGCGAAGGGGCGGAAGCCATCTTCAAGTCTGAACAGGGCGACGAGATAATGGTCTTTACCACGCGGCCCGATACGCTGTGGGGCGCAACGTTCATGGTGCTGGCGCCCGAGCACCCGCTGGTTGAAAAACTGACCACTAAAGATTGCCGCGCAGATGTGGCAGCCTATGTAGAACAGGCCCGCCGCCAAAGCGATATTGACCGCGAATCGGCCACGCGCGAAAAGACGGGCGTGTTCATTGGCGCGTATGCCGTCAACCCGGTGAACGGGGCGCACATTCCCATCTGGATTGCCGATTATGTGCTGATGACCTATGGCAGCGGCGCAATCATGGCCGTGCCCGCCCACGACGAGCGCGATTTTGCATTTGCCATCAAGTTTGGCTTGCCCATCATCCCCGTGATTGCGCGGAACGACGAGGTAGCCAAGAGCATTGTCTTGAGCAATACAGTCCGCGAAGGGTTTGAGACAGCGCTGCAAGCGGCAGGTATTACGTTTGACAAAGAAACCAGGAATCTGGGAGATTCCTGGTTTCTAAAAGTCACACTGCGCGGCGATGAGCAAATTGACCGCTATATCGAAATCGTCGAGGCGCACCTGCTGCCAGACTGCTGGGTAGAGGTGGTTGGCGCGCGTTGGGTCTTTATCTTTGCCGATAAAGACGGCGTCGAGGCGCTGCCGTTCGACTCGGTAGAGGCCGACAAGATAATCCTGGCGCACTGCCAGCAACTAGAGCCAAGCGTTCACTCGGCCCGCACGGTGATGGAAATGCTCAACGCCCAGCCTTTTTACGCGGATGTGCTGTTCCACGCCGAATATGGCGCAATGATTAACTCTGAATCGTTCACCGGCACGCCGGGCGACCGGGCCAAGAAACAGGTGACCACCTGGCTAGAACAGCAAGGGTTGGGCAAGGGCGCCATCAACTATCGCCTGCGCGATTGGCTGATCAGCCGGCAGCGCTACTGGGGCGCGCCCATCCCCATGATTTACTGCGCCAAATGTGGCGCCGTGCCCGTGCCTGAAAGCGAGCTGCCGGTGCTGCTGCCCGATGACGTCCAATGGAAACCGACCGGCGAAAGCCCGCTGAAATTCCACGAGGAATTCCGGCGCGCCCAATGCCCGCAATGCGGCGGCGAGGCAGAACGCGAAACTGACACGATGGACACTTTTATGTGCTCGTCGTGGTATCAGTATCGCTACCTCAGCCCCAACTATAGCCAGGGGCCGTGGGAC
>JBGSMF010000227.1:0-3310 GCA_041740315.1 Thermoflexales bacterium
ATTCGTTTTGATGGATTGGGCATTGACCAGCGTGATCGCGTGCGCCTTGAGCTTTTCGCCGTCCGGCGTGGTGGGCGTGAATGTGTCACGGAGAAATTCGAGGAATTTGTCTCCTTCCGGCAGCGCCGCAATGTCGCCCAGCTTTTCGCCCTTCCAATCAGGATGAGATTGCGGACCGAATGGCAGCTTGAAAGACTTGGCCGTGATGACTTCCTTAGTCTCGGCAGTTTGGGCTGGCTGTACATCTGTAGCCGCAACAGGTGCATCGCCCTGGGCATTTGCGGCCTGCGAAGCGTCACTTTGTTGCGCCGCTTCCTTTGACCAGCGCCAGCCAGCCGGTTTTGCGCCATTGCCGCTTTTGCCATTTCCATCGCCGTTGTGCCCACCCTGCCTAGTCCGGCAGGACAGGTTTCGCCGTAGCGCGGCCAACTGCCTCGCGCACTCTTCGGCTTTGCGGCGCGTGGAGGGGCGACCGCCCAGCAGAGCCAGCGCCTCATCGTATTCTTCGGAAGGCACGCTCAGCCCTTCCAACAACTGCTCGATCTTGCGCAACTGCTCCTGGGTGGGCGCGTTGGCGCGCGCCAGGACTTGGGTAATCTGGGCTTCAACCTCGTCGCGCAGCACCACGCAAGCTCGATCTCCTGTAGATACCGCCTGGGCAATCATTTCGTCTGATGCTTCAGCCGGCACCACCACACCCAACTCTATCGTCGTGTAATCCTCGCCAATCTTGGCGGCCCGCCGGTAGGTCACCGACACGGCAGGCGTTGTATCTTTTTCTTCTTGTGTCACAGTAAGCATTTTTCCTCCCACTAACCGATTACTGCCCCAGAATCTCGCCAGTTTCGGGGTCAACCACCAGGTCGCTGTCCGCGTCTGCGCCAGGATTGATGGCCCACGCTTTGCTCCACGGCAGCGCCAGCTCTCGCCATTGGGCGCATTGAGCGCGCAGCGGCTCGGGCACAGCAGCCTTTCGCAGATAGCCCTCGTCAATCGTTTCCGGCAAGACCGCCACTGGCAGCGCCACCGACTTGCGATGCCCGTCCGCGCCGACCGGAATAAAGCCCTTGTCGCCGCTCACCACGACCGAGGACGTGAGCTTGAGCCAAAACACGTACAACGGGTGCTTGCTCCCAGTGAGGTTGTTAGCCGTCAGAATGACATTCTGGAAAAAGCTGGACATGGCCTTGTCCATCGCTCGCGACCGTTCACCCTTCACCGAGATGATGATGGGAACTGGTACGCCCATGACGGCGCACAAGACCTGGAGCTGCGAGCGCAAGTCCCGGCGGCCAGACGCTTGAGCGTCGATATAGTAAACGGTGGGCTTGCCGGATTCGGCCTTGTTGAACCAGCGCCGCCGGCGTTGCAGCAGCGCAACGAAAATCTCATTGGCGGCAAATACTGCTTCGGTCTGGCCGGTTTCGAATGTCCAATCCAGCGGGCCTTTCCACGCGCCGGTGATTTTGGCCCCTTCCGGCAGTTTCGCCGCCGGCAGCAGCACGCCGCCGGTGTAAGGCACGCCGCCCACGGCCTTGTTGGCAATTGCGCCATTGTGCCATTGAGCGGTGGGATATTCGAGCTGGAAATCAAAATCGTAATCGCCCATAGTTTGCTCCTCATATTTTTAGAGGCGGCCACAAAAATTGGTCGCCTCAGCGGATAACACTAATGAACAAGTTGTTTGACGATGAGGGGGATGCTGTTCTTGCCCAGGCGCGGCAAGACGCTGTGCAGTTCACCTGCGGCATGTAACTGGCGCGTGAGGGTGGCCCATTCATTTGCCAGGACCTTGGTGCGCCGCGCTGGCAGGCCCATAATGACTTTGTCGGGGTACAGCGTGAGCCATCGGGCGCCGGCCAGTTTGGCTTTCAAGCTCTCTAGCGATTGCGCTGCCAGCAGCGCGTTGTGTTCGGGGAAAAAGTTGGCTAGCTCGGCAGACATTGGCGTGAACATTGGTCTCACTCCTATGCTGCCGGATTACAGACGCGGTAGCCTTCGCGGAGTTTGCGATCCACGTAGGCTTGCGAGTAAGCGATGAGACTGCCCCCGTCGCGGTTCGTCATCCGCACCGGAATGAAAACGGGCTTGACCGTTTTTGCCGCTTTGCGCAACCGCGCTTCCACCGGCGCGAAATCGTTGCGCAGCTTGTCATTCAGCCGGTCCAGGGGACGCAAGCCAACCGCAGCGCATTGCCCCTCATCAAGCATCCAGGCCGGGGTTGCAGCGCCAAAGGCCGCCACTCGCTTGACCAACTCCCCAAGCTGTTCAGCGGCCCTGACCTTGTCCAGCTTGGCTCGGATTGCCCGCGCCTCGGCCTGGCTTTCCTTCAAGCGCGCAAAGAATTGGTCGCGCTGCCGCGCAGCCAGGCGCGCTTCGGCTTGCTCCAAATCACCCTGCACCTTGTCGGCCAGGCAATCCAAAGGGCGCAGGTCAAGCGCGGCGCATTGCTTGGCGTCGAGCATCCAGGCCGGCGTGGCTTGATCGAATGTGATCGCGCGGTTCGCCAGGTCGTACAACTGCTGCCGGTTCTCAACCCGGCTCAATTGCGCCCGGATTGCTTTGGCTTCGGCCTGGCTTGCCTCCAGGCGCGCAAAGAACTGGCCGCGCAGGCGAGGGGTCAACCGTGCTTCTGCCCGCTCGAAATCGCCTTCCAATTTGTCGGCCAGGTAAGCCAGGGGGTGCAGCGTAACGGCCTCGCACTGCTCTTTGCCGAACATCCACGCGGGCGTGGCCTGATCGAACGCCACCACCTGGTTCACCAGGTCATACAACTGCTGCCGGTTTTCAATCTTGCCCAACCGTTCGCGGATTGCTTTCGCTTCGGCCTGGCTCTCGCCCAATCGCGCGAAGAAGGCCGAGCGCCCGCGTTTGCGCTGCGTTTTGGCAAACCGGTTCTCAAACGCGGCAAAGGCATCCTCATCGTCTTCCCACATACCGGCCGAGCAGTCCGTCGGTATGTCTTCAATCTCCACAAACGTCTTGGGTTCGCGGGGGCCGGACACAAGCTCCATCTCATCCTGGGCCTCAAGCGTTGCGTATTCCAGGGCGGCTCTTTCTGCAATGACCCGCGCCCCCAAGAATCCATTGAAACGCGCTTGCTGCGCTTCCACATCCTTCAAAATATCATCGGCCAGGCGATACGTCATCTTGTTTTTGTCTTCCGCTGAAACAGTGCTTGCTTTGACTGTTGGTGAATTTTTGCCAGGCATTGTGTTTCTCCTTTCGATCTCCAAATCCGATTGCTTTATGCCAGCCAGCTCTGCACGACCGAGGTGACCGGCTGCGACATGTTCAGAAGCGGCTCCAA
>JBGSMF010000228.1:0-5763 GCA_041740315.1 Thermoflexales bacterium
TGAGGCCTTTCGCGGCCAGGTGACGCACAAGCAGATTCAGCGCCTGGCGCAAGCCTGGGAGCACGCCGGGCTGCTGACCCCGCCGCCTAGCAAGTCCTCCGCTCGCCAGGTGACCCCTCGCCTCCGCAGTTTGGTGGAATAGTAACACTTTTTTCCGAATCGCTGTATAATAGGCCCATCGTCCCCTTTTCCATCCCGAATATTAAGGAGGTTGACATGAATCCTGGCAAGTTCAAATTGGTTATTGTCTTTTGTGTGCTAGTTATGATGGCTCTCGCATGTGCGCTCCCTGGTGGAGGCTCTTTAGAGTACAAGACCGGCGCTACACAAACGCAGAGCATTAGCGTTCCCTTGCCGGCCGATGCTGCCAAACCCACAGATGTTACCCTCCGCCTGGCGGCAGCCGATGTGAAGGTAGGCGCAGGCGCAGCCAAGCTGGTTGAGGGCACGGTGCAATATAATGTATCCGAGTTTTTGCCCACCATCACCGCTAGCGGCAATCAAGTGGAAATATTGCAAGGCCCGTCCGGCGGTATTCAGGGTATTCCACCCAAGGATATAGTTAACGAGTGGGATCTCAAGTTCAGCAATAGCGCGCCCTTGAACCTCACAGTTCAAGCAGGCGCCTACGAGGGAACTTGGAGCCTGGGCGGTCTGCGCTTGCAATCGTTGACATGGGCCGAGGGAGTCTCGGAATCTACCATCTCTTTTGGCCAAGCTAACCCCGAAAAGATGGACTTGTTCTCCTTCACCACCGGCGCTTCAAAGGTCAAATTTGAAAACCTGGCCAATCTCAATTTTACCAAGATGAGTTTTCAAGGCGGCGTGGGCGCCTATACTTTCGATTTTGGAGGCAAGCTTCAGCAATCGACTACGGTAGATCTCAAGACCGGCGCGAGCGAAATCACTATTGTTATACCCAAGGGGGCGGCAGCGCGCGTTTCGCTCAAGGGAGCTGTGGCTAATGTCAAGACGCTGGGAGCCTGGAGTAGTTCTGGCACTACCTATACTACAGATACCTACGATGCAGCCGATATCAAGCTGGATATCAATATGGATATGGGTGTGGGCCAGCTCATTTTGCAAGCCGACTAGATTGGCTTTGGCTTGGCCTAAAATTGATTTTCCCGTGTTAAGGGTGAATTTTAGGCGAGGCACTTGTCAATTGGGGCGCATTGCAGTTTCGTCTGGCGGGCTGTTCACACATGTTGAGGGCGGCCCGTTTACTTTGTGATGTATAGAGAGGTGCAAATGAGCTTTGTTTATGCTGTGCTAGGGGGCGGGCGGCAGGGCACCGCCGCCGCTTATGATATGGCCCAATTCGGCGGCGCGGACAAGGTGCTCATCGCCGATGTTAGCCGAGAGGCGGCCCAAAAATCTGCCGCGCGGGTCAATGCGCTGATCGGCAGGGAGATAGCCGAGGCGCATCAGGTGGATGTAACAGACCGCGCCCAACTGAGATCATTTTTAGACGGCGTTGACTCGTTCTTATCGGCAGTGCCTTATTGGCACAATCCTGCCATCACTCAGGCCGCAATTGAGGCCAAGGCGTGCATGACAGACCTGGGCGGCAATACCGACCTGGTGCGCCAGCAGATGGAGCTAAACCCACAGGCGCGGCAAGCGGGCATTGCCATCGTCCCCGATTGCGGGCAGGTGCCGGGCATGGGCACCAGTTTGACGGTCTATGCCATGTCTCTGCTTGACGAGACGGACGAGGTGATGATGTGGGACGGCGGCAATCCGCTATACCCCAAGCCGCCGTTCAATTACATCCTGACGTTCAATATTGCCGGCCTGACCAACGAGTATTATGGCCTGGCTAATTTCATCCGTCAGGGCAGGCGGGTAGATGTGCCGACCTTTCAGGACGAGGATTACGAGATGGTTGATTTTGGCCCGCCGATTGGCGCTATGGAAGCTTTTGTTGCGAGCGGGGGCACTTCGACCATGCCCTGGACGTTTGAGGGCAAGCTGAAAACGTTGTGGAACAAGACCTTGCGCTGGCCTGGGCATTTTGCCGCCTGGAAGGCATATATGCAGGCCGGTTTGCTAGAGACTGATTCTATCGAGGTGCAAGGCGTCCGAGTGTCGCCCAGAGAGGTGTTGCATGCGCTGCTAGATCCCAAGCTGCGCGCACAGCCTGGCGAGCCTGATTTGGTGATTGTCCGGGTGCTGGCCACCGGCAAGAAGGATGGTTGCCAGGCGCAGGCGCGGTTAGACCTGATTGACCGCTATGATGAGGCCACGGGTTTTACGGCGATGGAACGCACCACCGGATGGGATGGCTCGCTCAAGGCGATTATGAATGCGCAAGGTGTGACCCCGCGCGGCGTCAACCCCGCCGAGCTGGCAGTGCCAGGGCCGCAGTACGCCGCCGAGTTGCGCAAACGTGGTTTTAGCCTTACCGAAACCCTGACGATAGTAAAGCAATCGCGCGAGTGACCTGAAGCCTAAATTCTGCAATGAATTGCTTGCCGGATTCGGCTACACACGCTGCTCCCAATTTGTTGCAAGACTAGGGCTTCAGGTCACTAGCCGCTTTGCCTGTTGACGCTAATGATACAAACAGCTCCGGCCTTGTAAAAGCCGGAGCTGTTTACGTTGTCGGGAGGGCGGTCAAAGATGGTTTTATGGGATGCTAAAGTTGATATCGCCGCTCCAGGTTAAAGTGGTTTTGCCCGGGATGATGGTATAGCTCTTTTCAGAAACTGGCGTCACAAATGCCACCACAAAAGTTATGGTGCCTTTCGCGACAATGTTGGTCGCGTCAAAGAGCGCATAGTCGGTTATGACTTGTTGGGTTGCCTCTTCGTCTGCGGGATATTCGTTTCCGCCAGCATCCCTCAGCTTGAGATAGTGGGCAGTGTCAAAGGAGGCCTTTTTGGCGCTTTGATTGGTGAGTCGTCCCATCAAGATGACTACCTGTTGATCTGGCTCATCGCCTGGCTTGGAAACGGCCTGGGTGATCTGGAATAGCCAAAAGTCAACTTCAAGTGTTCCAATCGCGCCAGATGTTTCCAGTGTAGGGAGCATAAAAGGGGTAGCTGTTTCGTTTGGCGTGGGTGACGCTTGCGCTACCACAACGCGCGTGTTAGTGGGGCGCGGCGTAAAAGTAGCGGTGGGGTTTGGTGTATCGGTTGGTGGGCGGCGGGTGGGGGTGGGTGTTGGCGAAAGTGACGCGACAGTCGTCGGCGCTGGGTTGTTTGTAAGGGTTGGCAGAATGAGCATTGCTCCTATTCCTAAGGCGAGGCATAGGGCGCCCCCCACGGCAAAGAGCATGACGATTTGCAGGCCTGTCATGCCCATATACTTTTTGCGTTTTTTGCGTTGTGGTCCTTTTGCGCTCATTTTCTAACCTCCTGCTTGTCGTAGTATACTCTAAATTTGACTGTAATGCAAAACCTGCCCTGGCCCGCTAAGGATTGGAAATTAGATAACTTGCAATGACGCCGAAATACAGGCAAAACGAGCTACAGATGACAAGTTATTTAATCCTTGGCCCTAATACCTATTAAGCAGATGGGATTATAATAGTGCAAGGAGGCGCTCAATGGTGATGTGGCATTCGCGTTGGTTCCGGCTTTCAATGTTTGGCCTGCTGTATTTTGTGCAGGGGTCGGCCTTGGCCTATTTTAACAGTTTTCAAAAGCCTTATCTCAGCAGTCTGCACATTGATGCCGATGTCATTGGCTTGCTGACAAGCATCTTGCTGCTGCCGTTCATCCTCAAGATTTTTATTGGCATGGTGAGCGACCGCGTGAACCTGTTGGGGGGTGGGCATCGCAAGCCGTACATGATGTTGGGCTTGCTGCTGGCGGCGCTGGCTTTTGGGGCGGCGGGTTTTGTTCTGCCAGACAAAAATTTTATGCTGTTTGCCACCCTCACATTTATCGGCTCGTTCAGCGTGACGCTGTTTGATTCCACGGCAGATGGCCTAGCGGTAGACACAACCCCGCGCCAAGAGCAGGCCCTGGTGCAAGGCTCGATGGTGGGCGGGCGCGCAATGGGCTATATTATCCTTTCGCTCGTGTTTGGGGCGTTGGTGCATTTTCAGGGTTATCGCGTGGTTTTTCTCATCATCGGCGCGAGCATGCTCATCCCGCTGGTATGGGTGTGGCGAGTGCGCGAGCCAGCCCAGCGAGATGAATCGCACCGCTTTGAGTGGGGCGCGTTTGCGGCGCTAGCCAAGCCGCGCTTTTTGATCTTTGCGGCTTATGCCATCATGTACTGTGTTGTGGCCTATGGTGTGGATGGGCTGGTGACATTTTACATGAGCAAAGATTTGCACGCTCCCGAAACAATGCTGGGCGCTTATGGGGCGCTGCGTGGTGTGGGTGCGGTGGTGGGCGCGCTGGGAGCCGGCTTGCTTATAGACCGGCTGGGTCGCCGCGAGAGTGCCTTGGGTGTGGTGTTTGCTATTTCTGCTTGCACTGTGTTGATCAGCTTGGTGGGTGGGATCAATGGCATATTGGTTATGGGTGTGGTGTGGGGCATTGCATGGGCCTTTCAAGACACGGTTTTTGTGGCGCTGGCGATGGACCTGGCCGATACGCGCATTGCTGCCTCAATGTTTGCTATAATGATGGCCTTATCTAACGTGGGCACGGCGATTGGCGAAGGCGTGGCTACCGGCCTGACCGACAACCTGGGCTTTGCGCCAGTTTTTTGGCTGCTGGCGGGGGTCAATGTGGTGCTGCTGCCTATCTTGTGGGGCTTGTTCAAGGTCGCGCCCGAGATTGCCCAGCGGGCAACTGGTCAGGCGGTCTGATTGGGTGAAAATATTTCCCCGCCGCGCGTTCTTTTTCCGCTGGGCCTGGGCACGTCCCTTTCGCTCATGGGTGATTCGACCCTGTACACCGTGCTGTCCACCCACACCGCCGATGCGGGCATTATGCTGGGCAGCGTGGGGATTATGCTGGGCGTCAACCGGGCAGTGCGAATTTTTCTCAATGGACCGGCAGGCCTGGCTTATGACCGCTGGCCGAGGCGCTGGTTGTTTGTGCCGTCGCTGTTCATCGGCGCGCTTTCCACGGCCATTTATGCCGCCACGCGCGGCTTTTGGCCGCTCCTCATCGGCAGGCTGTTGTGGGGTTTGGCCTGGTCGGGCATTTGGGTGGGCGGCTCGACCGTGATTTTAGATGTCACCTCCTCGCAGGATCGCGGCCGCTGGATTGGCCTGTACCAGACCTGGTTTTTTCTGGGCGGTGCCGTGGGTGCCTTTCTGGGCGGCTTGCTCACAGACCAGTTGGGGTATTCTGCGGCAATGTGGGTCGGCGCAGCAATGACTGCCAGCGGCGCGCTGGCAGCCCTGGTTTTGCTGCCAGAGACGCGCGGCGTCCGTGCCGGGCAAGAACCTGTTGAGGGCGTGAACCATACCCGGCTGCGCGCTAACAAGGGCTTGTGGGTGGTGGCTTCCCTGCAAGGGGCAAATCGGTTTATAATAGCCGGGGTGCTGCTGGCAACCACGGGCTTGCTGGTAAAGGAACAGATGCCGTCAACTGATCTGGCGCTGGGGGTGGCCACGCTGACCGGGCTGCTCTTGGCCGGGCGCACAGTGCTGAGCATGGCGGCTGCGCCGCTGGCGGGCACGCTGTCTGATTGGCTGTCGAGCCGCTGGAAGGTTGTGGCGTGGGGCGTTATGCTGGGCAGTGGAGGCATGGCGCTGGTAGCGTGGGGAACGCCCGCCGCGATTCTGCTGGGTATTGCGCTCAGCGCCATTGCCAGCGGCGGTGTGCAAGTGCTGGTCACGGCGCTGGCCGG
>JBGSMF010000229.1:0-5341 GCA_041740315.1 Thermoflexales bacterium
CCAGCCGGCACGAGGAAGGGTGATGAATGTCTACCAGTTCGCAAAGCGGGTGTTGCCATTTCAGGCCGCAATGGTCAGAGTTGAAATAGTGCTGTCTCGCAGAATGATCTATTGTCCCCGCTGCCAAAAGAAGCGACTGCATCACCGAGACAACCATAAAGCCTACCGGGATTGGTTCCTTTGTCGCGCCTGCGGCCATGTCTATGTCGAATCGCGTGAAGAGAGGCACAAACGTTTAAGAGTATTGGCCTGCCGGCATTAGCCAGCAGATTGCCAAAGAATCGTAACACGACAAGCGGGCAAGTGAGCAATAACTTGCCCGCTTGTTTTTGTGGAGGCTGCAATTGTGAAAGAGTCTTGGGAAATGCAACGCGATAAATTCAACTTGGCCGAGTTGCCCGACAAGCAGCTTGGCAAGCTATACCAGGATTGGGAGTTTATGTATGAGTACAGTGTTCCACGTCTTGATGATGAAACGTTGGCCGCGTATGCGTTCCTGGCGCGTGAGGTTTTGAGCCGGAAAAATTCAGAAGAGGCAAGCGAGTTTGCGCGTTTCGCGCGTGTGCGATTAGCGTGCTCGGCGATGGGTTGGGGACTGGCCTCAGTCGAAAGCGCCTACAAGGCCGGCAAAGACTATTTCGATTTTCACCGCCGGCTGGTCAGGCGCGCCTTGACCGATGGATACCCCGTCCCGCCTGATGTCTTGGCAGATTACGCCGACCTCGCTCCAAAACCACCCGCCTCAAATGTCCCGATGCTTCCCAACGGCAAGCCGCGCGCGCCGCTGCCGGATGCGCTCGTAGCCAAGCTCAAGCCGCGCCACGAATTGATTTACCAGGTTCCCCCCGACAACTCGCGCCATCCATTCTACGGCGACGGCAGCCTGGTAATCTATGGCAGTTGGCCGGACTATTGGATTGCACGCTGGCTCTCCAGTCCGCCGGACACAATGCCCTCGATTCTCTTGTGGGGAGGCAAGATGAACCTGGACATCATCCGGGCCAGCGCACCGCAAGCGTGCGCTGACGCGCTTTGCGAACACCTGGACGCGTGGGGGCACACTGTAGAGATTGTTTTGACTGATAGCCCACAATTGTCGGATGGTCGTCTTCGCGCGCCGCTGCCGCTCACCCTCTACCAACGCTTGCGAGCCATCCATACTCTGACTTGCTACACTGATGATGAACACCCTTGTTATCGCGACGACCTGCTGATGCTGATGGGCACTCGCTATCTGCTCAACGAGTGGAACTGGGTAATGCACTACCTGGACGCCGAATCGGGACCGCTCCCGATTGATCTCTGGCGCGACGAAAATGGCCTTCGGCTGATTGGCGCTTCCACGCCAGAAGGCTGCTTGGCCGAGTTTCAAGCGCATCTGGCTGCGTGGGGGCGGCAAGTCCAGGTGACACTGGAAACGCCCGCTGCGCTCGACACAAAAGCGTCAGAGGGACTGCGCAAGCGATCAAGCGCCGGGCGCAAATCGAGACAAAAGAAAGAACATCAACTCGTGCTGATTTAGACAGGAGACAAAACCATGAACAAAGTGCGTATTGCTGCGCTCGCGCAACTGCGCGAGTGGTTAGCTCAACAGCCGGTTATCCTGGACACCGAAACGACCGGCCTGGACGATATGGCCCAGGTGTGTGACGTGGCCGTAATTGACATGAAAGGCAACGTGCTGCTGGATACGCTGGTGCGGCCTACTGTTCCTATTCCCGCCGAGGCCAGCGCGGTGCATGGCATCACCGACGAAGCGGTATCTGGCGCGCCGGCGTTTGCTGATTTGCTGCCCGCGCTGAAGGGCGTGCTGACCAGCCAAATGGTCATTACGTACAATGCCGAGTACGACTTGCGCCTGCTGCGCCAGTCGGCGGCGGCAAATGGATTGGATTGGGATAGTCAAGTGCCGGCTACCTGGTTTTGCAGTATGCGATGGTACGCGACCTATCGGGGCGAATGGAACCCGGCCCGACAATCCTACCGCTGGCACAAGCTGTGCGATGCGGCCAGGCAATGCGGTGTGTCTCTTGACGGCCTGCGCCTGCATCGCGCGCTGGCCGATGTGGAAACCACGCGGCGCATATTGCTGGCGCTGGCGAGAGATAGAGAATTGAGATAGAGGCAAGGAAATGGCGATGGGTGATTTTCAAATTAACGAGATCACATTTTCCAATGCCTGGAGCACTTTGGGCAAGACCTGGAGCGTGCTGGGCGTCGTTCCGGGGTGGGCGCGCGGGCGCGTCTTTGTGTGTCCAACGTGCCTGGCCCCGGCTGTAGCCACTGATGTGTACAAGGGCGGGCGTGGCGATGTGCCATGCGTCGAGTGCGCGGCGGGGCATATCGTAGAACGAAACGGCTCAGAGACGGCGGCAATTCTGGCAATCGTCAAACAAATCATCAATGCAAGATCAGCCCATCCTTGGCCGACCGGCCAGAATATCTATGTTACATCAGACCTGTGGCTGACGTCAGCGGATGGTCATATCCTTCTGGCGAAAAGTCAACATTCGCCTCAGCCAGTGGGATTGTTGTGCAAGCCGAATGGCGTGTTGCGATGGCGCCCGCTGCCCGACACTGAAATTCGCCAGGCGATAGAAAAGCTCAAGAGACATCGCACATAGCCGTTGCTTTGAAAGGATAAAACACCATGTATCAATTGACCCTGTTTGGAGACTTGCAGCAAGACGCTCCCGCGCCTTCACTAAAAGTGCTGCGGGAGAGACCCGGAGACCGCGTGTTGGACACGGCCACTGCGGCCACATCACTGGACTTGCTCAGCGCCGTGCTTGGCGACCCGGATGCGGCGCTGCACGTGCTGTCCAAGTTCTCGACGCTGCTTGATCTGTTGCGCGCCTCGCCGATGGAACTCCAACAAGTTAAAGGCGTGGGGCGGCGGGGCGCGGCGCGCATCAAGGCTGCTTTTGAGCTGGGCCGGCGCTTGATGACAGGCTCGCCGGACGATCGCCCGCAAATCAAAAGCCCGGCCGACGCGGCCAATTTGTTGATGGGTGAAATGGGATCGCTGGAGCAGGAGCACATGCGGGTGGTGCTGCTGGATACCCGCAACCGTGTGCAGGGTATCCACACGGTTTACAAAGGCAGCCTGAACACGACGATGGTGCGGGTGGGGGAACTCTTTCGCGAGGCAATCCGCAACAATAGCGCGGCCATCATTGTCGCGCATAACCACCCCAGTGGCGACCCTTCGCCTTCGCCAGAGGACGTGGCCGTGACGCAGCAGATAGTGAGTGCTGGCAAGCTCATAGATATCGAAGCACTGGATCATCTCATCATCGGAGGAGGGGGAACAGGCAGATGGGTCAGCCTGAAAGAGCGCGGCCTGGGGTTCAGTGGGTAGAGATATTGACCGGATCCTACGAGAGGAGATTTCAACGCTGGTCATTGCGCATAAAGACCGGCTGGCGCGATTTGGTTATGACCTGCTGGAGCATCTGTATAAAGTGCCTGATTGCCCGATCATCGTTCTTAACACCGAGTCGCTCAGCCCGAAGCAAGAAATGGTGCAAGACTTGATGACGATTGTGCACGGTTTCAGTTCACGCTTGTACGGCTTGCGAAACTACCACACAGCGATTCAAAAGGCGCTGAAAGATGATCAAGGCTCACAAGATACGGCTGAATCCTACGCCTGAGCAGGACAGGTACTTCCGAAAAGCGGCGGGTACGGCGCGCTTTGTCTACAACTGGGGGTTGGCCGAGTGGCAGCGCCACAAGGTGGAGCAGCCGGGGCAGGCTTACGGTGTGATGGCCATCAAGAAGGACTTTAATGCCCTCAAAGCCGAACAATTCCCGTGGGTGTACGATGTGGCCAAGGACGTGGCCGAAGGCGCGTTGGCCAATCTGGCCGCAGCGCTCAAGAACTATTTCGACAGCAAAAACGGCAAGCGTCGAGGGCGGAAAATGGGCTTTCCCAAGTTCAAATCCAAGAAAAACAAGCGCCAGTCTTTCCGGCTAAATAATGACAAGATTGCCGCCGAAGGACATCACTTCTATGTGCCCAAACTGGGGTGGGTGAACATGGCTGAGCCACTGCGTTGGGAGGGCAAGATATTGGGGGCGGTGGTTTCGCAGACAGCGGGACGGTGGTATGTGTCTATCTCAGTCGAGATGGACAAGCCTGAACCAGTTCAGTTTACCAAACCATCGGTGGGGGCGGATCTGGGGGTCAAGACGTTGGTGGTGTTGAGTGATGGCGTGGAGTACGAAAACCAAGTCCCGCTACGCTCGGAACTCAAACACCTGAAGCATCTGAGCCGCTGTCTGTCGCGCCGTATAGTTGGAAGCAAGCGATGGTATCGGGCCAAACGCCAACTGGAACGCTTTCACGAGCGGATTGCCAATCGCCGCGCGGATTATGTGCACAAGACCACGACGGAAATTGCCCGCACATATGCGGTGATTGGCCTGGAAGACTTGAATGTGGCCGGCATGCTGAAGAATCGTCGGCTGGCGTTGTCCATTTCGGATGCGTGTTTTGGCGAGATCCGACGGCAGTTGACCTACAAGAGCGATTGGCTCGGTGGACAGGTCGTGGCGATTGATCCCTTCTATCCATCTTCGCGGCGGTGTTTTGACTGTGGCACGGTCAACCTCGAGTTAGCACTAGGCGACCGCGCCTGGACGTGCGCGAACTGCGGCGCGGTGCACGAGCGCGATCACAACGCTGCGCGCAACATTGAAGTTGAAGCCTTACGAATCGTGAAAGAAACCCCGGTAGTGGCTACGTCGGGGTCAAGGCTCGTGGACAGGATGTAAGACCACGCTACGTGGCAATCCTGGATGAAACGAGAACTTTTAAAGTGTGAGCACTTTTGCACACTAGTACTGTGTTGCATAAATAACCCGACGGTAGTCTTCATTCCGCCAAGTTCACGATAATGTTTTGACGCCATGTAGTTTTAGTGCACAAAAATTTGGTAAAAGCCAGTTCAAAAATGACACGCTACCGTATGAAATGCTGACCGTAAGCCACTAGCCCCTCCACCTTGGCGCTGATGGTGGCTTTATAGTCGGAAAACTTATGAAACATGGTACTAGAAAGGTAGCAGGGTTTATGTTAGCAACACGCATACGGAATGCATCAGTGTCGGTGATCGTCTGCGGCTATGGCGTGGCCTCTATGACTGTCACTGACAAGGAAGGCGAGGAGCACGAAAAGCGCGTCGTCATCTGGCTGGAGCTCGCGCCCGGCCATCCCAAAGTGTTGGGCGCGATCTGGGCAAGCCTGGTCTTGGGCGAACCCCTCACGTTGATTCGGCCTGAAGAGAGCAATATGGTCGTGTATGGCCTGCACCGCAAATACAAAAAGCTGACCGCC
>JBGSMF010000230.1:0-2941 GCA_041740315.1 Thermoflexales bacterium
TGGCCGAGTCGTACACGTAATAGCGGTACACCGGGTTGCCATACAATCCGCGAAAATGCTCGGACGTCATGTGCAGCGTCTTGAGCACGCCTTCGCGGATGGCGACCGAGGGCACGACGATGATGAACTTGCGCATGCCGTAACGCTTATTCAGTTCCAGCAGCGTGCGCAAGTACACGTAGGTTTTGCCTGTGCCGGTCTCCATTTCCACAGAGAAATTGGCAAAGCGGGCGGTCTTGGCCCCGGCGGCAGTTTCAATGGGCGCTTCAATGAGTTCCAGCTTGCCATCAGGCGCGATGCGGTTGCGCTTCTGGACGGTTTGCAGGTTATCCAGCAGTGTGGCTTCTTCCAGATCAAGTTGATTGGCGTTGGCTGATAACGCCGAGTGCACCCCCAACGTAAATTGCACCTTGGGCAGCGCGTAAGTCTGCCCATCGAACAAGTCGGTCACGGCCCCAATGGCTTGCAGTTGATAGTCTTGGTTGGCGTCAAATCTGAGTTGCATCAGCGCAAATCCGCGTCCTTTTTCAAATTGTCTTTAGCCGACACTGCAAGGCCAGGTTGGCGGCCAGCTCGTCGGTGAGCGCCACGTCGCGGCAAATCAAGATATCCTCTTTGCGCAGCGCCAATGCCCCGGGCGTTTTGGGATCGAGCGTGTCATCCAGGCAAATGAGGAAAGACTGGCCGCGCTCGCCGTCGCTGACGCGGCTCACGCTGTTGGTGGTGATCTCTGGCAGCGGCTCGATGCGGCACGTCAGGCTATAACCCTCTTTGAGCGCCGCCTCGTAAATGACGTTGGTCGCTTGCCAGCCCGGCAGCAGCGGATCGGTAAAGAGTTCCATCTGGTTGGCTAATGCCTCAGCATCTCTTTCTGCCGTGCCCGTCCAGCGCCGGTAGTGGCTTTCGGCCAGCGTAAAGACCTTGAAGCCCAGGTCTTCGGGCGCGTCGCGGTCTTGCAGGTCAAGTTGCCCAGCGCGTTCCTGTTTCATCCGGGCAATCACCCGGCGGATGCGTTCTTTGCCAATGTCAGTAATAGCAGGGAATTTAGGGCTGCCTGTTGGCTCTGGCAATTGCACCATGATAAAGCGCCGGTTGCCTCCATCTTCACGGTTGAGTTCAAGCACGGCCTGGGCGGTGGTGCAAGAGCCGGCAAAGAAATCAAGAACAAGATCAGAGTCACTCTCAGTGGCAACTTGGAGCATTCGCTTGATAAGACGAGCAGGTTTCGGGGTTTCAAAAACGCTTGTAGAATCATCGAAATCCACCAGGGCTAAAAGCTCTTTCTTTGCCTCCTGTGTGTGACCGACCTCTGCGTAAGACCACAAAGTCTGTGGGACCTTTCCAGGCTTTACTTCAGATAAAAACCTTTTGAGCGCAGGCACGCTGTTTCCTTCTCCTCCCCACCAGATTCTTTTGTCCTGATCCAACTCTTCAAATTTTTCCTTCGATACTCGCCAGTAAGAGCCTTGAGGTGGCCCAGAAATGATCCGGCCCGATGGGCATGTGATGGGATAAGTTCCACGACTGTAATAGTTTCTCGCATCTAGTCCACTTGGTTTCCAGGGACCACGGGGGTCATTGTCCGGGTTGCTATAACGCGCATCCATCTCAGCGGTACGGGGCATAAGGCTTGGTCCCCAAATTGCAGCATTACGCGCGTAAACCACGATGTAATCGTGATCTTCAGAAAAATGCCGTGCTGAACTTTTGGGCGAATACATCTTTTCCCAAATCACAGTAGCGACAAAGTTCTCTTCCCCGAACACCTCATTCATCAGCAGACGCAGGTTGTGCACCTCGTTGTCGTCAATGCTCACGAAAATCACACCATCCTCGCGCAGCAATTGGCGAGCCAGAAATAGGCGCGGGTACATCATCGAAAGCCAGGCAGAATGGTAACGCCCGCTGGTTTCTGGGTTAGAGGTCAGCAGGTTGCCCTCGGCGTCTTGCTGGCCGGTCAGTTGCAGGTAGGTCGCCAGCGGGTCGAAATAGTTATCCGGGTAAACAAAATCATTGCCGGTGTTGTAGGGCGGGTCTATGTAGATCATCTTGACGCGCCCGGCGTAGGACTTGTAGAGCAGCTTGAGCACTTCCAGGTTGTCGCCCTCGATAAAGAGGTGCTGCGTGGCGTCAAACTCTGATTCTTGCGGGCAAGGAATCAGCGTGGCGCGGGTGGGCATTTGCAGCAGGCGGATAGCGTCGCGCTTGCCGGCCCAGGTGAAGGTGTAGCGCTCAGGGCGGTCGTCGGCCAGGTCGCCCAACGCCGCGCGCAGCTTGTCCCAGTCCACTTTGCCCTCGGCAAAGACGTGAGGAAAGAGTTCTTGAAATTGCGCCAATTGGCCGGCTGCAAGGCTGGCGCTTTCGGTGGGAACGGGTTCACCGTGAGTGCGAGTTGTGGTCATACAACGCTCCTGTAAAAACGGGCCGCTTGCGGTTGAATAACAAGTGCGCTGCGCTTTGCGCCGCAGACGCTGGGCTTCCTTTACATCACCGCAGGCATGCTTTGATTATACTACACTCTCCAGGCCAACAAAAATAGTTTGCGCCTTTTAATAATTGTTTCCCGCGTGTATCTGCTCAGCCAACCCTCCCGCAGGTTACAATTCAGCAGCCTGGCAAGTTTGCCAAGCAAAAAGACATGCTTGCTCACCCACCAATATTCAAACCTGCGGGAGGGTGAGCATCTACCCCTGCGCGCTGGCCGGCAACAATCACAAATCAGCAATGTCCTGGCGAATGATTATTCCCGGAGAAGCATTGTGCTAGACAAATGTCTGACCCTGAATCATCCAAAACTGGCAAGGTAATGCCGCAGCACCGATGTCCGTTCGTGCCCCAGGCCATTCGCAACGGCGCGGCAAGCCTCCTTGTCGCTCAGGCCGGCAGCGCGCAATTCCTGGTATCGTTCAGCGACCCATTGCTTGCGAAAGCCGTGCGTGCC
>JBGSMF010000231.1:0-19136 GCA_041740315.1 Thermoflexales bacterium
GGCGGCGGCCACAGCCGCGCAGCGGCCGCGCTCATCCGCGAGCGCCAGCTGGAAGCTGTGCGCCTAGAGTTGCTTGAAATCTTGCCTCGCTTTATCCGCCCAGCAGTGACGGTGGGGGCGATCATGTCGCGCGGCGCACAGACGTTGACGCCCGATACGCCCATCCGCGAGGCGGCCCAACGCATGGCGCGCACCGGCCACGAAGGTTACCCCGTGGTGCAGGGCGAGCAAGTGGTGGGGCTGCTCACTCGCCGCGCGGTAGATCGCGGCATGCAGCATGGCATGGGCCACCAGGCGGTAGAGCGGGTGATGGACCGCGGCCAGGTGTTTGTGACGCCCGACGACCCGGTGGAAAAACTGGAAAAGCTAATGATTGCGCACGGCTGGGGGCAGATGCCGGTGGTCAGCGAGGGCCAGGTGGTGGGCATTGTCACGCGCACCGATCTGATCAAGTTGTGGGCCGAGCCGCCCCGCCCGCCGCGCCGCGCCGAGATCACCGCGTTGCTAGAGCAGGCGCTTGCGCCAGAGCTGGTGGCGCTGGTGCGCGATATTGCCGCCACGGCCCGCGCGATGGGCTACAGCACTTATTTTGTGGGCGGCCTGGTGCGAGACTTGCTGCTGGGCTTTTCTATTGGCGATATTGATATCGTGGTGGAGGGCGACGCGATTGCGCTGACCAAGCGGCTCTTGCACGAGCGGGGTGGGCGCATCAAAAGCCACGCCCGCTTTGGCACGGCCAAGTGGCTGTTCGATGGCTACTCGATTGACCTGGTCACGGCGCGCACCGAGTTTTACGCTCATCCCTCGGCCCTGCCGCAGGTTGAACGCTCGTCTATCAAGCAAGACTTGCACCGGCGCGATTTCACCATCAACACGCTGGCTATTTGCCTGGATCCAGACAGCTATGGCGAGCTGTTTGATTTTTACGGCGGCGAACAAGATTTGAAGGACGGCGTCATTCGTGTGCTGCACAGCCTGAGCTTTGTAGAAGACCCCACCCGCATGCTGCGCGCGGTTCGCCTGGAGCAGCGCCTGGGTTTTCACATCGAGCCGCGCACGCACGAGCAGTTGGTCCAATCGCTCGACCTGCTAGACCGCGTCTCGGGCGACCGGATACGCCACGAGCTAGACCTGATCTTTCGCGAGGCGCGGCCTAAAGATGTGTTGCGCCGCCTGCGCCAATTGCGCGTGCTGCAACAAATTTACGTGGGGCTGACGTGCGACGAATGGACCCACGCTTGCTTTGAACGGCTGCGCGGCGCGTTTGCGCCAGGGGGCGCTGGCTGGCCCGATCCCAGCCCAGACCTGCATAGTTTGGCCAGCCTGGCGATTTTGTGCTATCGGCTCGACCGCACCAACCTGGAAGCCGTGTTCAGCCGGCTCAAGGTTCCGCGCGCCGAGGCCGATGTTCTGCGCGAGGTTGAATCGCTCCAGGCGGTCTTGCCCCAACTGGCTCGCCGCCAGTCAGCCAGCGCGGTGTATCGTGCTTTATTGCCCTATAGCCTAAAATCGCTGTTCATCGTGTGGGTGGCCAGCGATAACAAAACCATCGCCCGCCGCATCCGCCAATATGTGGATAAATTGCGCCACGTGCAGCCCATCTTGAACGGCAACGATTTACGCCGGCAGTTTGGCTTAGCCCCCGGCCCGCGCGTGGGGCAAATATTGGATACGCTACGCGATGCAATCTTGGATGGCAAGGTCGGCACGCGCCAGCAGGAAGAGGCGCTGGTAAAGCGGTGGCTAGACAAGCAACAAACGATGATTGATGATTGATGAAAGGGGATGGATGATTAAACATATAGTTTTACGCGGCGAGCCGATCAGGCTAGGTGAGCGGGAAATTGTTCCAGAAGCCAGGCTGACCTGGCAAATTCAGCGCCGCGCCACGTTTGGCACGGATGCTAGTTTGGGCTATGGCTGGGGTTGGGCGCGCGTGCAGCCTACTGCCTTGATTGAGCAAGGGCCAAAGCGCACCCGGCGCACCTTGATTCACGATCAGACAAAGCAGCTTTTGTGGGGATTATTGGCAGGGGCACTGGCTGTGCCGCTGTTGATGCAAGTGGCTGTGCGATTGGCACGGTCGCACAAAACAAAGTAGAAAGGGAGGTTACAATGGATTACAATCGATTAGATTACGATCGCTTGTTCGCGCAATTTGATCAATTGCAAGAAAATGCCAGCGTGAATGCCGTCTATGGCCAGCCGGTCGAAACCGGGGGCAAGGTTATCATTCCTGTTGCCAGTGTCAGTTATACGTTTGGGTTGGGCATGGGCGAAGGCCAGGGGCCACGGCTAGAGGACGGCAGCCAGCCCGGCGGTGAAGGCGGCGGCGGCGGGGGCGGCCTGCGAGCCAAACCGGTGGCCGTGATTGAAATCACGCCGGAATGCACCCACGTGGAAGGCATTATTGACGAGCAGCGGATTGCTTTGGCCGGTATTGCCTTTGCGGCCTGGGCCATCTTTTGGGTGGTCACTGCCATCATTCGCATCTTTGGAAAAAAGTGATTTTTCCAGCAAGTGGCGAATTGCCCGTCACCTGTCAGGTGACGGGCAATTTGGAAACCGGCGTGATTTGTTTCGCGTTTTGCGTTTTGTTGGTATAATGGCCCGGCAAATGTAATCAGCCTACCCTCCCGCAGGTTTATGTAACCTGCGGGAGGGTAGACTAGTTCGGCAAATTCACTCTGAGAGGAAAATATGGGAGGTCCATTAATCGCTTTCAAAATTGGCCCAGTTGCAGTGCACTGGTATGGCATCATCATCATGGCCGGAGTGGTGCTGGGCAGCTATATTGCGCACGCCGAAGCGCGGCGGCGCGGTGAAGATCCTGAACACATCTGGGATGCTTTGCTGTGGGTGGTGATTCTAGCCATCATCAGCGCGCGCCTGTACCACGTGTTTTCCACCCCGGCCGAGGGCCTGGGGTGGCCCTATTACAAAGAAAACCCCATCGAGATCTTTTATGTGTGGAACGGCGGATTGGCGATTTTTGGCGCGTTTGTCGGCGGCATGCTGGGGGTGGTGTTGTATGCCTACCGCAACAAGCTCAACGCCTTGCGCTGGCTGGATATCGGCGCGCCGGGCTTGCTGGCTGGGCAGGTGGTGGGCCGCTGGGGCAACCTTGCCAACCAGGAATTGTATGGCCCGCCAACGACGCTGCCTTGGGGCATTCCCATTGATCAGTATCATCGCATGTCGCCGTACAACGATCTAAATCTTTACCCGTTAACCACGCGCTTTCACCCGGTCTTTCTGTACGAATCGCTGTGGAACCTGGTCGGTTTGCTGTTGGTGCTGTTCTTGGCCCGCCGCTTGGCAAGCAAGCTAAAGGACGGTGATATGCTGGCAATCTATATGATCTGGTATCCGCTGGGGCGTTTGTGGGTAGAATCGCTGCGCCCCGATGCCTGGATGATTGGCAGCGTTGCCACGGCGCAAATCATTTCGGTGGTTTTGCTTGTGGCAGGGGTGGGTTTTTTGGCCTGGAATCACCGCCGTCGCCAAGTTGGTGGGTAAAGCCAGAGGAATCAAAAAACCAGGTTTCTTCAAGAAACCTGGTTTTTGTTTACTAGAGGTTTTCTAGTCTTTTGTCTCGTATTTGAGCAGCCGCAGACCCTCTAGCCGCAGCACCTCTGGGAACAAGGCCTGGTAGATGTTGCAGTTGGGTGATTTGACATCATAGCGGCCTGTGGCCCGGTAGGTGTACAGCGAGCAGCTACCGGTGCACCAATGCTGCCAGGCACAGTCGCGGCAACCCTCTTTTTCTTCCACGGCCGGGTTTTGCAGGCCGGTCTTGTCGGCGCGAATCTCGCTGAGCGGGTCGGCGGCCTGGACGCTGGTGATTGGGTGCGTCATATCCATCTGGCATTTGGCCACCTGCCCCTGGTGATCAATCACCAGGTAGTTGCGCCCGACGCCGCAGGTATGCTGGTGTGGCGCGGCCAGGTTGGCGCGGTCGAGCAAGCTGCCCAGCAAGCTGCGCCGGGGCAGATTGTCGGCAATCACCTGGTAAGCCGCTCGCATTGCGGCGATGATGCGCTGGTCGCTCAGTTGCAGGTCGGCTTGCGAAGCCGAGCAGTCGTTTTCGCGATAAAAGTTTAGCCCAAACGGCAGCTCGCGCTCCAAGACCCATTTGATCAGCTCTGGCAAGCCGGCTGCGTTGCGGTCAGAGACCACAATCGAAATATCGGGCACAACACCGTGCGCCACGGCTCGCTCAATGCCGCGCTCTACCCAGGCAAACGAGCCTTGCCCATTGGCAAATACGCGCTGGGCATCGTGGGTAGCGCCGATGCCATCCAGCGAGATCATTAACCGCAGACTGTGCGCCTGCATGGCGTCTAGCATGCGGTCTGACAAGCTAACCCCGTTTGAAAGCACCACGCCATCCAGCAGCAGCCCGTGTTGAGCAGCCAGGGCTTGGGCGTGCCGGTGCAGCTCGATCACACGGTCAAAGTTGAGCGTCGGCTCGCCGCCGGCATACTTGATCTTGACAGCGCGAAAGCCATTGGCCACCGCCGAGCGAAAGATGGCCTCGATGGCCAGGCGGCCAGTTTCGGCGCTCATCGTTTCTGATGTTTTGCCCAGGTAGCAATAAGCGCAGCGCAGGTTGCAGGCGTTGGTCACGTGCAGCCAGGCGGCCAGGGTCGTTGGGGCGTCGGCGCAGGTGTGATGGTTGCCGGCTGTTTCTGGCTCAATCAGGCGCAGCGCCGCCAGTTGACTAAGAGCTTGGCGGGTTTCCAAGTTGCTATGGGCGATAATGGCCGCCGGGTTGGTGGGGGTGGCAAAGCGCGCCCACAAGGCCGTAGCGGCGGGATTGAGCACAGCCGGCACTTGGCCGGTCTGTGTGTTGAATACCAGCGTATAAGCTTCGTTAGCGCCACCAAAAGAAGGCGGCAAAGCCAGCGGCGCAGTATAGACCAGCGAAGAGCGTTGCCACCGCACATTGGCCATCTTGACGGGTCTGGGCGTGGGAGGAAGCGGGGTTTCGTCCAGACAGGCGCAGTCGCAGTCACAATCGCACTGGCTGGCGGTAACCGCTGGATGAACTAGTTCTCCCAGGCAAGCGCAGTCGCAGTTGCAGTCGCACTGGCTGGTGGCCACTGTTGGACGGGTCAATTCTCCCAGACAAGCGCAGTCGCAGTTGCAATCACACTGGCTGGTGGTTATGGTGGAATGAATGAGTTGACCCATGCAGGCGCAATCGCAATTGCAATCACACTGAGCAGTGGTGTGAGAGTGAGGATGTGAGTGATTGCCCACTTGGTACCGGCTAATGATTTGAATCTTGCTCATCTTCATACTCCTCTGGCGCCTTGGGCGCACTGTACACACTCGCCAAGCATGCGAAAGTATAGGGGGGGCGAGTTCTGTATTATGATTATAGAAAAGTAGATTGATGAAAACGTGCCGATTGGGTTACGGAAGGGTTACTAACGCAAAGAAAAAGCCCGTTTTCTTGAAGAAAACGGGCCAAGAAGGTAGAGTTGGTATGTTAGGGGGTTTCTCGGTCGCTGCCGGTGCCGCGCGCCTGGCGGATGCGCCGGCAGTTTTCTACAAATGCCGCCGAGATGCGGTCTTTGCCTTCGCGCTCAAAATGGTAGATGATTGTCGAACAGGCCATGTCAACCTGGCCTGGGGTCAAGAAGGGATGAAGCAGATGCTCAACCACATGATCAAAGCTGCGCCTAAATTTCTCGGACGGCGACAAATAAAATTCGGCCAACTTGGCGCAAGCATTGGCAAAATGTCTAAAGGCCACCTCCAGATGGCGGCTGATTTGTTCGGCACTGGCTGGCTCATCCTTGGCAGATTGGCCGCGCAACCCTATGGCTCGCTGGAAGGCAATTTGGCCGCGGATGATATCGGCGTTGCTGCTGAAAAGGGCATAGTTGTTGCGGCTGGCATAATCTTCGATTTGGTCGGCCATTGCCAGCATCTCGGTAGCTAAAAGCTCTCTTTCGGCGGCGTTATCTAGCAGCTTGGCCTGCGATTGCAATACCTCGCACAGCTTGGAACGAGTGTAGGCCATACGATAGTGCCGATCGGACCCGCTGAGGCGCTGCAAAGACTCGCGCAGCAAAATTTCAGCTTGCTGGTAAAATTCCATGGCCAGGTCAGTGTCCTCAATCTCTAATTGTTCCAGTCCCCGGCGGTGCAGTTCGCAGGCATGTTCGTTGGCGGCATCAATGGTGCCTTCGGGCACTTCCCAGGCCCTGAACAGGTTGATGGCTTGCGTATAGTAATAGTCGGCCAGGTCGGGCGCGCCTCGCCAGCGGGCCAGTGTAGACAGGTCAACAAAGACCATGCCCGCGTTGCGCATGTCGCCAACCTGGCGAAAAGAGGCCAGCGACTTGAGCATATAATGCCTGGCTTCGGTGTGCCGTCCCATGTCCATGTAAATTTCGCCCAGGGTGTGATAGCTAAAAGCCATTTGTCCCGTTTCGCCCAATTCTTCGCGAGTAGCCAGCGATAAGCGGCAAAAGATTTCTGCTTTGTGCAGGTCGCCCCGCTGGCGGTGGATAAAAGCCAGGTTATTGTGCACGGCAGCCATCTGGCGGCGCTTTTGGGTATCGGTGGGCAAATCGCTCAGGGCATCTAGGGCGCGCTGGTAATGTTCGATGGCCTTGTTCCAATGCCCTTGCCGCCGATAGGTCAGGCCCAGGTTGGTTTCTAGGTAGGCCAGCAATTGCAGCGCGTGCGCGCGTTGGGCGATGGACACAGAGGGCAGCTCAGGGGCAGCTTGCTCGACAGACAGAGTTGCTTCAGAGTCCGTGGGCGGGGCCGCTGTGGCGGCTGGCCGGGCTGGCTGCACGTCAACCATGCGCTGGATTTCCAAGCGCGCCTGCTCCTGGTAGACTCGCGCGACATCTGGCAGCGTAAAGCGGCTCAGGCTGAGCAACGCCTCGATGCGTTGGATAGGTGACAAGCCAGGGGTATCGAGCACATTGTTCAGGCTTTCGCAGGCTTCCTCGCGCCGGGCAGGGTCGCGCAGCCACAGACGGGCGCGCTTGATGGCCGTGCTGGGGCGATTGGCAAAAACGCCTTCAAAGTCTTCGTGCTCGACGATACTAAGCAACAAATCGCACACCTCGATTTTGTCGTTGCGGTTGATGGCAGCGTCAAAAGCCTCTTCGAACAGGCGATAGCCGTATTGATCGTCGCGCGGGTCATTGGGAAACATGGCATGGTATTGTAGGTAGTGAGCGTCAATGAACAGTTCGTGATACAGACGCTCTGCCTGCCAGACCGGATCGGGCGCGATGCGCTTTTGGTCGAGCAAGCTAGGATAATAGCTAGCCAGTATATTGCGGCTCAATCGCAGGCGTAGCGCGGTGCCTTCTTGATTCGACAACAGGTAATCGCATACCAGTCGCCGCGCGTGGTCGTGCAGTTGATAATTGCCCGATGCGCGGTATTTGATAAATTGAAAGCTGCGCAGGTCTTCGAGCGTTTTGTGGGCCGTGGGCATATCGAGTTCGTTGCCCAGGTGCGCTTTGCAAAAGATTTCGGCATTGAAGCGATGATACAGGTGGCCCATATATAACACGGCGGCATTGGCCAGCTCGCCCAGGCTGGCAAATCGCTGCACCAGCGAGCGGGCAAATTGGTCGCTGGAAATCCGGCTCAATTCTTCCGGGCTGACGTTGTGCGACAGCCAATCGGCGGTCAGGGCCAGCAAGATGGGCATGCCGTGCGCCAGCGACCATAAATCGGCTATTTGCCGCTCGTCTATTTGCACCGGCGGCTGGTAGATGGCAAAAAAGTGCTTGGCCTCGTCGAGCGTGAATGTATCGAGGGCGCAGGGGTAAAACTCGTCTTGTCGCCCGTGGGGAATGGGCACGGCGTCACGTCCGGCCACTACCGCAATCACATGGGGAATATTGCACAGTAATTCTTGGGTGAGCCAGTTGCCCAGGCTGCGGGGCGCTTGTTCGCATGTGTCAAAGAGCAATACGGTCTTGACGTTGCGGGTGGTGACGTTCTCTAGCGCCAGTTGCGCCAGGCCGGCCTTGAACAAGCGGGTGGCATCTTTGAGATATTTCTCGGAGGCTTCGGCTTGCAGGCCAGGCTCGCGGGCGGTGGCTTCTAGAAAAGGCGCAAAGTATTCTGGGCGGCGCATCGCAAGGGCGCGTGCCATGTCTCGCATAACGCGGCGAGGGCTATGATATTCTAGCTCGTAAAAGTCAATCAACGGGCCGTAGGGAGCGCCGTGCTGGTCGCATAGGCTTTGATAGTAGCGCAGCAACGCCGTCTTGCCAATGCCACCGCTGCCATAGATATTTAGAATCCATCGCTTTTCACCTTCGTACAGGACCAAGTCTTCAAATATCTGGATTTGACTCAATCGCCCGATAAAGCTAGGTTGCAAATGGTCCATCGTCATTTTCTCCTACTTGGATATCAAAACGCGCAGAATATCCCCATTGGCGTTGGCCAAAATGTAAACGACTTGTTGGCAGTTGCCATTTCGGTGCGTGTAAATGTAACTGTATTGAGCGGGCAGGGTGTTGGGTTGCCCGCTCGTGTTTTGCGCAAGGGCCACGCGTTCAGGCTGAACCATTGTTACTTGTAGGCCGAGTTTTGCAGGTAGCGTGGGGAAATGTTGGCGAAGCAAGGGCACAATATGGCGTTGTTCCAGTTCATCGGGTGTGAGAAAAGAGCTAGCAGGCGATTGCATGGTTAGCCCTCTCTCCGAAACGGCACCAGGGTCGGATCGCCCAGCAAGACAAATTCGACCCTGGTCTTGCGGTCAAAATTATCTTGGACGGCATAGCCCAACTTGGCGCGTTTGAGAATTTCGCCAATGCTCAGTTGGGTGTGGCCGTGCATGTTTTGCTGCAAGCTATCCATCAGCGTTTTGGCAATTTGATCGGCGGCGCTCAGGACGACCGGCGTGGTGGAACAATATGTGGCGGCGGTCGCTCCAATATAGCAGACGGCCCCTTGTTTCATGAATTGCGCTGCCAGGGTGTTATCTGCTTCAGTGTTTAACCACGCGCTGTAGCTTGCTTCGCACAATACCCATGCCCCGGGCAGAGGGGGAATTGTTTGGGCATCTAGGAATGGGACGTGTGGGTCACTGCACTGGCGGCATTCGTCGAAATTGCATTGGCCATACCACAGCGTATTGGCGCGGGTGCCACGGACATTATAATATTGCAAATTACAAGACTGCAGCCGCTGGGACAGGTTATGCCCATTGCCGCACAGGCGAGCAGACAGGCAATTGGGGGGGCAAGTGAACCAGTCGGTTGCGCAGCCAAAAATTTGCCTAGATGTGTTTTGCCACACGGCCGAGGCCACGCCTATGGGAGTGCTCACCGAAGGTGATGGGGCGCGGTGATGCAGGGTGGAGCGTGCCAGCAAATCCAACAACAACTCGGTGTGATGAGGGCCGCCATCGGGCAGCCGCCCCACGGCACACTCGGGCTTGTATAGAACATTGTGGCGGTCGAACGCAGCATAGGGGTCGTCAGAGAGGATTTCCGCATCGCCATCGGTGGGGATGAGAAATCCAGATGAGCGGATTGGAAAAAACGGCACCACTTCTGGCCCGCCCAAGATCATGACGGCGTCGGCTGGCCTGCGATTCAGACGAGCCAGCCGTTCTTTGAGCGCGAGGGGAACATTGTGGTTGGGCAAGTCGTCACATAGCACCAGGGCTTCTTCGACACTCCAGTTTTCTGCCGCTAATGCATTTTTCCAGCTTACTATGGCTTGCGCGAGCTTGTCAAAGTAACCTTCGCCATGCAGCGTCTCGAGCCGCCGGCGATTTGTGACAACGCGAACCAGTTGTTGCAAAGTTATCCTCGCTTGATATGGGGGAAATCCACGAGGCTGTGCAATTTGGGTTTTCCCTGTCTGAATTTTTTGTTGCGGCAGCCGCTTGGGCAAAAAGACGGCTGCCGGATTAAATTCGGCAATATACTATGATACACTTGTTTGTCTGATTTGCCAAATGACGGCGTGTGGCACCCGTGGGATGGGGTGGAGAACTTGACGACTTGGAATAATTACGTTATACTTCTCCCTCGCGCCACTCTGGCTCAGGCCGTTGCGGAGGGTTGGCTTGGGGGGTGGCGATTGGGTTTTGACAAGTTGTTTGGTCGCCGTCCGCGCCGGCGATAGAAATTTTTGCCGGGGCCGGGCCACCTATGCGCGGGGCGTGGCGCCGTCTCTGGAATAAAGGTGAGAAAATGGAACAGATAGAACTAGAGCTTTCTAAACGTGAGGTGATTGGCAAGCAGGTCAGCGCCCTGCGTCGCCGTGGTATTGTGCCCGCCGCTCTGTATGGCCGCCACATAGCGGCTCCGTTGGTGCTCCAGATGGACGGGCGCGTGTTCAATCGGGTGCTGGCCAAAGCGGGCACCACCCATTTGATCACGCTGAAAATTGAGGGGCAAGCGGCGCCGCAACTGGCGCTGGTGCGCGAGGTGCAGCGTGAGCCGATTACGGGTAGCCTGTATCATGTGGATTTCCTGACGATCTCGATGACAGAAAAAATCCGCCTCAAGGTGCCGGTGGTGTTGGTGGGTGAAGCTCCGCCAGTGGCGCGCAACGAAGGAATTGTGTTGCAAACCATGGATGAAATCGAGATTCAATGTTTGCCCGGAGACCTGATTGACGTGGTGCGCGTGGACATTTCTCGCCTTGACAAAGTGGGCATGGAAATCACGGTGGGTGAACTGTTGTCACAGGGCGTGGAAATCATGGCCGAGCCGGATGAATTGATCGTTCGCATCACCCCGGTCCGCGCAGAAGAGGTTGAAGAAGTCAAGCCGGTCGAGGCGCCTGAGGTGGAGGTGATTACCAAGGGTAAGCCCGAGGAAGAGGAAGTGGCCGAATAACGGTTTGCCTTGCTTTGCGCAGGGTAGCTGTTGTGTTCCCCTTCAGATCGAATATCCAGCCCAACGGTCAAATATAGTTGGCCGTTGGGCTGGTTTGTTCTGTGGGCGGGGAGTTTTTTTCCATCTTGCGCGCAAAGACCAGGTAAGCGGTGTGCGCCACCATGCGGTCGGCTGGCCGCACCCGGGTAGAGACGGCCTTGTAGTGGCGCAGCAAAAGCTCTTCCATTTCAATCAGGCCAAATGAGGCAGCCTCTAGCCCGGCGATGGTGGGAATGGCCTGGTTCATTGTTGGGATAATGGTGGCAAACAACCCCCCGCTGCGCAGGCAGGCTGCCACCTGGGGCAGGTAATCCCACGGTTGAGGCACATCTAAAAAGAGCGCATCGGCTTGGATTTCATCAAACCCTTCGGCGATATCGCGCAGCTTGAATTCGACAATGCCCTCTGCGATGCCGTGTTTTTGCATGTTCTTGATGGCCAGGGCCTGCATTTCTGGCCGCACTTCGTAGCTGACCACGCGGCCCAACGGGGCGGTGGCTAATGCCAGGGCCAGTGTCATGCCGCCGCTGCCCGTGCCAGCTTCCACAATCAGACGCCCCGGCCTGACCGATAGCTTGAGCAAGATATAACCAATGTCTTTGGGGAACAGAATCTGTGTGTTGCGCTTGATATGCTTGATCAAATCGGCGGTGGATGGCTCTAGCACCATAAAGGGGGCGTTGAGCTGGGTGCGCACAATGCGGCCCCAGGGCTGGCCTATACATTCCTCGTGGGGGATGATGCCGCGGTGGGTGTGCAATGCGCCGCCCGCTTGCAGTTTGACAAGATAACGTTTTTCATCGCGCAAGTTGATAACAAGAGCCAGGTCGCCTTCGCCCACTATAGTCATTCTCGTTTCCTTTTTCTAGAATCAGAACTACCAAGGACACAAAGGGCACAAGGGTTTTATTTTGTGTTGTCTGTGTCTTTGTGGTGAAATGTACTGGTCACCAGCCGCTGAACTTTTTACCATTGGCTGCAAAGGGTGTATAATCCAAAAATATTTTGGCAAGATACTTGCGCGCAGAGTGTAACACAAGCTGGCATCATGTCAACCGAGGTGAATATGTCAAATCTGTCTTGGGATGCGGTGCGTGACGAGGTGGTGCGCCACCTGCAAAATCTGATTCGGATTGATTCTACCAACCCACCCGGCAATGAAACAGCCGTGGCAAATTACTTGGCCCAGGCGCTGCGCGGTGAAGGATACGAGCCGGTGGTGGTGGAATCGGCGCCGGGGCGCGGCAACATGGTGGCACGCTACCAGGGTGATGGCAGCCTGCCGCCGTTGTTGCTCTTTGGGCACACCGACGTAGTGCCGGTGGAACCAGAGCTGTGGAAGCACGCTCCATTTGGCGGCGAACTGGTGGACGGCTGCGTGTGGGGGCGAGGGGCGCTAGATATGAAAGGCATGGTGGCGATGGAACTGGTGGTCATGCTTTTGCTCAAGCGTCAAGCGCGCGCCCTAAAGCGCGATGTGATCTTTGCCGCCACTGCCGATGAGGAAAATATGGGGCGTTATGGCATCGGTTGGCTGGCGCAATATCACCCTCACCTGGTGCAGGCCGAGTATGGCCTGAGCGAGTTCGGTGGGTATCCATTGTATCTGGATGGGTACCGCTTTTACCCATGTCAGGCGGCCGAAAAGGGTGTGTGTTGGCTCCGTGCGCGCGCACGAGGGCGGCCGGGGCATGGCTCGCAGCCGCATGCCGATAACGCCATTGTCCACCTGGCGCGCGCGCTAGACCGGCTGGGCAGCCAACGTTTGCCGTTGCAGATTACGCCCATCGCGCGCCAGTTTGTGGAAAGGATAGCCCAGACCATTGGCGGCGCCCGCGGCCAAGCTTTGCTGGGCTTGCTTGATCCGCGCACCCATGATGCGCTGCTTGATCAGTTGATGGCAAGCGATGAACCCCTGGGCGGCAGCTTGCATGCCATGCTGCACAATACCGTCAGCCCTACCGGCCTGCTGGCCGGTCAGCGCCCCAACGTTATCCCCTCGATGGCCGAGGCAGTCTTGGATGGGCGGCTGGTGCCAGGATGCAGCACCCAAGAGTTTATAAATCAAGTTTCGGCGGTGCTTGGGCCAGAAGTAGAGTTGGAGATTATCCACGAGTCGCTTCCTTTAGAGATGCCCACCGATACGGCCTTATTTGAGGCTATGCAAGCTGGCTTGCGGCGTTACGACCCAGAGGCGATTGCTTTGCCCTATATGCTTTTGGGCGCCACAGACGCCAAATTCACTTCCAAGTTGGGCACAATCAGTTATGGCTTTTCACCGCTGCGCCTGCCACCTGATTTTCACTTTATGCAACTGGCGCACGGACATAATGAGCGGGTGCCAGTAGATGCGCTAGACTTTGGCATAAAGGTGTTATACCAGGTGGTATGCGATTTCTGCCAATAAGTGTCTGTCTGCTTGTTTGCAAAGATTATTGCGCCACATGGCACACACGCGTTGACTTGCGTCTGCTTTTGAGATATACTGTATCTAAGGGGAATTTCTGCGCAAGCGGCATTCTCATGCCGCTTGCGCAGGCTGACACGGGGATGGCGATCTACTTTTTAAAAAATGCCCAGTTTCGTTGGCCTCTCCAACCTAGGTGGAGAAGCGAGCACGCATGTCGGAGCAAAAGCCACAGACACGCCTTAGGCGTCCTTTAATCACAAATATCCGCGGCAAGATTATTTTGCCGTATCTCATCTTGACCTTTGGCGTCGCTGTTATTGGCATTTATGTGGTGACCAACCTGGTGAGCGGCTCGCTGGATGAGAGATTAAACAACCAATTGCTTGAGGCTGGGCGTGTCGTTTCAGATAGCCTGGCGCGCCGAGAGATTGATCACCTTGAGCAGGCGCGTTTGGTGGCCTATACTCAGGGGTTAGACGAGGCGCTGAGTGAGCGCAATCAAGCCCAAGTGGTCGAGCTGGCTCAGCCGTTGGCGGGCAGCTTTGGTCTAGAGTGTTTGATTATTCTGGATGCAGAGGGCGGCGAGTTGCTGCACGTGCTGCGGCAGGCTGATGGTTCCTATCAATCTGTGGCAGGGCAGTCTGATCTGGCGTGGTTGCCGCTTGTCCAGCCTCTCCTTGAGGCTGGTGATCCCGAGGGCCTGCCCAGGCGCGGCCTGGCGCTACACCCGGCCAACCAACACCGCTATTACCTGACGGCGGTTCCTGCCGGGCTGGGAGACCAAATGGTGGGGGTGGTGGTCATTGGGGTCTCGTTTGATACATTGTTGCCTTATTTCAAATCCACTTCGTTGGCCGATGTAATCCTCTATTCTGAAGGCGGCCAAGCCATCGCCACTACCTTTGCATTTCAAGAACAGCCGGACCGCGTGGCGCAATTGTTGGCCGACCTGTCTGTTTCGCCAGAGGTGTATCAATCCATCTTAAACACCCCCAGCTTTACCGATATCGAAGAGGCAAGCATCCTCGATCGCGAGTATCGCCTGGCGCGCGGGCCTTTGCGCGTGGGCAATGATACGCTGGGGGCTTTTGCGATTGTTTTGCCCTCTAGTTTTATTGTGGAGGCTCGCTCTCTCAGCCGGAACAGCTATGCGGCCCTTTTCCTTGGCGCAATCGCAGCCGTCATTTTGATGGGCTATTTCATCTCTTTTCTCATTACGCGTCCCATCAATCGCTTGGTGCAGACATCACGGGCGGTAGCAGAGGGAAATTTGGATCAGCGCACCGGCATTGACAGCCCCGACGAGATTGGCACGCTGGCAACCACTTTTGATGAAATGACGGCCCGCTTGAAGGAACGCTCTTTGGCGCTGGAAGAGTTGCTGCAAGTTCACCAAGAAATGGCCAGCCGCTTGCAGGCCATCTTGGCCAGCATTGGTGATGGGGTGTTGTTAGAAGACGTGAAGGGTCAGTTCACTGCATTGAACACGGCTGCCAATACGTTGCTGGAAGATATGGCGGCCAATTTTTTGATGGGTCCCTTGCGCGAGGTATCCCTGGCCGAGTTAGCCCAAAGCCAAAACTTGAATCCGTGGCTTTTGGAAAGCCGCCGTTTGCAATTGGGCAGCAAGGTGGTCACGGCGCACTCGGCGGCGGTGCAATCTGCGGGGGGTGACACGCTGGGCAAAGTGATTGTGTTGCGCGATGTGACTGCAGAGGTGGAAGCCGAGCAACTCAAGGATGCTTTTGTGGCGCACACTTCGCACGAATTGCGCACGCCCCTGACGGCGATCAAAGGCTATAGCGAGTTGTTGCTGGCCACCGGGGGCGATAGCCTGAGCGATTATCAACGCAGTTTCTTGAGATTGATCAGCCAGAATACCGATGCGCTGGTGGAAATGATCAATGGCTTGCTGGACTTTTCGGAAATGGAATCCAAGGGGCGCTTGGGGCTGCAGCGACGCCCGATTTTACTTTCTACGCCAATAGAAGAAATTGCGACCGAATGGCAGCCGCGCATGGAAGAAAAGGGGCTGTCTTTTCGTGTGGAGATGACAGAGGGGCTGCCAAGAGTCGAGGCGGACCTCAGGCGCTTGCACTGGGCCATTGTCAATCTGGTGCGCAATGCCTGGCAGTATACTCCCCCGCAGGGTAGAGTGACGCTGCGCTTGTATTCTCGCAATGGACAGGTTGTCCTTGACGTGATAGATACCGGGGTAGGCATTTCTCACAAAGACCAGGAAAGACTTTTTTCTCGTTTTTATCGGGGAACAATCAAGTCAGATGAAGTGCGGGGACTGGGGCTGGGGCTGTATGTGGCCAAGGCCATCATTGAAGCTCATGGTGGCCGGATTAGCTTTTTAAGCAAAGAAGGCGAAGGCAGCACCTTTAGCGTAATGTTGCCTGCTGTGCCAATGGGCAAGGCTGATAGAGGGGCAAGCGATGGGCCACGGGCAATTAGCTAGCAGCGCCAGCAGTGGCGCTTGGCCCAATTCGCGTCATCAGTTGCGGCGAGACTTGGCGGCGTTCTTGCTGGCATTATTGCTGATGTTTATGTGTCTCTTGCTCACGGCACAGGTGGCAATGATGTTGGGCCCTTGGCGGGTTGCGGCGGGGATGCTCTCTAACTTGAATCCAGACGAGGGATACAGCGTGACCTGGCGGCAACCTATCGCGCCGCTGCGCCCAGAGGTGCAAACGCCGCCTGCATGGAATCCGGGGGATTTGTTGACGCCGGTGATTGAGCCGACAGTCGCCCCGACCGGAATCTCTATCCCAACGCCCACACCCTCACGCCGCCCAACGGACACGCCAACCCCAACCCCAACGCCCACTGCCACGCCTACTGCGTCTCCCACCGAGGTCCCGACCGTGGTTGTGCCCAGCGCCACCCCTTCCATGACCCCAGCCCCAACAGAAAGCCCAACGTCCTCGGCAACGCCATCGCGGTCGCCTACGCCTACTCGTTCGCCGACGCCGACGCAGACGCCAACGTCAACGCCTATACCGCCGACGGATATGCCAACCCCCTGGCCTACTCGACCGCCGCAGCCGCCGCCGCCGGACCCAACCCGTCCACCGCCGCCACCATTGCCGACTCGCCCGTCACTTTGATGTTGTTGGCGCGCAGCCGCTCTCCCGTCGGCCAGCCGGCGGGAGAGCCTTTTAAACGGCATTTAAACAACTCTTTAACGCGAAAGCCACCTTTTTTATGATAAAGTAGTGATAAGAAAAGACTGCGCCTGCTCACCCTCTTGGCAAGTTTGCCGGGGCGGCTCAATTGTAACCTGCGGGCGGGTAGGCTGAGCAAGTTACAAACTTTTTACCCACAAGGGGCCTTTGGCTCCACCATTGCGAAAGCTTTGCTTTTTTGTTGGAAAGGAGATGCCTTTATATGAGAAAGAGCCAATCCTCCAAGGCAATAATTTTTTTGTACATGCATATCAAGCAATTTGTGTTTGCGGCGCTGACCATTGGCCTGGCTGCGCTTGTGGTGCTGGCTTTTGTGCAACCGGCTATAGCCTATTGGGGGGGAGATCCACTGCCTCCCATGCTCAAGGCAAAGTCGCCGGACAGCCTTGGCCCATCAGTTGATCTGGCGGTGGTCAAAACTGGACCGCTCACGGTGACGGCGGGCAGCACATTCAGCTACACGATTGAGGTGTACAATGGCGGTGACCTGACGGCTAATGGAATAGTGCTCACAGATACGCTGCCGTATGGTATATCTTATCTGGGCACTTTTACGGCTTCGGCGGGTGTTACTTGCCCTGGCGCACCGGCAACCGGCCTCGTAACTTGCACCTTGCCGAATATCATAACTGGCACAACTGTCAGCGTGATTCTTGGTGTGGAAGCTGAGGCTGATATTTGCTATGAGGGCAAGGTCAACAACTATGTTGAGGTGTTCGGCAATGAACCCGAGTGGTACGACCCGGCCAACAACCGCGCCGAGTGGGGCACAGTGATTCTCAATACCACTGGCTTGGTCATTGACAAAGCAGTGACCCCTGCTACGGTAAACGCCGGCGAGTTGATCACTTTTGCTCTGACAATTACCAATGCAGGCAATGGTTGTGGGACTGGTGTGGTCGTTGTGGATGAATTACAAAATGGGCTGGAGCAAGAGAGTGTTATTGCCCCAGCCTATAGTTGTTCCAATGGTGTTTGTGTCCGCTCTACAGGCATGCTCAGTGGCACAGTTGATACAATTGTCATGGCTGCGCGTGTGCCGGCTGGTTTGGCTGCGGGCAGCTATGCTAACACAGCCACAGCTATTTGGGGTTCGGGCATGGTTAGCGACACAGCGTCTTTTACCGTCCAGGCGCGGGCAGACGTGAGCCTGAGCAAGGTAGACCTGCAAGACCCGGTGGGAGCGACGGGAGGCTTGTTGTATGAGCTGGTGGTGAGCAATGCGGGTCCATCAGAGGCGCAAGGGGTACAGATTAGCGACACGCTAGATGCGGATGTGAGCTATGGGGGAGCGAGCGCGGGGTGCAGCGAGGCGGGCGGGGTGGTGACGTGCGTGGTAGGCACGTTAGGCGCGGGCGAAAGTCGAGCGTATCTGATAGGGGTGACGGTGGGGGATGTGGTGAGCGGGACAGTGCTGACGAACAATGCGAGCGTGAGCGGCGCGACGGCTGACCCAATGATGGGCAACAACGCGGATAGCGAGACGACGAGCGTGCAGACGCAGACGGGGCCGGAGGCGGATGTGAGCATTGGCAAGGCACAGCTGACGGCCAACCCGATAGATGCGGGGAGCCTGGTGGCGTATCGGCTGAGTGTGAGTAACGCGGGACCGCAGGCGGCGACGCAAGTACAAGCCTATGAGTTGATACCATCTGGCACCACAATAGAGATCATCACCTCATCGCAAGGCACTTGCTCATTGAGTGGGCTGTGTACGCTGGGCATACTTGCCAGCGGAGGCAGCGCCACCATTACCGTGACATTGCGGATTGACGCGGACTATGGAGCAGGCACATTCATTAACCAGGCCTACGTGGTGGCGAGCGAGGGCGACTCGAACGCGGGGAATAACCTGGCCAGCGCAGCGGCAACCACCGTGCAATCGCGAGCCGACCTAAGTTTAGCCAAAGTGGATCTGCAAGACCCGGTGGGAGCGACGGGAGGGTTGCTGTACGAACTGGTCGTGAGCAACGCAGGGCCCTCGGAAGCGCAGGGGGTACAAGTTAGCGACATCTTGGATGGGAACGTGAGCTATGGGGGAGCAAGCGCGGGATGCAGCGAAGCAGGCGGGGTGGTGACGTGTGCGGTGGGCACGTTAGGCGCGGGCGAAACGCGAGCATACCTGATTGGAGTGACGGTGGGGGATGTGGTGAGCGGGACAGTGCTGACGAACAATGCGAGCGTGAGCAGCGCGACGGCTGACCCGGTGGGAGGCAACAACACAGATAGCGAGATAACGAGCGTGCAGACGCCGGCAGGGCCCGAGGCGGATGTGAGCATCGGCAAGGCACAGCTCGCGGCCAACCCGATAGATGCGGGGAGCCTGGTGGCGTATCGGCTGAGTGTGAGTAACGCGGGACCGCAGGCGGCGACAAAAGTGCAGGCCTATGAGTTGATACCACCTGGCACTGCGATTGAAACCATCATCTCGACACAAGGCGCGTGTTCGTTGAGTGGTTTCTGCGCGCTGGGCACACTTGCCAGCGGAGGCAGCGCCATCGTCACTGTGACATTGCGGGTAGAGGCGGATTATGGAGCAGGGAGCTTTACGAACCAGGCCTACGTGGTGGCGAGCGAGGGCGACTCGAATGTGGGTAACAACCTGGCCAGCGCGGGGGCGACCATCGTCCAGGCGCGAGCCGA
>JBGSMF010000232.1:0-35126 GCA_041740315.1 Thermoflexales bacterium
CCTGGGCGCGCTGCGCCTGTAACAGTGAATCATCCAAGCGCAGCAATACCTGCCCGCCCTCTACGGCTTGCCCTTCTCGCGCTCCTAGCTCTACCACCTGCCCGCCCGCTTCGGCAGCCAGGCGCACCTGGCGCGCCTCAATCGTGCCAGAAGCGCTCAAGCTGGCTTCCACTGGCCGACTCCGCGTCATCCACCACCACGCGCCGCCTGCAACAGCTAAAATCAAAACAACCGGAACAATGCGTTTCATGCTCCCTACTCCATTATCTGTCAGCCAATCAGCCCGACCAATTGACTAGCCGACTAGCTGACTATTCGACCAACTGACTACTCGACTACTTGACTACCCGACTAACTGACTAGTCTAACCTCTTGCGAAATCTCGACGCCGCCAGGGCCATCAACACCACGCCAAAAATCGTTAACGCAACGACCTCTTGCGTCAACAACGTCAGACCCACGCCTTTTAATACAATGCTGCGCACAATGACCAAAAAGTATCGCAGTGGAATGACGACGCTGATCCACTGCAACACCTGGGGCATGGCCGCAATGGGAAAAAAGAAACCAGAAAGAAAAATCATTGGCAGCAAGGTAAAGAAACTGAGCATGAGGGCTTCTTGCTGCGTGCGCGCCACCGTCGAAACAAGCAAGCCGATGCTCAAAGTCGTCATTACGTACAAAGCGCACAGCGCCAAGAGCAGCAAAATGTCGCCGCGCATGGGAATCTTGAACCAGAGGATGCCAATGAACAACACCTCCAGCGCGTCGGCAAACGCAATGAGGGTATAGGGCACCATCTTGCCCACAATCAACTCCAGCGGGCGAATGGGTGTGACGATGAGCTGCTCAATCGTGCCGCGCTCACGTTCTCGCACAATGGCGGTGGAGGTGAGCACGGTCGTCATGGTTTGCAAAATCATTCCAATCAGCGCCGGAATCATAAAGTACGAGCTGACCATATCTGGGTTGTACCACACCTGCGTGCGCACATCCACCGCTTGCTTCAATGTGCCGCTCAGGCCAGAGCGAGCCAATCGCTCTACTTGCAAGCGCGTGGCCTGGCTTTGCCCAATGAGCGTGGCAGCCGAAAGCGCCGTGCTTGCTACGGTGGGGTCGCTGCCGTCAATGACAAAAGCCACCTGCGCCACCTGCCCGGCGGCTATTGCGTCGCCATAATCTGGCGGAATAATTAACCCCGCCTTGGCCTGCCCGCTATCTACCAGGCGGGTCAGCTCGTCCTCACCATCTACGTCAAAAGACAAGATGAAATAATCGGCGGCGCGGTAAGCATCGAGCAACTGGCGGCTGTAGACGCAGCGGCATTGGTCAAACACCGCCAGCGGCACGTTGCGCACGTCGTTGGTGGCCGCATAGCCCAGCAGGAACAATTGCATGATGGGCATGATGAACGTGATGGCCAGCGTGCGCGGGTCGCGCCGGATTTGGATAAACTCTTTTCTAATTATAGACAGGATACGTGTTAGCAATTCTTACCTCTGTTGCAAGCGATCAGCCATCAACTGCGTAATTGCTGCCACCCTCCCGCAGGTTTGTAACCTGCGGGTAACTACTCAGCATCCTGAGCGTCCTTCGGCCTTGCTCAGGATAAGCACCGCGCTCCTTCGACTGCGTTTCACTTTGCTCAGGATGCGCGGCGCGTAGCCTGCTCTGTCGGCAGACAGGTCGAAGGGTGCCGCTGAGTAGTTACACCTGCGGGAGGATTGCTTACCCTTTATGCAAAACGCCATGCAGCACCACATCAGACACGCCATCCACCAATGCCTCGATAGATAACTCTTGCCCCCGCGGATCTTGCAGCACATGCCGCAGCAACAAGAACGCCACCAGGCTGCCTATATACGTCCGTGTGACCATCTCGGTATCGCATGGGCGCATGCGGCCCAGCGCCACCTGATGATCAAAATATCCTTGCAGCGTTTCCAACACGCGCGTTACCAGCCCCCTTTGCACCTGGCGCACCGCCGCCGGCAAAGTTTGCGCGTTGGCTACCACCATCTTGAACAAAGCAGCGCTCATTGGCCTATCAAACAGCTCTACATAAAAGCGGCCAAACTGGGGCAAAAACTCTTTTGGCGGCAGGTCAAAAGAGATTTGCTCCCCCAACGAGCCAAAACTTTCTTCTATCCGCTCATTCAACAAAGAGGCAAAGAGAGCCGTCTTGTCCTTAAAATACCAGTAGAGCAGGCCGGGCGAAACGCCGGCAGCCTTGGCCAGGTCTTTGATGCTGGCCCCATGAAAGCCCTTTTTAGCAAACACTTTTTGGGCCGCATCTAAAATTTGTTTGCGGCGACCCTCATCTTTTTCTTTGGGCGGCATCTCAGCCTCCTTATACCCTCCCGCAGGTTATGGGCTTGCCCTGATTGAGGATTGAGCCGCGCCTGTTCACTCAAAAGCGTTCAACCCTGCGGGAGGATGAGTATCTTATTGATTGAACGTTCAATCAAGATTATACAACAAAAATCAGCTCTTGTCAATCCCCTCCCTGCGCTTGACTTGTGGCGTAAACGCAGTAATCTATAGAAATATTATTCCGATACATCTGAAAGGATACCCTCGATGAAAATTGCAATTATGACGGATGCTCATGCCAACCTGCCGGCGCTGCAAGCTGCGCTTGGGGCTATTCGCGCAGAGGGCTGCGACGCCCTCTTTCACACTGGCGACGCCATTGCCATTGGGCCATATCCGGCCGAATGTCTAGACCTGCTGCTCGGCGCGCCCAACATGCAATTCGTCATGGGCAATCACGATTCTTATTGGGTGAATGGCTTGCCCGAACCGCGCCCACCTTGGATGAGCGAGGGCGAAGCGCAACACCAACACTGGACGCACGCGCAACTCGATCCACAATTAAAGCCGGCTGTAGCCCAATGGCCGTATTTCATCGAACGCGAGTTTGAAAGCGTGCCCGTGACCTTTGTGCATTACGGGCTTGCGCTATCGCACAGAGATTTTGCCCCGGTCGTCAGGCAGCCCACTGCCCCGAGTCTGGACCAGGTATTTGCGGCGCACCAAAGCGAACTGATCTTTTACGGCCACCATCATGGCGCTTCCGACTTGCAAGGTCGGGCCAGATACATCACCCCCGGCTCGTTAGGCTGCCACACACTAGCCATCGCCAGATACTGCATAGCCCAATTTCATCAGGGGCAATATACGATTGAACAGCGCAGCGTGCCTTATGACGACACAGGTTTGTGGAAGGCGTTCGAGCAGCGCGACGTGCCAGAGCGCGCCTTTATCTACAAGGTATTCTTTGGCGGGCGTTTCCAGAGCAACTAGAAAAGGAGCAAAGGCGATGCAAGGCTTTCGACAACACGATAACATTCTCATTTGCGAGCTTTATGGCGAGACGCTCCAAATCGAGCCGTGGGGGCGCGATAGCCTGCGGGTGCGCGCTACGATGGGCCAAGCCATCCGCAGCGACCTGCCCGGCGCGCTGCTAGAGCCGGCCACCGCCGAAGCGCAAATTCTGCTTGGGCCAGAAAGCGCCACTATCCGCAACGGACAAATCGCTGCCGAGCTTGTTCTGCCCAAGGGCAACCAGGGCTATCCGCAAGCGGGACTGCGTTTTTTCAATGCCGCAACCAAGGCCGAGCTTGTAGCCCAAGAGCCGCCGCACTTTACCTGGCCGCACGCGCGTCACTACAAGCCGTTGGCGGGCGAGCTGTACCACACCGAAGCGCGCTTTAAAGCCTACGACGCCGAACGGCTCTATGGCCTGGGGCAGCATCAACATGGCCGGCTAGATCAAAAGGGCTGCGTCATAGACCTGCTCCAGCTCAACACCGAGGTGAGCATTCCCTTTTTGCTTTCCAGCCGGGGCTATGGCTTTTTGTGGAACAATCCCGCCGTGGGGCGAGTGGAATTGGGCTATACGGCTACTCGTTGGGTGGCCCAGGCGACGCCCCAGCTCGATTACTGGATCACCGCCGGCAGCACCCCGGCTGAAATCTTGGAGCACTATGCCGATGCTACAGGCCACCCCCCGCCCCTGCCAGAATGGGTGGCGGGCTTTTGGCAGTGCAAACTGCGTTACCGCACCCAAGACGAACTGCTCTCGATAGCGCGCGAATACAAGCAGCGCGGCCTGCCGCTATCAATCATCGTCATTGACTTTTTCCACGGGACATTGATGGGCGATTGGCAGTTCGATCTGCAAGATTGGCCCGACCCAACAGCAATGACGCGCGAGCTGGAAGAAATGGGCGTCAAGGTCATGGTTTCTATTTGGCCCACCGTCAACGCGCTCAGCCCCAACTTTGAGACCATGCAGCGGCGCGGGCTGTTGGTGCGCACCGCCAAAGGAGTCCCGGCTCACACCCTGCTGATGGATCGGCAGCCAAAAGGCCCCATCTACATTCATCACTATGACGCCACCAACCCCGAGGCGCGCGAATACATCTGGGAGCGGGTTCGAGCAGGTTACTATCGCCACGGCATCAAGCTGTGGTGGCTAGATGCCTGCGAGCCAGAGATGTACCCGATGGATGCCGATAATCTGCGCTACCATGCCGGCGACGGCCAGACGGTAACCAACATTTATCCGCTGCTCCACGCCCGCGCCTTTTACGACGGCATGCAGGCCGAGGGTGAAAGTGAAATTATGACCCTCGGCCGCTCGGCGTGGGCCGGCAGCCAGCGTTACGGCGCAGCGGTTTGGTCGGGTGATGTGCCGTCTACTTTTGAGGCGCTCCAGGCCCAGGTGCGCGCAGGGCTGAACATTGCCCTGAGCGGCATTCCCTGGTGGGCCACCGACATTGGCGGCTTTTCTGGCGGCTATCCCGATTCGCCCGACTTTGGCGAGCTGATCGTGCGCTGGTTTCAGTATGGCGCATTTTGCCCGCTGTTCCGCTTGCACGGCTTTAGGCAGCCGCCGCCTGTTTGGGATAGCGGCGGCCCCAACGAGGTGTGGTCTTTTGGCGAGGAGGCCTATGGCATCATTCGCGAGCTACTCTTGCTGCGCGAGCGGCTGCGGCCCTATCTCATGGCGCAAATGCGCCTGGCCCACGAGCGCGGTTGGCCGCCCATGCGCCCGCTCTTTTTCGATTTTCCAACGGACAAAGATTGTTGGAGCGTAGAAGATCAATTCATGTTCGGGCCCGATGTGCTGGTTGCGCCGGTGCTGTACAAAGGCGCGCGCAGCCGCCAGGTCTATTTACCGGCCGGGACAACCTGGACAGATGCCTGGACGGAAGAATCACTGGCAGGTGGGCAGCAAATCACAGCCTATGCGCCGCTGGAGCGCATTCCGCTTTACCGGCGCGCGGGCGCGCGCTTGCCAATCCGCGCAATCTCGATACTAGAGATTGCTTCACCGCTGCGCGGTTCGCAATGACAGATAAAGAGGCCTCTCAAGCTGAGCAGTTGCCCCTGCCGCAGATTTGAACTTGCGGGAGGATCATTGGAAAAGCTATGGAAACAAAAGGAAAAGTCGCTCTAGTCACTGGCGGGGGAACCCGCGTGGGCCGCGCCCTCAGCTTGGGCCTGGCGCAAGCGGGCGCGCGGGTCGTCATCCACTATAACAATTCAATGGTTGAAGCGCAGCAAACCCTGGCCCAGGCGCAACAACTGGGCGTAGAGGCGCTGGCAGTGCAGGCCGATCTCGCCCAGCCGGAAAACGCCCGGATGCTGGCGCAGCAAGCCATCGAACGATTCGGCCGGGTAGATATACTCGTTCACGCGGCCGCGCCGTTTGTCCGCCTGCCGCTGCGCGAAATGACGCTGGCTACCTGGCGCAAGGTGAATGCCGTGCTGGTTGAAAGCTTTTGGGTGTTGGCTCAAGAGCTATCGCCCGGCATGACCCAGCGCCAAGAGGGCCACATTGTGGCAATCCTGGATACCAGCGCCTTTGCCCCTGCGCCCGCTTACCTGGCGCATACGGTGGGCAAAAGCGCGCTGTGGTCGCTGGTGTGCAATCTGGCGGTCGAGTTAGCGCCGTGGGTCAAGGTCAATGGCGTGGCGCCGGGGCCGGTCTTGCCGCCGCCGGGCTTTACCCAGACCGAGCGCGTGGCCAAAACTACGCTCTTGGGGCGTTGGGGAAGTCCGCAAGATGTTGTGGAAGCGGTACTCTTTCTGATCCGCTCCAATTACGTCACTGGCGAAGCATTGTTCGTGGATGGCGGCGAACGCTGGGCGAGTCGTCGCTAACCCGTCTTGCCGCTGAGCAAGTCGGACAAGCTTTGCTTGTAATTGCTGTGGATTACCGCCAGCACCTCGTCGCCGGCGCATAGCACAGTGTCACCATGAGGCACAATCACTTCATTGCCGCGCAATACGGCTGCCAGCGTGCACTGCGGCGGCAGGGTTAGGTCACGCAATGTCTGTCCAATCACGGGCGATTGGGCAGCTATTTTTTCCTCCACAATCGCCACCTCGCCCCGGCGCAGCTTGACCAGTGTCATCATATCACCCAGCGACATTTCTTCCTGGATCAGGCGGGCCATCAGTTCCGATTGGTTGATGGGCACATCCACGCCCATATCTGATGTGAACAGCCAGGCATTCTTGGGGCTGTTGACGCGGGCAATGATGCGCGGAATATGAAAGCGAAAGCGCGCCAGGCTGGCTATCACCAGGTTCACCTCATCGGCGCCGGTGACGGCCGCCACCACGTCGGCAGACGTAATACCGGCGTCAATCAAGACCTGAGTGTTTGTCCCATCGCCCTGGACAATATTTTCAGTGGACAGTTCCTTGTGCAGCTTGGCCAGCACCGGGGAACGCGGCTCGATGATTTTAACTTCAAACCCCTGTTGCAGCAGCAATTGCGCCAGGTGCGCGCCAACTTTTCCCCCACCCACAATCAAGACAAACATCTCACCCTCCATGCCTCAGCATAGCTTCCAGCCGGCCAATGGCCGTCGTCACCACGCTCAAACACACCAAATCGTTTTCTTCCATCAGCGCGCCGGGCGATGGAATAAAGGTCTCGCCTCGGCGGGTCAGCCCAACAATCGCCACCTCGCCCGTCACCAACAAGCTGCTGAGCGGTTGAGCCGCCAGACGCGCGGGCACGCACATCTCTAGCATCTGCACCTGGCCATTGCCCAGGCTGACCAGGTGCCGCAACTGGCGCGAAGTCATCACCTGCTCGATGCGGTGCACGCTCATCATGGTGCTGGAAACCGTTTGGAAGCCAAAATGCTCGTACAAGTCTGCCTTGAGCGGATCGTACAGCCGGGCGACCACGGTGGGCACTTTGAAATACTCGTGCGCGGCGCGCGCCACAATGGCATTGGTGGCATCGTTCGAAAACACCGCCGCCAGCGCGTCGGCCTTTTCTATGCCGGCCCGAATCAGCACATCGTAATCAAAACCAATACCGGCCACCGTCCGCCCGCGAAAGCTAGGCTCCAGGCGCTGGAAATTTTCCGACTCTGGGTCAATCACGGTGACCTGATGGCCTTCCGCATCCAGCAACTCGGCCAATTCGGAACCAACCCGGCCACAGCCCACTATAATCATTTTCATCTCATATACTCCCTAGCCTGGTCAAGCCAGAACCAAAACCACAAAGGACACCAAGTACACTAAGGTTTTTACTTTGTGCTTTTTGTGTCCTTCGTGGTGAGTTTTCTTTGCCGAAAAAGCAAGATTTGACTGGTAAGGTACTAAACCCCGGCATCATTCTCGCAAGCGATATGGCACATCGGTGACGACGGTATCTCGGCGGAACAAGAATGCCAGGTGAATCACAATAGCGGTTTGGTTGTGTAAAAAGTTCTGCCACCAGCGGGCCGCCACAAGACGCGGCATCACAATCGTCACAATCTCGTCGTGGCGGCTAATATCATCAATCTGGTTAATGTATTCAACCAATGGCCCAATGATAGAGCGATACGGCGAGGGCAGCACCTTGAGGCGCACCCCATCACCCCACTGCGCCCACCTAGCCTGCACGTGCGGCGTTTCCTTGGGGTCAACCTCCACATAGACCGCCGTCACATCGTCAGACACTGAGCGGGCATATTCCAATGCCAGCAGAATGCCGCGATGCACGCCCCCCACCGGCACAATCACGCGGTGCCGGCGCACGCGCGGCGGCGCGCCCGTGGCATCCAGCGAGAGTTGCACGCCAACCATTTGGTAATGGTGATAAATTGCTTTAAAGACCATCACCACCAAGGGTATCAGCACAATGACGGCCCAAGCTCCATAGATAAATTTGCTAAAGGCAATCACACTCACAACAACGCCGGTGGACAGCGCCCCAATGCCGTTGACGGCGGCCTTGAGCCGCCAATGCGGGCCGCGCTTGCGCCACCAGCGCACCACCATCCCCATCTGCGATAGCGTGAACGACAAAAATACCCCCACTGCATACAATGGGATCAGCCGGGTCGTAACGCCGCCAAAGGCAATAACCAAGACCGAAGACAGTGCGCCCAGCATAAGAATGCCGTTGGAAAACACCAGCCGGTCGCCCAGGTTATGGAACTGGTGCGGCATATAGCGGTCGCGCGCCAGGATAGAGGACAAACGCGGAAAATCGGCAAAACTGGTATTGGCCGCCAGCAGCAAGATGAGGGCCGTGGCAACTTGGGCCAAAAAGTAGAGCGGCGTGCCGCTGCCCAGGACTCGTCGAGCCAACAAAGACACCACCGTTTCGTGCGTGCCCTCGTGCGGCACTATGCCGTATTGATGCGAAAGAAAAGTGATGCCTAAAAACATTGTGATGAGCAGTGCGGCCATGGCAATGAGGGTCTTGCCGGCGTTAGCCGATTCGGGCGGCTTGAAGGCCGGGATGCCGTTGCTGATGGCTTCCACGCCAGTGAGCGCCGCGCAGCCCGAGGAAAACGCGCGCAGCACCAAAAACACCGTCAATCCCTGCACAGCGTGCGCCTCAATCTGGGGCGGTTCGGCCGGCGGCATGCCGCTGGCAAGCCACTTGACCAGCCCCACCCCAATCATCAACAAGAATGTAGCCACAAACAAATAGGTCGGCGCGGCAAAGATGGTGCCAGATTCGCGCACGCCCCGCAAGTTGGCAACGGTGACAAAGGCAATAAACAGCAGGGCCAGCGGCACGGTGTAAGGCAACAGCGCGCCAAAGGCCGACGTGATAGCCGCCACGCCGGCCGAAATGCTCACCGCCACCGTGAGGACATAATCTGTCAGCAAGGCCGCCGCGGCAACCAGCCCCGGCAACTCGCCCAGGTTGTCGTGCGAAACGATATAGGACCCACCCCCTGATGGATAGGCGTGAATCGTCTGGTAATACGATGTGGCCACAATCGCCAGCAATGCGGCAATGACCAACGCAATCGGCCAGACCAACCCCGCCGCGGCCGTCCCGGCTAAAACCAGCGCCAGCAAAATCTCTTCTGTGGCATAAGCCACCGAAGACAGCGCATCCGACGAAAATACGGCCAGCGCCTTGGCCTTGGTCAGGCGCTCGTGAATCGCTTGCGAAGTTGCCAGCGGGTCGCCCAGCAGCAACCGCCGCAGACTGAACGTGCTCCCATTTTTTTCCATCTTGTTCACTCGATTAAAAGTAACTTGCTCAGCCTACCCTCCCGCAGGTTGCAAAATTGGCTGCCTGGGTGGGCTACCAATCTTGGTCGAGTTGCGTTTGCCCAACCAAAAGCGTTCAAACCTGCGGGAGGGTGAGCAGTTACGAATGAAAAAAGCCCACCCCGGCTGGGGGCAGGCCCTTGCCAATAAACAGGCGCAATTGTAACCCTATCTAGCCAAGCTGTCAAGATTGTCCCAAGATCACATAGGCCGCTCCGGTGGCCCAATTATTTCATCACCCACACTTTTCCCCGCCGTTGAGCAAGCAGGATAATTGTTTCTGAGAACCACTGTGGACAATAGCCAACACTTCGTCGCCGGCGCGCAGGGATGTATCGCCGCGCGGCACGATTACTTGCTCGCCGCGCATAATCGCCACCAGTGTGCAATTGAGTGGCAGCGCCAGCTTTTGCAGTGTCTTGCCAATCACCGGCGAGGTGGGCAAGATTTTTTCTTCGACCAGCGCCACCGCGCCCCGCCGCAGCTTGAGCACAGTCATCATGGAACCCATCAACATCTCTTCCCGAATTAGCTTGGCTATCAGGTCAGCTTGGTCGAGCGCTACATCTACACCCATCTCTGGCGTAAACAACCATGCGTTAAGCGGGTTGTTCACGCGGGCGATAGTGCGCGGAACATCGAACTCAAAGCGAGCCAACGTGGTGACAACAAGGTTAGTCTCATCCTCGCCGGTCACTGCCGCCAACACGTCGGCGTTTTCAATCTCTGCCGCCTCCAGCACACTGGGAGCGCTGCCGTCTCCCATCATGATTGCATCTGGCGCAAGCTCCTGCTTCAGGCGGTCTAGCACCGATTGGCGGTCCTCAATAATCCTGACACGGTGCCCGCCCGCAAGCAACAACTTGGCCAATTCTGACCCCGTTCTTCCACCGCCTACAATGATAACGTACATAGCTACCCCCCCTTGCTCAATCCCAACAAAGCCTCAACGCGCTCCATTGCCAAAGCCAGCACGGTGAGATGAACCACATCACCGGCGCAAAACTCGGTGCCCAGCGTGGGCAACATCGCCTGCCCCTCACGGGTAATCACGGTCACGCTGATCTCGCCGGGCACCGTGACGTGCTTGACAAGCCGCCCCACCAGGTGCAGCGGCAACTCGACCGAGAGCAGAGAAACTTCGCCGCGTCCAAACGTTATCACCGGGTCAAGTTCGGCATGGGTAAGCAATTCACGGATACGCTCTGCGCCCCAGGCGCTTGAAGAGATAGTCACCAATCCCAAGCGGCGGTAAATTTCTGCTCGCCGTGGATCGTATAAACGCGCCACTACTCTAGGCACATGAAAGATATGACGCGCAATCCGGGCTGCAACGATATTGGCATTATCTGACGAACTGGTAGCCGCAAACGCGCCGGCATATTCAATGCCAGCCTCAATCAACACGCCCCGATCAAATCCGACTCCCAGAATTTTCTGGCCCTTGAACTTGGGCCCCAGGCGCTCAAGCGCCGCCGCATCTTGGTCAATGACAACAACCTCGTGCCCTTCATCGGCCAAAAGGTAGCTGACATGCTCGCCCAGCCTGCCACAGCCCATAATGATAATTTTCATAACAGCCTCCCAAGTCTGCGCTCGCGCGCCAGCTTGATGCGCATGACCAGACCCTTGCGAATTCTATCGAGAATATACACTGTGGGAGCATACATCAAAATACCAATCCAGCAAGCTGGCAAAGGCGCATGTTCAAACACCCATGCCAGGGGGGGAAAATAGATCAAGGCGACCAACAACACCAACTCAAAAGCAACGCCTCCCAACAAGAGTGAATTGCTAAAGATCCCCAAACGGCGCACCCCCGCTTTCTCTCGACGGCAGGTAAACACATTGCCTACCTGTCCCATAACTACGCCAGCGTGAAAGAGGGTGGTCGCCAAGACGTGCGCCGGCATGACCGCCAGGCGCACAACCAACGGCTCTAAATCTATAAGCGGCAAATTGAAAAAATCTGTATAGCCAAACGAACGATAGGCCAGAAAAAAGCCGACATAGCACAGCGCCGTCTCAAGAGCGCCTAGCCACAGAGCGCGAGCGATTAATCCTTTATCTATCAAGGGCTGGGTTCGCCGCCGCGGAGGGCGATTCATCACGTCGGGTTCGGGTTTTTCTGCGCCCAACGCCAGGCCCGGCACCAAGTCGGTGCCCAGGTCAATAGCCAAAATCTGCGAGATGGTAAGCGCCAGAGGCACACGCAGCATGGCACGCAAGACAAATGGTGCTATCTCTGGCACATTGCTGGCAAAAATATAGGTGACCAATTTGCGAATGTTGTCATACACGGCGCGCCCTTCTTCAATGGCTGCTGTGATGGCATTGAATTTGTCTTCGGTCAAAATCACGTCGGCCGCCTCTTTGGACACGTCGGTGCCAATGATGCCCATGGCGATGCCCACATCTGCTTTGCGCAAGGCAGGAGCATCATTGACGCCATCACCTGTGACAGCCACCACTTCACCTGAGGCCTGAAAAGCAGCTACCAGGCGCAATTTATGTTCGGGCGCCATGCGGGCAAAAATGACCTCTTCGTTCAAAACCGCCCGCACGTCGGCGTCTTTCATCTCATCCAGTTCCGCCCCAGTGATGATGCGAGGGTGTGGGCTGGTAAGCATTCCAATACGCCGCGCCAGCGATTCAGCCGTGAGGCCATAGTCGCCCGTCACCATCACAATCCGAATGGACGCTTCGCGGCACACTCTGATCGCTTCGGCCACTTCGGGACGAGGGGGGTCCAGCATGGCAGCCAGGCCAAGAAATATCAGATTTCGTTCAACATGCTCTGAGGTAAAAGCGCCGCCGTCACCAGAAACGAGGCGACGCGGGAGCAAATCACTGCGGGCCAGCGCCAACACCCGCAAAGCATTGCGGGCATAATCGTCGTTGGCCGCCAATACTTTAGCGCGAGTGGCAGTGTCCAGCGGGCGAACCTCGCCGCCAATAAGAATATGGGTACAGAGATCAAGCACTTCTCTGGGCGCGCCTTTGACAAACGCTATTGCTGGAGTAGACAAGGGATTGGCTGGCTTTGTTCTTTGTCCATTTGCTTCCTTGCCTGGGCGGTGGATTGTGCTCATGCGCTTGCGCCGCGCGTCAAAGGGCAATTCGTGGATGCGGGGAAAAGCCTGCTCTAGCAGGCGTTCGTCCATTCCACCCTTGCGCGCCAGCACGCGCAAGGCTGCCTCGGTTTGATCTCCCAAGCACTTCCATTGCGGGCACTCGGGCGAAGGCGGCACAAGCCGTGAATTGTTGCAAAGCTCGGCCGCCGCCAACAGAGCCTCTAGCTCGCTTTTGACCGCCGCCGGATCAGGTGAAAAATTTCCCAGCGGCTCATAGCCCACGCCAGAAATTTTCAAGCGTTGCCCCCCTACCCACACCTCGCGCACTGTCATTTGGTTTTGGGTCAACGTGCCGCTCTTGTCGGTGCAGATGACAGAAACCTTGCCCAGCGTTTCAACAACCGCCAGCTTTTTGACCAGTACACCGCGCTTTGCCAGGCGTTGCACCGCCATCGCCAGCGAAAGAGTGAGGGTGGGCAGCAAGCCTTCGGGCGTAATAGCAACAATAATACCAATGGCAAACAAGAACGCCTGCTCCAACGACATGCCAATGTCACCCAAGCCCGCAATAAAAAATATTACACCAGCGCCAACAGCTATCAGCGCCGTTGTCCGCGTAATGCGTTCTACGTCTTTCTGAAGCACGCTGGGCGGGTCAACCGTTTGGGTGAGTTGAGCAATCCGTCCAAACTGGGTGAGCATGCCGGTGGCAAACACCACTGCGCGGCCCGTGCCCGAAACAACGGAGGTGCCGGCAAAGATCAGGTTGGGGCGCTCCAGGTCAGTCAAGCCTTCAATCAAAGACGCCTCGGCTGTTTTGCGGGCTGGCATGGCATCGCCGGTCAGTGTGGCATGGTTGGCGCGCAGGCCATACCCTTCCACCACGCGAGCGTCGGCAGAGATATGGTCGCCTTCGGCCAGCACCAACACATCGCCAGGCACTAGCTCGCTGGCGGGAATCTTGATTTCCTGGCCGGCGCGGATAACACGCGCATACGCCGGCAGCACTTGTCTGAGGGTGGCAATGGCCTGCTCGGCGCGGTGCTCTTGCCAGAACGAAAAGCCCGCATTAATCAGGACGACGAACAAAATCACTACGCCCAATACTGGCTGGATAAATAATGCCACCCCCCCACTGCCCAACAAGAGATAGGACATGACATGCGTCAGGTGGCTGGCAAACTTGCGCCATAGCCGATAAGCCATTGGCAGCCGAGACGTCGCCGGCTCGTAAAGAATATTGGGACCATAGAGCGACAGACGCGCTGCCGCCTCTTGGGGCGCAAGCCCTCCGGGCAAGGTTTCTAGTGCCCGATAGAGCTCCGAGACGCGCAGCGCATGCAGGGGTGCAAAAGCCATTCTAATCGCCAGCCGCTAATTAAGCTGGGCCGGCTGCTCATCCACTGGCTCGACGGGGTTGACCGCCTGTGCTGCTGACCGCGGCTTGGGCGCGGCAGGTTTGACAGCTTGAGCGATTGGCTGAGCCACTTTTATGCCTTCAGGCATAACAACCGTTTGCATGGGCGCGCCGCCCAGACGCGGCGCAGGCTGAGGATGCGCTTCCAGGTATTGATCCAGGAAAGAGCGCGCTTCGGGGTGATCTATGTGCAAAGCATCATCATATTCGCCAGCTTGCGCGGGCGGCTCGTAGCGCACCGGGCGGCGCACGCCAAACAATTCGAACAGACGCGCAATGCCAACAAGTAATGCATAACGATATTCTTGCATTCTGAGCGATTGCCACTCGACGATAGAGGCCATCGCGCCCTGCACACGCGCCTTGTCGCGGACAATGCGGTGAATCTGCGCTGGCTGGCGATAGCCCAATGGCGAAATCAGCATAAAGTGCGCCGCAATAGCCAGCAACCCGAAAGAAATCAGCACCGCCCAACCGCCTTCCTCCCACTTGCCGACGATTTGCCCTATAAAGACAATAGCGCCCAGGCTGGCCGCAACCGTAGCGCCGACCATGCCCCAGGCACGGGCACGGCCAGTGAAATGCTGGCTGACGTGTTGCCGAACAGCCAAAGCCATGACCGTAATGGGCATAAAGACGCCCACGCCGTAAAACGGCACTGCCACGCTGGTCTTGCCGCGCACCAGCAGCATAATGAACACCGCTAAGCCAAAGGTAATCGTGACCGAGCGCGTGAATGTGCCGTGCGGGTCGCGGTAGACGATGACTTCGGGGATCTCGCCAATCGCCACATCGCGCCACTCGGTGGCCTGCGCATCCTGTAAGGCCGTCATCGAGGCGGCCGCCAACAGAGCTACCGCCAACAACTGGTAGGTCCAGTACAGGATTTGACCACCAGGCACCTGCCCAAAACCAATAAATGCCAGATTGCCCACCAACGTGCGGCCCAGCGTTCCGTCGAAAACATTAAAGCGAATGGCAAAGAAAGTTAGGAATAGCGTCGTCAGACCGCCATAAAACAAGAATGAAGTTTGCACAAAACGCCCAATCCCAGACTTGCCGCTGTAGAAATTCCACAGCCAGTTAAAGCGCGGCGCGCGCTGCTTGCCCCACTTGACGAGGCGGGTGTCTTGATTAATCATAAATTGGATGCCGTTAGACACCGCTTCCAGGCCGGTCAGAGCGACCATGCCTTTCATTGAAGCAGTCAGCATGTGCATGAGCGCCTGCGCCAGCGAGGCGGCATGGGGCGCTTCAGTGGTCGGCATAGGGGGAATACCTTTAGAATGTGCGACGACCAGGCCAATCGCCATTGTCAGGGTCAGCGTCACAAAGACACCTAACAGCGTAAAAACCACCTGCGCCGATTCGCCCCGCCCGCGGATGGTGAGATACCACGTCACCGCCGCCAGCGCCGCGCCGAGGGCAAAGTGCCATAACCAATGCGTGCCGTACAAGTTCAAAATCGAAAGCAACTGGTCGCCGCCATTCAATGCTGACACAACGATGGTCAACACATAGTCCTGGATCAAGGTCACGGCCACAATCAGGCTGAGCGTGGGCCACAGATAGCGCATCGAAGCGGTGTACGAGCCGCCGCCTTCATTAAAGACGCCCAACGAATACATGTAAAGCACCCCAAACACAAAGTTAGCCAGCGCGATGACGGCCACAGTGATATAGGCGTATTTTTGTAAGCCGTAGGGATGCAGCGAGCTCATCATCTCGCCTGCGGCGTAATAGTACGACGTAAAATAATCTACGCCAAAGAGCGCCACCGCCGCCAGCAAACCGATTTGCCCCGCGCCGTGCACGTGCGCGTCTTCTGCCCGCTCGCGCGGGGCAGCTCGATAAGAAAGATAAACAATGATCGCTAAAAGAATGATTGAGAATAACATACCAACCCTCCAGCAAGCAGCTATTGAGCTGCCAAGCTAAACGCCGATGGCTGACAGCTGAACGCTCACGCCACAAATGCCTGTTCCAGCATTTTCAATTCGGCTAGGAGATGGTTGCGCGTGGAAAGGCTCAGGCGCGTGTCTTGGGCTACCTTGGCCTGTTCCTCGCGCGAGGCGCGCACAACAAAAGCCGGGATGAACATAATGCGCCCGGACGGAATGACCTGAACATTACGCTTATCCATTCGCAATACTTGATCATCAAAATAAGGTAAACTGAGGCGCAAGCCCCGGTTGAGGCTTTGGGTCGCTGCGCGCGCCTTGATTTTGAGGATAATCTCTTGCGTCTGGGAGCGCGCCAGCGCCCGCCCCTGGTTGATCAGCTGACCCAACATGCCGTAACGCTTACGCTTATAATCTGGATCGGCTACCATGTACGGCGCCAGCGCCGCCGCCGCGTGCAAAATCGCCACAAAGCGTTGCATCGAAGCCAGATACGCCTCGGCCTCGCTGACGGAATTGATCAGCAAGCGGTCCTGTTCATCAAAAGCGACCCACTGCGGCAAATAAAATCGCCGGGCAGCTGGGGCATACGGCACCTGCAGTTCTCCCCGCCCCTCTTCGGTGGCTGGCCCTTCTTCGACAATCGCATCTGTGGCAGCCGTAATAGCAGACTCGGGTTCCAAGCTTGCGGCGGGAATGGTTGGAATCTGCTCATCTTCCACCGAGATATAGGTAACAGAACGACCTACAGGCAACATGCCATATATCATGTGAACAGCCGTTGCATAACGCAAGAGGTCGGCGCTCACCGCGATGGCGCGTTCAGGCGATTGGGCCAGTTCGGCCAATCGCTGGCGAAGCAGCTCGTCAAGATTCGGGCCAAACAAGCGCCCCAACCAATTGCCTACGACCTGTTCTCTAGATTGCGCCGGAACAGGCACAGGCTGGCTTTCACCTGGCTTGTCAACACTCGCCACTACCCTGTCCGGCAACACAAAACGCGCCTGAGGCACGCGTTGAATTATCGCCTCCGCCAGTTGGCGAGCTTGCGCCTCTAAAAAACGCTGCACCAGCGGAGCCTGCGCAGCAAAAAGCGAATGTTGAGACTCGTATTCTCGCTGCGCGTAGTCGGTCAAACCAATCAGAGCATCCACTATTTCTCACCTATTCAGAAAACAACCACTCAACTCGCTCGCCCGGATTTGACAACCTGGCGAGGGTTTGAATAGTCGCAGAAACAACTCACCAACCGGAAAGTTGATCAGCATGGTCAAGTTGCCCCCAAACTACATGGACAGCGCCAGTTGCGCCGATAATTTCATCCACGGCGCGTTCTGGCTCTGGCGTAACCATTGCCTGAGCCGAAACCTGCAGCCCATGCGCGGCCAAACTCTGCCACACTCTTTCAATCCAAAAAGACGTATCGGCTTCCGCCAGGCTGGCAAGGCTCACCAACAAAACGGGTCTGTGCAACTCGTCTGCCAGGCGCAATATTTCGCCTACGGCCTGCTCGGTTGGCGCGCCCCTCGAAGCCAATACCACCGGCGCAACAGGCTGTGTAAATTGCTCAGTTAAAGCAGGCGCATCTACCCATCGGTTGATCCAGGCCGACCAATACGCCAATCCCACGTATTCAAGCGGCACGCTAGCCAATAAAAGAACCTCGCGCCAAGGTGGGCTAAAGTGAGATTGGAGATAAAACTGCCCTCCGGTAACCATCACAAGATAAACAACAACAGACAAGCTGCCAACCAACGAGTTGATCCACCCAGCACAAGTCAGATGTTTCATTCAAATCATTCCTTATTGGCCTGGCAGTGCTTTGCCAAATATAGAATAGATTCTGTCGGAAATAGCAAGAAGGGCATCCCCACACCCTGTCTGCCACCAGGCAGGCTGCACTCCCGAAGAGGCCAAGCGCCGGCGATGAGCAAACGTCCCTCAAATTATGCGGGCTGCATTGATGGGTAAATTCTAGCGTATGGGTGTTGGGAAAAGATAAAAAAGGGGCAAACGAATGTAAAGAATTTATAAAGATGGGAGGAGGGTGAACCTGAGGTTATATTTCGTCGGCTACAAAACGGTAACCCACGCCCGGCTCTGTTGAAATCATCTGGGGCTGAGTAGAATGGGGGTCCAACTTGCGACGCAACTGGCTGACGTACACGCGCAAATACTGCGCCTGGTCTTCATAGCCCGGGCCCCACACGTGTTGCAAAATCTGGTTGTGCGTGAGCACCCTGCCGGCATTCACCGCCAGGTAAGCCAATAACTTGTATTCGGTCGCCGTCAGGCGAATCTCTTGGTCGCCTCGCCTGACGCTATGTCGAGGCAGGTCAATGACCACCTCGCCGGCGCAAATCACCGGCTCGGGCGAATCGGCGGCGCGGGCTGCATGGCGCAGCGCCACCCGCAAACGCGCCAGCAATTCATCCATGCCAAACGGCTTGGTCAAATAATCGTCTGCGCCCAAATCAAGCGCGGCCACCTTGTCGCGCTCGGCGTCGCGCACTGAAAGCACAATGATGGGAACAGACGACCATTCGCGCAAGCCGCGGCACACTTGCAGGCCGCTCAATTTGGGCAGGTTCAAATCCAAGATAACGACATCCGGCAACTCGGCTGCCGCTTTATCCAGGGCCTCTTCGCCATCGGCGGCGCCCACCACCTCGTAGCCGTGCGCCACCAGCCCGGTGCGCAGCGCGCGCAAAATCTGTGGCTCGTCGTCAACGACCAGCACCTTGGTCTTTTTCATCGCTCAAACCCTCATCATCCGGCAACGCCGGCGGCAACTTGCCCGGCGGGAAAGGCAGCGTGAACACAAAACGCGCCCCTTGGTAATCTATCAACGGACTTTCCACCCCAATGCGCCCGCCGTGCGCCTCGATAATGCCTTTGCAGATCGAAAGCCCCAGGCCGGTGCCCATATTCGCGGCTCGGTCCGCAGAAATGCGATAAAACTTGTCAAACAAGTGCGCCCGCACTTGCTCAGAGATTGCCGGGCCTTCGTTAGACACACTCACTGTCACACCGGCCTCATCGCCCCGCGCCGTCACCCAAATGGCAGACCCTGGCGGAGCAAAGCGAGCGGCATTATCCAACAGGTTAGCCACCACCCGATCCACTTGCACATAATCGGCATAGGCCGGCGGCAAATCATCCGGCCAATCCAGGTGCACTGCAAAATTGCCCAAAAGAGGCGACATCCGGCGGACAACGGCGCGAATCAATTCATCCAGGTCGCACCAATCGAGCCTGAGCCTGAGCGCGCCGGCCTCGATGCGCGACATGTCCAGCAAATCGCCCACCAGCCGGTTCAAACGATCGGATTCCTCATTGATCGTGGATAGCAAATCTTGGCTGGCCGCAGCGTCAAGCGCCGCATCTTGTTGCAGCAAGACCGTCGCCGCCGCCTTGATGGCCGACAGGGGCGTGCGCAAATCGTGAGAGACCGAAGACAACAAGGCCGATTTAAGCTGGTCGCTTTCTTCCAGCAAGCGCGCGCGGGCGGCCTGGCGCGCCAGCCTGGCCCGCTCTACCACCAGCCCCACCTGCGCCGCAAACGTCGTCAACATTTGCATGGCCGTCGGCTCTAGCGCCGCGCCAGAATTCCCCGTTGTCAACCGCATCACCCCAACCATCGCCTGGTTGGCCGTCAACGAAACATCAACCACTTGCCCGTCAGGCGCGCCAGCTTCCTCGGCCTCTGGCCCAGCTTGCCAGGCGTCGCCTGCCCAATAACGGACGTGAGAGCGCAAGCTGCCATCGGGCGCGCTCAGCAATATCTCGCAGCCCGTCAAATCAAACACCTCGGCCACATGGCGCGTGACAGAAGACAAAATCTCATCCAGGCCAGCCTGCGCGCTCAAGGTTCGGCTCAGGTTATAAAGCGTGGTAGATTCTAATTCGCGGGCGCGCGCCTGGGCTGCGTGCGCATTGGCCGTGCTGACCAGTTGACTGATGAGCACCGCCACAATCAAAAACACCAGCAGCGCCAGGAATTCATCGGGCTTTTTGACTGACAAGGTATAGCGTGGATCGAGGAAAAAATAGTTGAAGGATAAAAAAGCCGCCAGCGAAGCGGCGAGCGCCGGCTGCAAGCCCCAGCGGGTGGCCGCCAAAATGATCGGCAGCAAAAACAACAAAACAATGACCGGCGTGGAAACCCACACCTGCGCCAGAATCAATACAAGCGTGGTGGCCGCCACAATCACCAGGCTCACCACAAACGCCCCCAACTTTTGCAAAGGGCGCATTGCCATCACCGCCGGCCCGTCAACAAGCGGGCAACACCCTGGGTTCGGCGTAGCCGAACCGCCTAGTCCATTCCCAGGTTGACAAATTGCCTGACCGCCGTCAGGACCGCCAAGGCTACCTGCATGGCAGAACCAGGCTTGATGGGGCGCGGCGCGGCGGCTGTGCCTCGCTCGGCTTCAACCGAGCGAATATACAGGTACACCGCAGCTATGCCCAATACTGCCCCCGCTGCCCCGCCAATCGCCATCCACTTGGTTTTCCAATCCGGCTTGGCCTGCTCAACCAGATCGGTAGAGTGTGTCTCTTCCATTTGCATCATAGCTTCAACTCCCTCACAATCGCGTTTTTCCAGGCATTCAGGCGCGCCGCCAAAGCATAAAGGGCAATCAGCGGGGCGGCAATCGCCTCGCTCACCTGCTCCACGCGCAAATGAATGCCGGCCATAATCGCGCGCGCCTTGGCAAAAAAGCCCGGCAGCCACGCATACAGCTTGCCCAGGCCATAGACGCTGGCGAGCAAAATCGTCAACGGAACAAGTGCTATCAATATCGCCTGGGGAATCAGAAAGATTAAAGAAATGTCACGCCAAACTGCCGTATCCATAGCGCCTCCACAACTCAATTTTAGCACACTAACCGCCAAGCGCCAAATATCCCCCCCGGCCTCCTGGCGGAGTTGGGCACTTGCAAGTATAATCAAGTTATCCCAGCTTCGCCGGGATTTTAGCTGCACTGCCGCCTTGCACAAGTTGACGGTAGCAAGGTCGAAAAGGAAATTCCTATTAACTCAAGTTAACCACCAAGTACACAAAGGGACAAGTTTCCTTTTTCCTTTGTGTGCCTTTGTGCCCGCCTGCCCCCGCCGAAGGCAGGAGGTTGTGGTGAAAAAGGGAATTTGCTAGCGAAATATGAACAAATTTAAACTGGTCTCTCCATTCAAACCAACCGGCGATCAGCCCGCCGCTATTGAGCAGCTCATCGAGGGGCTAAACAAGGGCTACAAGCACCAGACCTTGTTAGGGGCGACGGGAACTGGGAAGACGTTCTCAATTGCGACCATCATCGAGCGAGTGCAGCGCCCCGCGCTCGTCATGGCGCACAACAAGACGCTGGCCGCGCAGCTTTATGCCGAGTACAAATCATTTTTCCCCGATAACGCCGTAGAATATTACGTGTCTTATTACGACTATTACACGCCCGAGGCCTACATTCCCAGAACCGACACCTACATTGAAAAAGAGACTCAACGCAATGACGAGCTAGAACGGCTGCGGCTGTCTTCAATGTCGTCGCTGTTTTCGCGGCGCGATGTCATCATCGTGGCCTCGGTGTCGTGCATCTATGCCACCGGCAATCCGCAAGACTGGGGCAAGGTGGTCGTCACACTGAACAAGGGCGAAACCCGGCGGCGCGATAGTGTGCTGCGCCACCTGGTCGAGATTCAATACGAACGCAACGATATCGAGCTGCGCCCGGGGCGCTTTCGGGTGCGCGGCGACACGCTGGAGGTGATGCCCGGCTATGCCGAAACGGCCTACCGGGTGGAATTTTTTGGCGACGAGATTGACCGCGTCACCGAGATTGACACGCTGACGGGCGAGGTGTTGAAGACGCACGAGCGGATTGACATCTTTCCGGCCAAGCAATTCATCACGCCCGAAGAAAAAATGCAAGCCGCCATCGTTGCTGTCGAGCAAGAGCTGGCTGAACGGCTGGCGCAACTCAACCAACAAGGCAAGCTGCTCGAGGCGCAGCGCATAGAGCAGCGCACCCGCTACGACATGGAAATGCTGCGCGAGGTGGGCTATTGCAGCGGCGTCGAAAACTATAGCCGCCAGATAGACGGGCGCGAGGCAGGCAGCCCGCCCTGGACGCTGATTGACTATTTCCCCGATGACTATTTGCTCATCATTGACGAAAGCCACATGAGCATTCCGCAGATACGCGGCATGTACAACGGCGACCGCAGCCGCAAGCAGGTGTTGGTAGATTATGGCTTCCGCCTGCCCAGCGCGCTAGACAACCGCCCCCTCCGCTTTCCAGAATTTGAAGCCCGCATGGGGCAGGCCATCTACACCACCGCCACGCCCGGCGCATACGAGATGGAACACAGCCAGCAAGTGGTGCAGCAAATCATCCGCCCCACCGGCCTGATAGACCCCGAAATCATTGTCAAGCCCATCAAGGGCCAGGTAGACGACCTGGTGGGCCAGGTGCGCCAGCGGGTAGAGCGCGGCGAGCGCGCGCTGGTCACCACCCTCACCAAGCGCATGGCCGAAGACCTCAGCGATTACTTGCTGGAACTGGGCATGAAAGTGCACTATCTCCACAGCGAAGTCGAGACCATCGAACGGGTCGAGATTTTGCGCGACCTGCGCCTGGGCGTGTACGATGTGGTAGTGGGCATCAACCTGCTGCGCGAAGGGCTGGACCTGCCCGAAGTTTCACTGGTGACCATCCTCGACGCCGACAAGCAAGGCTTTTTGCGCAGCGAACAGGCGCTCGTCCAAACGATAGGCCGGGCCGCCCGCCACGTCAACGGCACGGTGATCATGTACGCCGACAAAATGACCGAGGCCATGCGCCGCGCGATTGACGAAACCAATCGCCGCCGCGTCATTCAAACTGAACACAACGAACAACACGGCATCGTGCCCGCCAGCATCGTCAAGGCCGTGCACGACCTGACCGAGCAGGTGCGCCAAAAGATAGAAGAGAAAAAGACTCCGCTAGGGGTCGAGTTGCCCAAAGATGAAATGGCGCGCCTCATCAAAGAACTAGAAAAGCAAATGCGCGCCGCCGCCGAACAACTGGAATTTGAAAAGGCGGCCCTGCTGCGCGACCAGATCTTTGAGCTGCGGCAAATGGCGCAAGAGGGTGACCCCAGCATACCCGAATGGGAACGCCTGCGGCGCGCCGCGGTTTGACCCGGCCATGCCTTGTATGGTAGAATTATGAATCAATAGTTGGAATTTGAGATGCTAAAAAATATTCTTTCGGAACACCAAGAAAACCTGCTCAAGCGAGAGCGCGGCGCGCTGGGCGACTTGCGAGTGCTGCTTTCACAGCTAAACGCTACGCCAGAGGACCAACAGGCGCTGGCCGATTCAATCCGCCAGCTCGACGAGCTATTTTTGCTGGTGATTGTGGGCGAATTTAATGCCGGCAAATCGGCCTTTATCAACGCGCTGCTGGGCCAGGCGCTGCTGGATGAAGGCGTCACGCCCACCACCACTGCCGTCCACATCTTGCGCTATGGCGAAACGAGCGCCCGCGCGCTGGAAAACGGACTGTGGGCGCAGACCTTTCCCGCCGATGTGCTGCGCGATATTGCCATTGTAGACACGCCCGGCACCAACGCCATCATCCGCGAACACGAGGCCATCACAACCCAGTTTATGCCCAGAGCCGACCTGGTGCTGTTTGTCACCTCAGCCGACCGGCCCTTTACCGAAAGCGAGCGCGCCTTTCTGGAAAAGATCAAGGGCTGGGGCAAAAAGATTGTCTTTGCCATCAACAAAATTGACATCCTGGAAACGGCCCACCAAGTCGAGCAGGTCACGGCGTTCGTCACCGACAATGCCCGGACGCTGCTCAACATTACGCCACAGGTCTATCCCGTGTCGGCCAAGCTGGCCTTGCGCGCCAAGCAGGGCGACCCCATGCTGTGGGGCGTCAGCCGCTTTGAGCCATTAGAGCATTACATCAAGCAAACCCTGGACGAGGCCGAGCGGCTCAAGCTCAAACTGGCCAGCCCGCTGGGCGTGGGGCTGCAATTAGCCGAGCGCTATGCCAGCGCCATGATAGCGCAACAAGACACGCTCAAGGCCGATAGCGCGCTGATTGACGACATTGAGCGGCAGACCGATGTCTACAAAGGCGATATGGGGCGCGATTTCCGCTACCGCCTGAGCGAGATAGATAGCCTGCTGTACGCCATGGAAAATCGCGGGCTGAGCTATTTTGATGAAACCATGCGGCTGGCGCGCATCTTTGACCTGCTCCAGACCGAGCGCATCAAGCGCACCTATGTGGAACAGGTGGTGGCCGATACTCCCCAACAAATCGAGCTCAGCATCAGCGAGCTGATTGACTGGCTGGTAGATCAAGACCTGCGGCAGTGGCAAGCAGTGATGGCGCACCTGGAACAACGCCAAACCGACCACACCGGGCGCATCGTTGGGCCGATGGGCGGCCAATTTGAATACGACCGGAATCACCTGCTAGACAGCGTGGGCCAGGCGGCCCGCCAGGCCATCGAAAGCTACGACCGCGAGGCCGAGGCGGCCAAGCTGGCCGAGGTAGCCCAACAGGCCGTGGCTGAAACTGGTTTGATGGGCATTGGCGGGGTGGGCTTGGGCGCAATCGTCGTCGCCGTCATCTCGTCTACCGTGTGGGACATTACCGGCATACTATTGGGCACCACCATCGCCGCCTTGGGCTTGCTCATTATTCCCGCGCGCCGCAACCAGGCCAAAGGACAACTGCGCCAACAAATCGGCGGGCTGCGTGAAAAGCTGGGCGCCAACCTGAGCGCGCAATTTGAAAAAGAACTGGTGCGCAGCCTGGGCCGCCTGGCCGAAGCCGTCGCCCCCTACACCCGCTTTGTCCGCGCCGAGCGAGCGCGGCTTGAAGAAGCGCAAGGCCAACTGATGGCAATTAGAGAGCACCTGGCAGCCATCAAGAGTCAAATTGAAACCATGCAAAGATAATGAACGCCAAAATGTCGCTCCGCATTGCAGCCGACGTGAACAACCTGGTCAAGATTCGCAACTTTGTGAAAAAAGCAGCCGCCAAGCTGGGGGTGGAGCCAGACTTGGTCTTCAAGCTGCAATTGGCCGTAGATGAAGCGGCCACCAATATTATTGTTCACGGCTACCAGGGCCAGGCGGGCGATATCGAAATCGAAATGAAAAGAGAACACGACACACTCATCATCTGCTTGCGCGATCAGGCCCAACCTTTTGACCCGGCCAATGCTCCGCCCCCCAGGCTCGATTTGCCGTTAGAAGAGCGCGCCATGGGCGGTTTGGGCGTCTACCTTGTCAAGAAAATCATGGATGAAATTACGCATCGCGTCACGCCCCAGGGAGGCAACGAGCTGACCCTGATCAAAAAGCTGAAAGAATGAATAATCTGCGCGCGTCAGCGCCCGTCACAATTTGCCCCCAACAGTCAGTGGCGCTCCCCCCCAGTTACCTGGCGCTGCATGCCTCGGGCGAGTTGGCCCACCGCGCCGGACAGGCCCGCGCGCTGTTGGGCCATTGCGCGCTTTGCCCGCGCCGCTGCGGCGTCAACCGGCTAGATGGCGAAAGAAGCGCGCGAAGCGCGTGCGGCATGGGCGAATTACCTGTCGTCGCTTCGTGGAACGTTCACCCGTGGGAAGAACCGCCCATTTCCGGCGCGCGCGGCTCTGGCGCCATCTTTTTTTCGGGTTGCGCCGGCCAGTGCATCTTTTGCCAAAACTATCCCATCAGCCAATTGCGGCACGGTTTGCAAGTGAGCCACGAGCGGCTGGCCGAAATGCTGCTAGAACTGCAAAATAAAAAGCATTGCCACAATATCAATTTTGTCACGCCCACTCACTTTGTGCCGGCCATCCTGGCCGCCGTTACTATTGCCGCCGGACAAGGCTTGCATATCCCGCTAGTCTACAATACCAGCGGCTATGAGACAATCGAAACTTTGCAATGGCTGAGCGGCGTGATAGACATTTACCTGCCCGATGCCAAGTATGCCGACGACGAGATAGCGCGCCGCTTGTCCGGCTTTCCACGCTATGTAGAACACAATCGCGCTGCGCTTGAAGAAATCTATCGCCAGGTGGGTGACGAGTTGGTGACGGATCAAGATGGCATTGCCGCGCGCGGCATGATCATCCGGCACTTGGTGCTGCCCCAAAATCTATCTGGCACGCCAGAGGTGCTGCGCTGGATCGCCCAAGAGCTATCGCCGCGCGTTCACGTGAGCTTGATGGACCAATATTTTCCCGCCCACCAAGCGCTGGATCATCCTCAACTGGGCCGAAAGATCACTGCTGATGAGTATCAGGCCGCCTTGCAAGCTTTCGACGAGGCTGGCCTGGAAAACGGCTGGATGCAAGAGCATGATTAATGGTTAACGGTTAACAATTAGCAATTAGCAAGCCATGTTGAATCCAACTGCCTTTCCTGAAATTGATGCCGCCCTGACCGAATATCTGCGCGCCTTAGAGCGCGAATTTGGCGACGAGCTACTCTCGGTCTATCTGCTGGGCAGCCTGAGCACCGGCAGCTTTATACCCGGCCTGAGCGATGTGAATGGCGTGATTATCACCAGGCAAAACAATGCCCACCAGCTTGGCGCGCAAGTGAGGGCAACCTGCCAGGCGCTGCTCGCGTCGCACCCTGACTGGCAGCGATGGCTGTTCACCGGCTGCATTTCAGCCGACGCGCTGAAAAACACCACCTGGGAAAATCACCCCCTTGGCTGGGGGTTGGTGGACCTGACCAACCTGGTTGAAGACGGTCGCTTGATTTGGGGACAAGAGCTGGCCGAGGCCACCCAGCGCCCTACCCTGGAAGAGCTGCGGGCTTTTCTCGTCTGGGAACTGGCCGGGGTCATCGAGTCAAGTGCAAGCGGGCCACCCCTCCCCTTGCGCGCCCCCACCGGCGCTGCGTGGGACCATTATCGCCAGCATCCGCTCCAAGTGCTTGATTGGCTGATCTATCCGGCGCGCATGCTGTTGACCTGGAACAAGGGGCGGGTCGGCTCCAAATCTGAAGCCGTCAATCATTACATCGAAGAATACCACGGCCCTTGGGAGCCGGCGCTGTTACAAGCCGATACACTGCGCCGCACCGGCAACCTGGCCCTGCTCACTCCAGAAACGCTGGCGCTCTTTGCCGGCCAGGCGCCAAGCCTGTTCGAGTGGGCTGCCAAGCATCTGCTGACCATACTGCGGCTGCCAAGCCAAATGGCGACAGCCGCCCATAGCCTGCGCCGCTGGCTAGAGCGAGATCTCACTTTGGCTCCGCCGCAGCCGGGCGCCCCCTACGACACCTTTGTGTCTGGCGGAGTGGGTGAGCGCACCAGCCCCACTCAAAGCAATGACCCCCACCAGCCACCCGACACGTTTATTCCCAGCCGCAAGCCCTGGCTGCGCAAATAGGACAGGTCAGCATGTGGCCCCCGCCCGTCATCCAAAACTTGAGCGCCTGGTTGCAGCAATGGGCAGAAAAATACCTGCTGCCTTTGCTCAAAGCCCAACTCAGGTTGGGGCTGGTGGGCATTCTGGATGGAGCGCTGGACGTGGTGGTTTTGCTTGGCGTGCCCACCGTTGCGCTCATCGGCAGCAATGCTTACATGAACCAGCAGTACACGCTCCCGCGCCAGGCGCAATTGCAGATCATTGCCTGGGCTGTCAAGTCGGACCAGGTGGCGCGCCAGGCCGATATCCCCTCCGTCACGCCGCTGGTGCTGTGGTATAAAGAGGCCGGGCTGGCCACCACAAACCCAGATAATTGCGAAGGCCTCATGGGGCTGCACGATCTGATTGTGAGCGAGCAACATCCCTGCTTCACGCCGGGGCAGGTTGGCGCAGACGAGATCGCCTACCAATTGCAGCTTGGCGCGCAAGAGTTTAAAAAGCGCTGCCCGCAAATCCGCTATACCACCACCGACCCCGCCCTCATCAAGCGCTGTTACCTGGCCTACAACGCAGGCCCGGCCGACAAGAGCGACCCAGACCAGGCGGCCTATGTGATGAACAATTATGACGCGGCGCACCAGAACATGCTGCATGGCGGCGTTTATCGCCTGAAAAATTTGGGCGCATGGCCGGCGCACCTGTCCATCGAAAGCCTGATTCTCAACATAACCGACAGCCCGGACGGCGCGCACATCCAGTGGACGTCATTTGACCTGCTGCTCCGCCCGCTGGTAGATACGTTGACCCGCCTGCGCGATGGCCTGGCCCATTGGCCCGATTTTTCGCCGGCGCTGGGGCCTATTATGCACCCCGAACGCGAAGTGGGGGCGCTTGCCAGCGCCTGGCGCAGTTCCATCAAAATAGATTGCCTGGTGCAGCCGCACAGCAGCGGCAACCCCGACCTCCGCCCCAAGCGCAACCCGGTGGTCAATGCGCCCGTGCTCACCCAAGACCTGCACGGCTGCTCGTACCTGCTGCCCGGCATTGATATCAGCTCTAGCCAAGACCTGGCCTCGCCGCTGCAATCACCCATGCCCGGCCAGGTTACCACCTACACCGACCAATGGCAAAACACGACCATTCGGGTTGAGAACGACGAATGGGTGGTCACCATGCTGCATCCAAGATCGTACCTGGTTCAGCAAGGCAAGGTCATTCGCGGGCAACTGCTAGGCGTGATGGGCGCGCAGGGCCGCGCCACCGGCCCCCATGTGCATTTTTCAATTTATGATAAAATAAACAAGGGTTATGTCGACCCGGGGGCATTCATTCCTGCGTTTACCAACACAAAATAACATACCTGCGCATTAAAGGGAGGTGCAACAAATGAACTTTGCTGTTTTGGTTCCGCTTCTTCTAGTATTGTTGGGCTTTGCATGGGGGTTCTCGCTCATCTTCCGCAAGGAAGACATGGTCTCTCAACCCATGAAGATGCTGGGGTATTTTCTCGGCGCGGCGTTGGCCTTGCTGGTTGCCGGCTTTCTCACCGTCATCATCTTCCCGGCCTGGGCTAATCAGCTCTTGGGCATGGCCACCGAATCTTCCAGCGTCCAGAACTTTCAAGAAAAAACCCAGGACCTGATAGACCGCTCTTTGGGTGAGCCCACGGCCCGACCGCCAGCCACTGTTCCCACCTCGCCCGTCAGCACGCCAAGCGACAACATCACCAGGCCCGGCGCTGCGCCTGCGCAAAGCCAAAGGACTCATGTCGTGCAATCGGGTGACACCTTGTACAACCTGTCCCACAAATATGGCGTGTCGGTGCTACAGATTCAAAAGGCAAACAATATTGCCAACGCCAACGAAATCCAGCTTGGCCAAACCCTGATCATTCCATATCCTTAACCATCACCGTGAGCCAGGCGCCACAGACAGGCACACCCAATAATACGCCCGCGCCAGCGTTACCGGCAGGGCAAGATGATTTTGCGTCGCTCAGGCAAAACAAGTGGCTGCGCCCGCTGGCAGACGCTCTCACTGCCTACATCTTGCCCAGCCCCAAACTGCTGCGCGGCGAAGAGATTCAGATCGAGATTCACCAGGCGCCGTACCGCAACTCGGTGCCCAGGGGCATCGCGCGCAACTGGTGGCTCATTCTCATCTTTACCGGCATACTCATGCTGCTGATACACTATCTCACCCATTCCACGGTCATGTCTTTTTTTGCCGTGCTTTTGCCGCTCTTGCTGTTCTTGTGGGCCATAGAAGAAATATTGCATTTCAAACAGTGGCGCTTGTACATCACCAACCGGCGCACCATCATCTATGTGCCAGACCCGCGCGGCTGGCTGCTGGTAGATAACGTTCGCTTGCAGGCCGGCAAGATCCAGGTGATTGACACCAGCTTTTCACCCAACCCCTGGTGGGGCTTGTTTCAAACGTGGACCGGCGCGCGCGACCTGATCATCAGCCTGAGCGGTTACGAGTTCAAGCCCAACACAGCCGAGGTCAAAGGCGGGCTGATCTTTCCAGACGTAATGCCCCAAGACATTACGGCGCTGGAAGAAATCGTTTTCCCCAAAAAATAAGCGGACGCAGGCCGACATAGGGATGTTGGCCTGCGCTGCCTGCCTGTTACACGCCTGTTACGCCCCAAAATTTCTTGTCACCGCATCGTTACAGTTCTCGGTGTACAATCCCTAGTCATGTTACATGCCCTGCCTTGGGCTCCACAGTTTCCAGGTCACTGGCGCATGGGGATGCGCCAGATACGGGTATATGGAAACTGGAGCTTGGCAATTGTATCCAGCCAGGTTTTGGTTTATAATTGCCCGATAAACATTATCGGAAATAGGCAGCCAACGCATCCCCATGCGTTGGCTATGGCTAGAGGATCGAGTTGGTTGAAATGTCATCTGTGTATGTTCTGAATCAAGCGGTTGCAATTGAGGATTTTGGAGACAGGTCGCTGGCGCTGCACTGCCTGGACCTGCGCCTGGTAGAGCTAAACGCCACCGCCAGAGACATGCTGGCCCGCTTGGATGGCCAGGTCAGCCTGAGCCAGGTGGCCGCCGCAATGGCCCAAGATTACGAACAGCCACTGGAAAGCATTGCCCAAGATGTGCAGGCCACTATCACCCAGATGGCTGAGATGGGCTTTATAGAGCAAGTAGACGAGAGGAAATAGAAATGAGCGCAAACGAACCCACCCAATATCTGGCCAACCCAGACGTGTCTTGCCGCGAAGAAGGGCCAGATGGCGCGCTGCTCTTTAACCCCGATACCGACCAGGTGGTTGTGGTGAATGTGACCGGCTTGCTCATCTGGCGAGCGGTCACCCAGCCGCGCGCGCAAGACCAGATTGTGGCCGCGCTGGTGGAACAGTGCGATAACGTGCCCCCAGACCAGGTGGCGCAAGACGTGAACGAGTTTTTGCAAAAACTGGTAAACAAGGGCATTGTGGGCATTTACGAGGGAGTTGTACATTGAACGTTGAACGTTTAACGTTTGGAGCTATGCTGTGACTGATTCTCGTATCTCGCCTGTAATGTCTGCGCCCAAGTCGGTGGATATCGCCGTCACCGGCCGCTGCAACCTGAGTTGCAAATATTGCTTTTATGCCGATGAAATGGCGGCCCTGGCCGACCTGCCCACCGAGCGCTGGCTGGCCCTTTTTGAGGAGCTGGGCGGGTTGGCGGTGCAGCGCGTCTGCCTGACCGGCGGCGAGGCGCTGACCCGGCCAGACTTTTTCGAGCTGGTAGACGGCGTCATCGCCAACCGCATGCGCTACAACATCCTGAGCAATGGCACGCTGTTCACCGAAAAGACGATTGAAAAATTCAATATTGGCAAGCGCCGGCTGCGGCTGGATAGCATCCAGATTTCCATAGACGGCTCTAACGCCGATATTCACAACCAAAGCCGCCCCGGCAGTTTCGACCGGGCCATCCGAGGGCTGCGGCTGCTGCTGGCAGCCAAATTCCCGGTAACGGCGCGCGTGACGGTGAACCGCCACAACGTGGACGACCTGGAAAACACGGCCCGCTTGCTGCTTGAAGATGTGGGCTTGCCCAGCTTTGGCGCCAACGAAGCCTACCCCTGCGGCGCGGTCGAGCGCGCCGAGAGCATTATGCTGACGCCCCCCCAACGCCAAAAAGCGATGCAAGTGCTGACAGAATTGGCCGCCCATTACAACGGGCGCATCGGCGCGACCGCCGGGCCGCTGGCGATGGCGCGCCATATCAAAGAGATGGAAGAAGGCTTGGCCGCGGGCAAAACGAGCAAACCCGGCCGCGGCGCGCTGGTCAGTTGCGGCGGCGTTTTTAACAAGATGGCCGTGCTGCACGATGGAACCATGGTGCCCTGCCACAACCTGAGCACACTGCGCATGGGCACAATCGGCGTAGACAGCCTGCAAGAGCTTTGGCTGAACCACCCACTGATCAACGCTGTGCGCCGGCGGCGGAGCATCCCGCTGCAATCGCTGGAAACTTGCGCAGATTGCCCCTACATCGGCTATTGCGCCGGCGGCTGCCCAGGCGGAGCGGTATATCTGATGGGAGATTTGAACGCCCGCAACCCGATGGATTGCTATCGCGTGCTAAAGGGCGAGGACCCGTATTATAGGCTTGAAAAATAACAGGGATAGTTGAGTCATGCCAACTGTGTTACGAACTGGCCCTTACAGATTTTTCTTTTACGCCGGCGATGGCAGTGAGCCGCCTCATATTGAACGTGATGACAACATTGCTAAATTTTGGCTTGATCCCGTCCGGCTTCAAAGCAGCGGCGGCTTTAGCAGGAGTGAAATCAACAAAATGCAAGATTTGATCAAAGAGAATCAAGCACGATTGCTGAGGAGTTGGGATGAATACTTTGATTGAATTAAAGACAGCAACAGCACAGCATGTCATCGTAACAGAAGACACGCTGAGTATAGAATTGGTGGATGGACGCACTATCTCTGCTCCCTTGGCTTGGTATCCTCGACTTTTGAATGGCAGCCCAAAAGAGCGCAATCATTGGCGGTTGATTGGCAAAGGAAAAGGTATTCACTGGCCCGAGCTTGATGAAGATATAAGTGTTGAAAATATCATATTAGGCAAGCCCTCTGACGAGAGCCAGCGATCATTCAAACAATGGCTTGAGAAACGCAAGCCGACCACCACAAGCTGATGGCGAATAACTGACCGCTGAAAGCTGATTGACTAACTGACTAGCAGACTATTCGACTAACGACTATCCGACCAACAGACTAACAGACTAACAGACTATCCGACTAACAGACTGATGGACGAAAAATGACACTGTGCGATCCTGAAACGGAAACTGTTGTAACAAAAGATAAAAGACTAGATTTGCCGGAAGGCGTGCCGCCACTGACTTCGTTTTACCTCTACCTCACCTCGGGCTGCAATCTGCACTGCCGCCACTGTTGGATTGCGCCCACGTTCGTCAAGGGCCAGCCACAGCCGGGCGACTATTTAGACCTCGACCTGCTGAAAAAAGCCGTGACAGAAGCCAAGCCGCTGGGCTTGAGCAGCGCCAAGCTGACCGGCGGCGAGCCGACACTGCACCCGCAGTTTGCGCAGATTGCCGACTATTTGACAGCCGAGGGGTTATCCCTTAACATGGAAACCAATGGCACGCTGATAGATGAGGCCCTGGCCCGGCATCTCAAGGAGCATACCTCACTTTACCACGTCTCTGTGAGCATAGATGGCCCCAACGCCGAGGTGCATGATCCCTTCCGAGGTGTGGCGGGCAGTTTTGACGCTGCCGTGCGCGGGCTAAAGAACCTGGTGGCGGCCGGATTCAGGCCGCAAGTCATAATGTGCCCACACAAGGGGAACAAGCAATATATAGAACAAGTGGTGGATATGGCCGCCAAGCTGGGCGCAGGCTCGGTTAAATTCAACCCGGTCACCCGCACCGGGCGCGGGATTGCGATGCACGAGCATGATGAAACTTTGGGCTTTGAAGAGGTAATGGAATTGGCGCGCTTTGTGCGCGGGCCGCTGCAAGCAAAAACACCCATCCGCCTGATGTTGAGCACGCCATTGGCACTCTACACGGTGAGCGAGCTCATCCAAGCAGGGAACGATGGCGCCTGTCACGTTCGGCACATCCTGGGCATTTTAGGCACGGGCGAGATGGCGCTGTGCGGCATTGGGCGGACGATCCCAGAGCTGTGCTTTGGCAACCTGGCAGATACCGACGTGGCCAATGTGTGGCTGAACCATGCTACGCTGCTGCAACTACGTCAAGACCTGGATGGCGAGTACCCCGGCGTGTGCGGCCAGTGCATTCACGCTAAACGCTGCCTGACTGCTTGCGTGGCCCATAATTATCAGGACAACGGTCAGCTCGTGTCACCCGCCTGGCAATGCGCACAAGCTTACGAGCGGGGCGTGTTTCCGGCCAGCCGGTTAGTGGGGAAGCAATGAGCGATAACGAGTGTTATTTTGACCCCAAAGAAATGTTGGTGGTTCATGCCTCTGCGGTGCATATTGACGGCGCAGCGTGGATCTTTTTGGGGCGGTCTGGGGCCGGCAAAAGCACAATTTGCACTCTCTTGAACAACTGTGCCCAACCCCTGGCCGACGATACCATACTCGTGGCGCCTCGCCTGGGGGGAGGCTGGATGGTCGCAGATATTCGTGACTATTCATTGCTGGTTGGAGCGACTACTGAAAATAGGACTAGCCCTCCGACGATAATGCCATTGCAAGCCATCTTTCAACTCTACCAGGCCGCAGAACCACGCTTGCAACGGATAGGCGCGCTGGAAACCTGCCGGCACTTGGTAGAGGCCGCAATAGAAGCCACATCTCCGACCAGGCTCCGCCAACCCGAGATATGCAAAACCATATTTGTACAGATGGCGACTATAGCCCGATCGGCGCCAGGCTACCATCTCTACTTTGACTTATCGGCCGGAATCGCCGAAACGCTAAAAAAGGAATTTGGGCTTGTTGATAAAAGTATATCTTCCTGCATCAGCGAGATTGCTTCGGGCGCTATCGCGCCCTCGCAATGACGGTAATGGATATTATTATTCTACGAACCTAATTTGTATTCTACAGACCTAATTTGGAGGTGAATCATGAATGAGAAAAACAAGATCGAGTACATCAAGCCGGCAATCCTTGACCTGAGTTTTGTAGCGCCTCTCCACGGCGCGTGTGCAACTGGGGGCTCGGCTAAGGATGGGTGCACAACGGGCAACAATGCAAGTGTTACCTGCACCGCCACTGGCAATAGTGCAGGGGGCGGCAGTTGCCAATTCACAGGAGAAGGTGCGCATACTTTGTGATATTCAGCGGCCTGAATCGCGCTGAATAAGCCAATACATGACCACATGAGTATGATTATCAAGATGCCGCAATCCTGTCATTCGCTTTGCCCCGGTTAAGAGATGAAAACGTCAGCTTTCCCTTATCATGGGAACAGTATGCATGGGACCTTCCGCCAGGGTGATGTGCTCGTCGTCACCCCGGTCCCCTTGGAAACGGTCCGCCCTGGGGACATTATCGCTTTCCAAAGGCGCGGTTCGGACGGCAGCATCATGGTAGTACACCGGGTGCGAGCCTGGGCGGTGGATGGGTTGATCACCCAGGGTGACAACTGCGCTGCGCCCGACCAGGAGATGGTTGGCGCAGAGGATTTGATAGGCTGGGTCTGCTTTGTCCAGCGTGGTGGCAAGACCAAACCCGTGTGGGGCGGGCGCGCCGGTCAATTGTGGATGGTGGCCTTGCACATGGGCAGGCGACTGGCGCCGCTGGCGCGGCTGCCGTACCGCCTCTTGCG
>JBGSMF010000233.1:0-19087 GCA_041740315.1 Thermoflexales bacterium
TTTGTGGTAATACTCGGCCAATTGCTTGACCGCCCCCACATAGGCTTCTTGGGTCTTTTCGGACAAGCCGCGCAATTGCATGTCCTCAATCATGCGTTGGCGTAAGGGTGTCATCACTATACCTCCTGGGTAAAATTTACAGAAAGTATAGCGGTAATCGAGGAAATATGAAGGTCAGTCAGGGTTTTGCGGGGGAAAACCTTCTGCGCGAAGCGCTTAGTTCAACTATTAAGTAGATGGAAAACCCCCCACCCTCATAAAAAACGCATTTCCACTTTTTTGCCCAACACAGCGCCTATTCAGGCTTACTTTCTACTTCTATATCCAATTCAACCAACCAAATGGGACTAGCCTCTACTGCAAATTTTCCGCCTTTTTATATTTTCAGGGGAATTAGGTGGATTCAGCTAATGTTGCAATCCTTCCGTCTTTTTGCCTAAATTTGACACTTTTGCAGAAATAAGAACAGTGGTATAATAGAAATTATGTTCTGCCAGTTTCCCAGCGTCCCGCCTATGATTTGTGAAACTTGGCTGTGCTGCCCAGGCTGTCAATGAGCATCAATCATAGACCAGCATAAACCAGAGTCTTGTAAAAGTCAAATTGTGTGAGGTGAAATGATGAAACAGCAATCCCCCCCAAAATTGCTGGACATGGTGCGCGAGCGTTTGAGGCTCAAGCATTATTCAATCCGCACTGAAGAATCTTATGTTGATTGGATTACCCGTTACATCTTGTTCCACAACAAACGCCATCCCCAAGACATGGGCCGCCCCGAAATCGAAGCCTTTCTCACTCACTTGGCCGTTGATGGAAACGTCGCAGCCTCTACCCAGTCTCAGGCGCTCAGCGCATTGTTATTCTTGTACCGCAATGTGCTAGAGATTGAAGTAGACAACTCTATCGAGATTGTCCGCGCCCGCAAGCCCAGCCGCTTGCCTACTGTCATGACCAAAGAAGAGGCCATGCGTGTCATCGGGTTCATGTCTGGCGCGCACCAACTCATGGCCAAATTGCTTTATGGCAGTGGCCTGCGCTTGATGGAATGTGTCCGCTTGCGCGTCAAAGATGTCGAGTTTGCCCAATACCAAATTATCGTGCGCGATGGCAAAGGCTTCAAAGACCGCGTCACCATGCTGCCCGCTTCGCTTGTGCCTTTCCTCCAAGAACATTTGCAGCACGTCAGGCTTACCCACCAGCTAGATTTAGCGAATGGCCTGGGTTGCGTTTACCTGCCGGCGGCTCTCGCGCGCAAATACCCCAACGCCGCCCGCGAATGGGGTTGGCAATATGTCTTTCCGTCTGACCGGCTTTCAGTGGACCCGCGTTCCGGCCTCGCTCGCCGCCATCACATAGATGAAAGCACGCTGCAAAAAGCGGTCCACCAAGCAGCGCGCAAGGCCGGCCTCAACAAGCCCGTCAGTTGCCACACCTTTCGCCATAGCTTTGCCACTCACTTGCTCGAGTCGGGCTATGACATTCGTACTGTCCAAGAGTTGCTTGGGCACAAGGACGTGAAAACCACAATGATCTATACTCACGTGATGAATCGCGGCCCGCTGGCCGTGCGTAGCCCACTCGATCAAGATTAGCCAGTCTTTATGCGCGCCAAAACGCTAACACTGAATAAGAGGCTATCCTAAAATCCGTAAGCGGGCATCCCCATGCCCGCCGCTCTAAGCAAGTTGCCCTATTTGTACTTTGGTGTAGAATGAACTTGTTCCAAGAGGAGGTCTCTAGATGAAGAACCTCATTCCACATTTCATTCATCAACAACTCGAGCTGCAAAACCTCGGCGGCAGTTTCAAGGCTGCCACGCTGTTTGTGGACATTTCTGGTTTCACCGCGCTGACAGAAACCCTAATGAAGTACGAAAAAGACGGCGCAGAGGTGCTGACCGATGTGCTTAACCGCGTCTTTAACCCGCTGGTGCAGGCGGTATATGGGCACGGAGGCTTTATTTCTACCTTTGCCGGCGATGCTTTTACGGCCCTGTTCCCCACTCGCAACAAGCAAGCCGCGGCGCGGACGGCGCAGGCGGCTTTTTTCATCCAGCAGTTTTTTGCCCAGCATGGGGTGGCCCAAACCAAGTATGGTGATTTTACCCTGAGCGTCAAGGTGGGCTTGGGGCTGGGCCAGGTTCAATGGGGCATTTTGGGGCGCGCTGAATGGCGCACCTACTTTTTCCGTGGCCCGGCCATAGATGACTGCGCTGATGCTCAACACTGCGCTGAAGGAGGCGATATCATCGCCGTGGCAGATTTACTGCCGTGGCTAGGCGAGTGCGTGCAGGCCGAATCGTTTGGGGCGCATTATCGCCTGCTCAAGCCAAGCTTTGATCTGCCGCCAAAAAAGTCCCGTTTGCCGGCCCTGACCCCCCAGGCGCTGCGCCCGTTTGTATTGGACGAGGTCATTAATCTGCGCGCGCCGGCCGAGTTCCGCGACGTGGCGTGTGTGTTCATATCGCTTGATGAACACGCAACCTTGCCATTGCTGGATAGCTTTGTATCAGAGGTGCTGGCAGAAGCCTTGAATTATGGCGGCTATTTTAACAAGCTGGACTTTGGCGACAAAGGGCCGGTGATGCTGGTTTTGTTTGGCGCGCCGGTGGCGCACGAAAACAACCTGGCCCGAGCCGCAGATTTCTTGCTGGCTTTGCAGGGCCGTCCACTGGGTGTGCAATGGCGCGCTGGGCTGGCCTACGGCACGGTGTATGCCGGCATTATGGGGGGAGCAGAGCGCTGCGAGTACACGGCAATTGGCAATGTGGTCAACCTGGCTTCGCGGCTCATGACACAGGCCGCTTGGGGGCAGTTGCTTGTGTCTGGCGCAGTTGCCGCCAGCCATGCCCTAAAAACTGAATACAGCGGCGATTTTCAATTCAAGGGCTTTGCCAACGCCCAGCCCACCTATCAACTTTTGGGGCGGCGCTCGGGCGAAGAAACCCTGTTCGAGCAGCCCCTGGTTGGCCGAGAGGTTGAGCTGCAACAGTTGGTGGCTGCGGCCCAGCCTCTCTTTGAGGGCAGGCTGGCCGGCGTAGCCTACGTTTATGGCGAACCGGGCATCGGCAAGTCGCACCTGGCCTACGAGTTGCGCCAGGCGCTTGAGCGGCAGGGGGCTATACGGTGGTTCACCGGGCAGGCCGACCAAATCTTGCAGCAGGCTTTTAACCCCTTTACCTATTTTCTCAAGCGTTATTTTAACCAACTGCCAGAAGCCACCCCCGATGAAAACCGGGCCGGCTTTGAAAGGCGCTTGAGCCAATTGATCGAATCGCTAGAGCGCCTTGTGCCGGCGCCCGACCGCCCCAACCCGTCGCCGGGGACCGGCTTGCCCCCCACACCTGGTGGCTTGGATATTGAATCGCTCAAAAGTGAATTGCTGCGCACCAAATCTATCTTGGGGGCGCTGGTAGGGCTGTATTGGCCTGGCTCTCTGTACGAGTCGCTGGATGGCAACCTGCGCTATCAAAACACCCTTTTTGCCATCAAGACGCTCTTGTTGGCCGAAAGCCGCTTGCGCCCGGTGGTGCTGGAATTGGAAGACCTCCAGTGGCTAGATGAAGCCTCGCATGAAGCATTGGCTACCCTCAGCCGTAATATTGCAGATTACCCGTTGTTGATTGTGGTCACATCTCGCTACGCCGATGATGGCGGCCGTCCCACGCTCAAGCTGGCCGATGAAACGCCAACCGTGGTCATTGACCTGAATGTGCTCTCGCCGGACAATTTGCGCCGGCTGGCCGAAGAAATCTTGGGCGGGCCCATCAGCGACGAGCTGCTCAATCTCTTGATAGAGCGCACCCAGGCCAACCCCTTCTTTTCACAGCAATTCCTGTATTATTTCAGAGGAGATAATTTGCTGGAAACGCGGGCAGTGGGCAAGGCCGGGCCAGTGTGGACGGTTAAAGAGACGATTCCGGCCGATGTGCCTACTACTATTAACGCCATTCTGATTGCCCGCGTTGATCGCCTGGCGCAAAATGTCAAAGATGTGGTCAAAGCCGCCGCAGTTTTGGGACGCGAGTTTGACGACCGCATCTTGGCCCGAATGTTGCAGGCGGATGTCTCGGAACAAGTGCGCGTGGCCGAGCAGGAGCAAATTTGGTCAGAGATCGGCTAGAATGAAAGTAAAATTCTGGGGCACCCGGGGATCTATTCCCACACCACTCAAACCGCTGGAGGTTCGGGCCAAGATTCGCCATGCCATCTTGGGCCTGCCCAGCCTGGATACGCGCGATGAAGCGGCGGTAGATGCTTACCTCGACCAGTTACCGCCCCTGGTCAGCGGCACGGCGGGCGGCAATACCCCCTGTGTCGAAATTCGCTCTGGCGAAGAACTGATCGTGGCCGATGCCGGCTCTGGCCTGCGCGAATTGGGCCAAGAATTGCTGCGGGGGGCGTTTGGCCGGGGGCAGGGCACGCTCCACCTGTTTATCAGCCACTTGCACTGGGATCATATCCAAGGCTTTACAATGTTCACGCCGGCCTTTATTCGCGGCAACCGGATTTTTATCTATTCATTCCACGACGTGCGAACCGCCCTGGAAATGCAACTGACCCCGCCAACCTGGCCGGTTGGTCTGGAATACATGAGCGCCCAGATTGAATTTATCCGCCTGAAGGAGGACACCCCAATTTACCTCGGCCCTGTTCGGGTTGACGCGTTCAAGAACAACCATCCCGGCGATTCGTACAACTATCGCTTTACAGATTCGCACAGCTCTTTGGTCTACGCTACTGATGTGGAATACAAGCATCTTCAAGATGCCAGCGCCCTTGCTTGCATCGCTTTTTTCCGCAACGCCGACGCGCTGATTTTCGATGCTCAGTACACCTTGCGTGAAGCCTGGGACAAGGTAGATTGGGGCCACAGTTCGGCCATGATTGGTGTTGATGTGGCGCGCGCCGCCAGGGTCAAAAAGCTAATGTTGTTTCATCACGACCCCACCTATTCTGATGCGGAATTACAAAGCATTTTGGAAACAGCGCTTGCCTATCGAGACCAATCGCCAGGACAGCCCCCCTATGAGATACAGGTGGCCTACGAGGGCCTGGCCCTAGATTTGACGCCAGAGCGCGCGGTTAGCGCGCAACTGGCCGCCGATGGCGAAACGACTATTCTCAACCCCGCTCGCGTCTTTGACGAGCTGAGTGTGGGTCAGTTGGCAGAGCAATTGGCCGGCCGCGCTGGCGCAGGTTCCAGCCCGGTGGTTGACCTTTCACAAGTAGAAACCCTCACCACCGCCGGGCTAAAGGCGCTGGTGGCATTGCAGCAAACTGCCCCCATTGTGTTGGCAGCGCCCTCTGCCCGCATTCGCCAGGTCATCTCGCTGGGGGGGTATCAAGATGCCTTTGTTATCTATCCCTCTGTCGAGGCGGCCCTGGCCGCGGTGCGTGCCAGAGAGGCGGTGCAACTGCCCGGCCAGGTTATTGATGGGCGCTATCAAATTCAAGCCCGGCTGGGTGAAAGCTCGTTGGGCACTGTGCTCCAGGTGCTAGATATCCAAACACAGCGCGTGTTTGCGCTTAAACTGTTGTACCCGGCTTTTAACCCGCAAACGATGGAGCGGCTGGCTCAACAATCCAAGCAAATCATCGCTATGGAGCATGTCAATATTGTGCGAGTGTTTGCCTGGGAAAATCGCGCCGCTTTTTCTTACGAGCTAGAGGAACTTGTCCCCGTGCCTACTCTGGAAGATGTGTTGGCCAAGTCGAGGAACCCCTTCTCAAGCGACGAAGCGCTGAAAATTGTTGTGGATGTGTCGCGAGCGCTGGAATATGCTCACAGCCGTGGGGTGATTCATGGCGATCTCAAACCGGCCAACATTTTTTTAACGCCCCAGGGCGCTAAAATCAGCGGTTTTGGCCTGGGGCGGCTGTCTGAAGGCCGCAATTTGCTGGAAACGCCGTTGCTTTTCCTTAGCGCGCCTTATCTGGCCCCAGAACAGATTTTGGGCCAGCCCGATGCCCGTTCTGATTTGTATGCGCTGGGCGTTATCTTGTATCGAATGCTTACCGGCCAACTGCCCTTCTCGGGCGACTCGTTGACTGTGCTGGGCGCCAACTTGCGCACAGCGCCGGAACTTCCCAGTCTTCTCAATCCGCGCATCTCACCCACGCTAGAGCACATGGTGCTCAAATTGCTGGCCAAGAACCCCAATGACCGCTATGCCAGCCCCCAACAAGCCTGGCATGTTTCCAGCAGCATGGTTTTTTGGACTCAAGAAGGAAGCCCGGCTTCTCGCCTTCGCCTGGTTGGGCGCCAACATTTTTTGGATGCCCTGCTAGACAGTTGGCGCAAGGCGCACGGGGGGCATGGACAATTGGTATTTATCACCGGCGAGTTGGGCATTGGCAAAACAGCCTTGGCCCAGCAGATTGCTGCTCAAAGCGAAGCTTCGGTGGTGCTAAGGGGCTATGCCGATGATCGCGACGATAATCCGCCTTATCATCTTTTTATCCAGATATTGCGCGATTACTTTGACACCGTCCCACCAGAATTCTTTGATGCCCAGGCCAAGCAACTCATTGGCGATTTTGCCCGCCTGGTTCCAGAGGTGCGCCAGATATTGCCCGATTTGCCCACACCCGCAGCTTTAGAACCGGCCCAAGAGCAACTTCGCCTGATGGGCAGCCTGGCGCGTTTTGCGCAGCAAGCCACTCGTGAACGCCCCTGGCTAATGATCTTGGACGGCCTGCAATGGGCCGATCGCGGCAGCCTGGAAGTGCTGCGTTACCTGGGACGGCATCTGCCCGAATTGTCTTTGCTCATTATTGGGGTCTATCGAGACAGCGATTTGCCTTCTAATCATCCCTTGTGGCAGATGCTGCGCGCCCTGAGCCATCATCCAACCTATCGTCAACTTGCGCTAGAGCGCCTGGATCTGGCTGGGGTGAGCGAATTGCTGCAAGAAACCTGGCAACAGCCGGTTCCTCCCGATTTGACCGCCAAGATTTATCAGCATACGGCGGGCAATCCTTTTTACGTGATCGAAGTGGCCAAGAGCCTGATGGATGAGGGACATGTGTTTTTGCAAGCCGGTCAGTGGCAATTTCCCAACCTGCAGACCATTTCGTTGCCCTCTAGTGTGCGAGAGACAATCCTGCGCCGTGTCGCTTTGCTGACGCCCGATACGCAAAACTTGCTGCGCCAGGCGGCAGTGTTGGGCCAGGTGTTCAGCCTGGCCGATTTGCTGGAGATGAGCGGCCTTTCAGAGTGGGAGGCGTTGGAACACCTCGATGTGGCTCTGGAAAGGCAGCTGGTTCAAGAAGCGCCAGGTGATGGCGTACTGGGCTTTACCCAGGCTGAAATTCAGTTGGCGCTCTATGAAGACTTGGGACACATGCGGCGCCGCATGCTGCACCGCCAGGCCGCCGAGGCCATGGAACGGCGCGCCCAACCACAACCAGACCGCATAGCCGAGTCATTGGCTTTTCATTTTGGCAAGGCCGGCGAGCTTGAAAAGACGCTGAGGTACAGCTTGGCCGCCGCTCACCAGGCCCAGGTGGTTTATGCCAATGAAGAAGCCCTGCAATGGTATCGCCAAGCGATGGAGGTGTTGAAACAACTTGGATCTGAGCCATACCAGGCCCAGCAAATGGATGCCCATAAAATGGATGCTCACAAGTGCTTGTGCCAAGTGCTAACCTTGGTTGGCCGCTATGATGAAGCGCTGGAGCAGTGCGCCTTGGCTCAAGCCAGCCTTGAAGCCCGCCCCATGTCGCCTGAGCAATCTCGCCAACTGGCCGATCTGTGCCGCCAAACAGCCCAGGTCCACGAGCAACGCGGCCGCTACGATTTGGCCCTCGATTGGTTGCAGTGCGCCCTGGCTCATTTGGATAAAACTAAACCGACCCTTGAACTGATGCAGGTGCATAATTTGTTTGGCATGGTCTACCTGCGTCGCGGCGAACACCAAGCAGCCAGAAACTATCTTGAATCTGTTCTACGACTGGCGCATGCAAACGGGGCCGGCGCCCTTCCGCCAATTGCCACGCTGGCAGTCAAGGCAGACAGCCTGCGCACCCTGGGAACTGTTGCCAGGGCCGCAGGCGCTTTTGACGAGGCGCTAGCTTTCGCCCAGCAAGCCTTGGAGCTTTATCGCCAGATTGGCGACCGTCCAGGCGAGGTTCGAGCGATGAATTTGTTGGCATCAACCAACGCCAGCTGGGGAGAGTACAGCCAGTCCAGAGAGTATTACGAGCAAACTCTGAATATCTGCCGCGAGATTGGCGACCGGCGGAACGAAGGAATTGTGATTAACAATTTGGGTTCTATCGCTTCAGATTTGCACGAATACACAGCGGCCATCAATTATTATCGGCAGTCTTTGGACATTGGGGTGGAAATTGGCGACAAGCTGGGCGAGGCGATAGCGTTGATGAATTTGGGCGATATCCACGGACGCTTGGGCGCTTTTGACCAGGCCAGGGCTTTTTACGAACAGCCCCCACTCATCTTTCACGACATTGGTGATCGGCCTAATGAAAGCCTGGCTTTGGCCGAATTGGGGCGCTTGCACCACAGTCTGGGCGATCATGAGGCCGCCTGTCATTATTGCGAGCAATCGCTGGCGCTTGCTCAGGAATTGGACATCCCGGTCGCTCAGAGCAAGGCGCTGACCAATCTAGGGCATGCGTTGGCGGCCCTGGCTCGCCTGGATGAGGCGGCTGCCGCGTACCAGCAAGCCTTGTCTTTGCGGCGCGAGTTGGAGCAGCCTGGCATGGCATTGGAACCGCTGGCGGGCTTGGCCCAGGTTTCGCTGGCGCAGTCTAGTCCCCGCCAGGCCCTGGCCTATACTGAAGAAATTCTGGCCCATGCCCAGTTCGGCACGCTTGAGGGCACCGAAGAGCCGCTGCGGATTCTCTGGACGTGCTATCAGGCGCTGCGGGCCAATAAAGACAAGCGCGCCGAGACAGTCTTGATCGCCGCCCATCGTTTGCTGCAAGAACAGGCGAACAAAATTGCCGGCGATGACTTGCGGCAATCATTCCTGACGAATGTGCCTTTTCATCACCTGGTGGTAGCCGAATTTGGGCAACGCGAACGGATTGATTGATTAGACCTTATCAGAAATAGCAGGACGGGCATCCCCATGCCAGTCCGCCAACGTATGGGGATACGTTGGCTTATTTCAGATAAACTTACAAGCGGGGTGGTGGGAGAGGAGGGATGGGCACCCGCACAGCCAAGCGCCGCGCGTCATCTCCCTGGTGGGCGATCACAGCCAGCACAAGAATACTGATATCGTCGCCGGGCCGGTTATCGTCGGCGGCCAAGGCCGCCGCCAGCAGCGCATCTGCCACCGTTGGGGCATCCACATCGCCATAAACCGTCAGTTCACGCACCATATCGGGCAGTTGTGGGCCAAGCGGCTGCCCTTTGCGCTCTCCGGCGCTGGGCAAGCCGTCTGTGTAAACAACGATCGTCAAACCTGCCTCGAGCGCTAGTTCGGTGATGATGGGCTTGGTGCGCGCATAAATGCCCACCGGCTGGCTGGGTTGGCCCAGCGCGCGCAGCCCCGCCCGGGTGGCGATGAATGGCGCGCAGTGGCTGTTGCGGCTGAGGACTATGGTGCGGGTGACCAGGTCTACCGAGACAATATCGAGCGTGGCGCTCACTTTGCCTGAATGTAAGGTGTAGAGATAATCGTGCGCCGCGCGGGCCGCCGCGCCATCGCGCACGCCATCGGCCAAAAGCGACACGGCCTTGCGCGACACCAGATTGCTGATGGCCTTGGCCCCCTTGCCGCTGCGCTGCCCATCCACCAGCACAAACGAGAGGCCGCCATGGGGGCGCTCGATCATCTCCATGGTGTCGCCCGATTCGGACACGGCATATTTGCCGACTTTGGCTACGGCTACATCTAGTTCCATAGAGGCTATTATAACCGCCGGCGCAAATAAGGCAAATGGTGGATTTGGGCAAATGGTGGATTTGACTAACACCCTTTGGACTGCTACAATTTGATTGACCGCCAAAATCTCACCGCAGACGCTTGGCCTATTTTTCGCACTCGTAGGCTTGCATCCCTATGCAAGCCGCTTGTTGGGAGTGTTCGCGCATAGGGATGCGCGAACTGCGAAATCCGGGCTGAGAACACGGAGCGATGTAGAGAAAAACTTGGCGTCCTCCGCGCCTCTGCGGTATGCTTTGCATAATCAAAACGATGATCGAGGCCAGATAAAAGATGGCAAAAGAAACAATCTTGGTGGTAGACGACGAACGCAATATCATCGAGCTGGCCCGCTTGTACCTGGAACAGGCTGGCTTTAGAGTAGAAGCGGCCAACGATGGCAAAATGGCCCTGGAAAAAATCCGCCAGGCGCAGCCGGCGCTGGTCGTTTTGGATCTGATGCTGCCCGAGCTGGATGGTTGGGAAGTTTGCAAGCGCGTGCGCGCCGGAAGCGAGCTGCCCATCATCATCCTCACTGCCCGCGATGACGATGTGGACAAGATTGTCGGCCTGGAACTGGGCGCCGATGATTACATGACCAAGCCATTCAACCCGCGCGAGTTGGTGGCGCGCATCAAGGCAGTCCTGCGCCGCACGACCGCCTCTACTGTGACCACCAAACCCTTGCATATCAACGACCTGGTCATTGATCCTGCCCGCCGCCTGGTCACAGCGGCCGGCAAAGCGGTGGAACTGCGCACCAAGGAATTTGACCTGCTGTTGGTGCTGGCCGAGCATCGCGGCCTGGTCCTTTCGCGTGACAAGCTGCTAGAATTGGTGTGGGGCTTTGACTTTCCCGGCCAGACCCGCACAGTAGATGTGCACGTGGCTCATGTGCGAAACAAGATTGCCGGCGCCAGTGTGCAGATCGAAACGGTGTGGGGCGTGGGATATAAACTAGAGGGATAGCTTTGAGCGCGAACGCAACGGCAAGCATTGAGCAAGTCAGGCAGGCGCTGGCCCGTCCGTTGCCCGGGCTGCCGGCAATGTTGCCCATGATCCCGCCTGACCGGCGCGCAGATTTGTATCGCTATCTCACCCCACCGCCGTGCCGGCACGCCGGCGCATTGTTGCTGTTGTATCCGCTCGCCGGCAGCTTGCATTTCCTGCTGACGCGCCGCGCCGAATCGGTCGAGGCCCACAAAGGGCAGATTAGCCTGCCGGGCGGAGCGCAGGAAGACGGCGAATCGCTCCAGGCTACTGCGCTGCGTGAGGCCTTTGAAGAGGTGGGTGTAGACCCTGCTAAGGTTGAGATGCTGGGCAGCTTGTCGCCTGTGTACATTCCCCCCAGCAATTTCTACCTGCATCCCTTTGTGGGCTATATGGCTCGCAAGCCAGACTATAACGCGTTTGCCGGCGAAGTGGCCGAGTTGATTGAAATGCCGCTGGGTGATTTGCTTGAGGCAAAGGCGGTGGAAGAAGATTGGGTCATTCAGGGCCAGCCCCGGCGCGTGCCCTTTTACGCGTTTGGTCCGCACAAAGTGTGGGGGGCTACGGCGATGGTGTTGGCCGAGTTTGCCGCCGCGCTGCTCTAGTCAACTTGTGGTAGAATAACGCTATGAGTCGCAAAGACAAGAAACCAGAACCTGCCCCATCCCCCTCTGGCGTCGAGCGTCTGCATCGCTTGCTAGAGATTAGCCTGTGGATTAATGCCATTCACGCTGACCCGGATGAACTGCTGGGCCAGGTGGTTGATTCGATCCAGCGCAATTTTGGCTACAGCTTTGTGGCCGTCTGGCTGCTCGCCGAGCGCGGGCAATGCCTGTCTTTCCGCGCCGGCACAGGCGATGCCGGGCGAGCCATGCGGCAGCGGCACGCGCAAATAGGCGTGGAAGAATCTACCCTCGTCGGCCAGGTCGCCCAAACGGGTGTTCATGCCCAATGGCTTGCTCTAGACAACGCCCACGCCTCGCTAGCGGCTCATTGCTTGCCTACCACCCGCGCCGAACTGGTGCTGCCGCTGCGCGCCGCGGAAGAGTTGACCGGCGTGCTCGATGTGCAGCGCGACACGCTTGAGGTGTTTGCCCATGAAGATGTGATGATGCTGCAAATGTTGGCCGGGCAAATTGCGTTGGCTTTGCTGGTGGCCGAGCTGCACCAGCGCGAAGATCGCCGACGCTATTTTGACCAGCGCATCCGCGAGGCCGGCCAGGCGCTTTCGGGCCAGATGACGACCCAAGAAGCGCCCGACCACATCCTGGACAAGCTGGCCGCCGTGGTGCCTTATATGCGCGGCTTGTTGATGCTGGCCGCCGATAAAGAATTGTACGTGGTGGCTGCGCGGGGCTTTCCAGATACCCGGCGCGCGCTGCAGATGCGGATTACGCTGCGCCCCACCGGCGATATTTATGAGCAAATTTATAGAACAGGTCAACCGCTGATTATTGACGACGTCACTCAATCGCCCAGTTGGCAGCAGCAAAACTGGCTAGAGTTGAATCGTTCTTGGATGGGCGTGCCGTTGACGGTGTTGGATCGGGTGGTGGGCATGTTGTCTCTCACCCGCCGGGAGCCGAATGCTTTCACCGGCGATGACGCCGTTTGGGCGCAGGCGTTTGCCGGGCAGGCCGCTATTTTGCTGGAAGGCTCGCGCCTGTACGACCAGATGGCCGGCTTGAATGTGGAACTGGAAAGAAAGGTGCAAGAACGCACCGAAGAACTGGCCGGCGCGCTGCGTAACCTGGAGCGGCTAGACAAGACCAAGTCTAATTTTATCGGCGTGGCCGCGCACGAACTGCGCACGCCGCTGACGGTCATTTCTGGCTATGCCAATATGCTCAATATCAACCCGGCTATTACGTCTGATTCTGCCCTGACAAGCATGATGGAAGGCGTGCTAACCGGCATCAACCGCATGCTGCAAATTGTCAACAATCTGCTCGACGTGACTCGCATTGACAGCGATGTGCTCGACCTGGAAAAAAGCCCGTCGCATCTTTATATCCTCATCAAGCGCGCGCGCCGCGAGTTTGACGATTCGATCAAAGAGCGGAATTTGACCTTTGAGATGGTGGATGTGGAGGATCTGCCGATTGTGCTGGTAGACCCCAACATGATGTACAAGGTGTTTTATCACATGGTTATGAACGCCATCAAGTACACGCCCGATGGGGGGCGCATCACGGTGACCGGCCGGGTGCTTCAGGGAACAGACATTGGCGACGCGGTCGAGATTCAGGTGGCCGACACGGGCATCGGCATTGCGCCGGAACACATCAAACTCATTTTCGAAAAGTTTTATCAGACCGGAAAATTGTCGCTTCATTCGTCTGGCGCTACCAAGTTTGGCGGCGGGGGACCGGGCCTGGGCCTGGCCATTGTCAAGGGCATTGTTGTGGCGCATGGCGGCAAGATTTGGGCAGAAAGCCCCGGCCACGACGAGACCGCCTGCCCCGGCAGCCGCTTTTTTCTTCAGATCCCGCTGATGCGGCTGGGCACCGGCCAATTGCGCAACCTCAAATAGGGGATAGCCAATGCCTGGAAACGATGAACTCATTCAAGCTCTGAGCGCCGCATTGGAATCCGCGCCCGGCAATGTGCCTGTGCGCAAACACCTGGCCGATTTGTTGATGGAAGCCGGGCGCTATACCGAGGCCGAGCGAGAATATCGCGTGGCGTTGGATTATGCCCCCTATGACGCTCCAATCAAACTGAGGCTGGCCGAGGCCTATTATCGCCAGCACAAAGCTCAAGTCGCCGTGATGATTCTGGAAGAGTTGATGCGCGGCCCTAACCCGGCTGCCCAGGTGTTTTTGCTGGCCGCTAGCGCTTACGTGGAAAGCGGCGCGCCAGACCTGGCCGCCAGGGCCTACCAAAAGGCTGTGGCGCTAGACCCCGCTCTGGCCGACCCCACCCTAGAACAGCAGCTGCCTGCAGTGCCGCCAGAAACGCCGGGCGATTCGCCGCCCAGGCGCAGGCCAGAGGAGCTGGTTTTTGTCGCGGTTGACGATGCAGGGATGACGCCGGTGGCCGATATCGAGCGGCCCCAGGTGGCTTTTAACGATGTGGGCGGGATGGAAAAGCTGAAAGAAGACATCCGTATCAAGATCATCTATCCCCTCACACATCCTCAGCTTTACAAGGCCTATGGCAAAACGGCGGGCGGGGGCATCCTCATGTACGGCCCGCCAGGCTGCGGCAAAACCCACATTGCCCGCGCTACCGCCGGTGAAGTGCGGGCGAACTTTATGCCGATTGGCTTGCATGATGTGCTAGATATGTACATCGGCCAGAGCGAGCGCAACTTGCACAAGCTTTTCGAACAGGCACGGCGCATTGCGCCGTGCGTGCTATTTTTTGACGAGGTGGATGCGCTAGGCTCAAGCCGCACCGATTTGCGCCATTATAGCGCCATGCGGCATGTTATCAACCAATTCCTTTCAGAGATGGATGGCGTAGACACCTCTAATGAGGGGGTCTTGATCTTGGCCGCCACCAATGCCCCCTGGTATGTAGATACTGCCCTCCGCCGCCCTGGCCGCTTTGACCGTGTTATCTTTGTTCCCCCGCCAGATGCCGCCGCGCGAGAGGCCATTTTGCGCATTATGCTGGCCGAAAAACCCGCCAAGGCCATTGACTATCACCGGCTGGGGCAAGAAACCAAGGGCTTTTCCGGGGCCGACCTCAAGGGCCTGGTGGATAGCGCCATAGAGCTCAAGCTGCAAGATGCCATGCGGCGGGGTGTGCCTGCGCCGCTTGTTACCCAAGACCTGTTAGCGGCGCTCAAGGAAGCCCGCCCCACCATCAAGGAATGGTTTGCCACAGCGCGCAATTATGCGCTTTACTCCAATGAGGGCGGCCTGTACGACGATGTACTAGAGTTTCTCAAACTCCCTGAAGGCCGCTCGCTCTAAATATACGTGTTGTTGAGCTATGGATATTGCGATTGATTCGGCCGATCGCTTTCTTCAGCGGGCCGAGTTGTTGTTTGATGTTCACCGCTATCAAGATGCCGAGGCCGAATTGCGCCAGGCGGCAGCCCAAGAGCCGAATGATGTTCGCGTCCACATGTGGCTGGCTTTGGTCTTGGCCCGGCAATACTCAAAACAACTCGCGTCCACGCGCCAAGAGCCAAGCTACAAGCTTGATGAGGCATTGAAAGAAGCCAAAATTGCGGTGGGGCTATCGCCTGATTTTGCGTTTCCTCATGCCATCTTGGGACTGGTCTTGTTGGAGCTGGACCGGCCCGAGCAGGCGCTACGCTCTATTCAAGAGGCGCTCAGGCTGGCGCCTGATTTTCCCCTATTCTTTGGCCTTTTGGCCCGTGTCTATGTGCCCAGCCGAGAGTGGCCTCTAGTGCTGCAAGCGGCAGAAGCAGGCTTGCGCCTCGACCCGCAGGATGTAGATTGCATCAATCTGCGCTTTATGGCCCTGGTTCAGTTGGGGCGTCAGGCCGAGGCCGGGCAGGCCATCGAGCAAGCCCTGGCCCGCGAACCCGCCAATGCCGCCACCCATGCCAACCTGGGCTGGCTGATGCTGCATCGCAATCAGCCCCAAGAAGCCATGCGCCATTATCGCGAAGCGCTGCGGCTTGACCCGCTAGCGGAATGGGCCCGCTTTGGCATTGTCGAGGCGATGAAGGCGCGCTTTTTCTTGTACCGCTTGCTGCTGAGCTTTGACTTGTGGCTGTCGCGGCTCAGCAAAGCGCAGGCGCGCGCGCTTGATCATTGGATCAAGGTCGCCTTGCGCGCACTGCGCATCCTCAGCCGGGCTTTTCCGCCGCTGTTGTTTGTGGCTTTGCCCCTGTTCCTGTTTTATTTTTTCTTTGTGCTTGCAGCTTGGACCGCCGATTTGTTTTTCAACCTGCTGCTGCGCTTTGACCGGCTGGGCCGCGCGGCGCTGCTGGAAGAAGAGATTACGGCTTCTAACTGGGCGGCGATTTGCCTGGCGGTAGCCACATTGTGCGGGGCGGCTGGGTTAATCTTGCAAAATTGGGGCCTGGTAGCCGGGGCCGTGGAAGCCGGGATGATGTTGATGCCAATTGCCGCCATCTTTCGCGCCAAGCGAGGCAGGTGGCGCAATGTGTTGATTGCAGGAGCGATTGCGCTGGCCTTGATTGGCTTGTTGGGCATGTTGGCTGCCATCCCCAATATGTCTTGGGTTTTTGCTCTGGTCGTGGCGTTTGTGATTGCCTGGTTCATTTACTGGTGGCTGGCAGGCCAGATTGACAACTAGCCATATTTGGGTTATCCTCTGCCAGCAAATAAACCATATTGTAATTGCTCAGTCTACCCTCCCGCAGGTTACAAATTGACGGCTTTGGAGGGCCTGCGAAACCGATGGAGACGCATGTGCTTGCTAAAAGGCGTTCAAACCTGCGGGAGGGTGAGCAGTTACACCATATTTTTGTTGGGGAAAAGTATGCCAAATCAGCTTGAACATAACGGAATCTTGGTACCTGTGGTGATACTGCCGCTCAACCTGCGGCTTGAAATTCGCGGCGAACCGATCGAGTTGACGCAAGCGCAAATCGAAATGGCCATGGCCTGGGCCAGAAAGCAGGGCACGCCGTATGTGGAAGATGCGGTCTTTGTGCGCAACTTTATGCAGGATTTTAGCGCGGCTCTGGGCATCAAACCAACCCTTTCAGTTGAGGAGATTGATTTTGGCCCGGCGCTTGTGATTGTGGCAGCCGAGCGCGCTGCCAGAGAGCAATTGACGCCCGAAGAACGCAAAGAGCTGGCGGCCCAGCGCAAGGCAGAGCGCGAAAGGCTCAAAGAGCAGTATGGCTATGCTACCCTCGATGGCGAGCGAGTTGAGTTGGGCAATTACATGGCCGAGCCGAGCGGTATCTTTATGGGGCGGGGCAAGCACCCGTTGCGCGGCAAGTGGAAAGAGGGCGCGCGCCAGCAGGATGTTACGCTCAACCACAGTCCTGTTGATGCTGACGCTTATCCCAAAGGCGAGTGGGCTGCGATTATCTGGCAGCCCGAATCGTTGTGGGTGGCGCGTTGGGAAGATAAACTCTCTGCCAAGCTCAAATACATCTGGCTGAGCGATACCGCGCCAGTGAAGCAGGTACGCGAAGCGGCCAAGTTTGACAAGGCGGAAGACTTGCGTAAAAACCTGGAGATGGTGAGCCAGCACATTGAGCGTGGGTTGGAAGATGCCAATGCCAAGCGGCGCATGGTGGCTACAGCCTGCTATCTGATTGATGCCTTGTGTCTGCGGGTGGGCGATGAAAAAGACCCTGACGAGGCCGATACGGTGGGCGCGACCACGCTGCGGCCCGAGCACGTCACTTTGCATCCTGATGGCGCGGGCGAGTTTAGGTTTTTAGGCAAAGATTCGGTGCTGTGGCACAAAAAGATTCCACTGCCGCCGGTGGTGCAGCAGAATCTGGAACGCTTGATTCAAGAGGCGCGCCCATCCAACTCGGCCAACAATGACAAGCCGCAAATCTTTCCAGATATTGACAGCGGCGACGTGAACACCTATTTATCTGAAGTGCTGTCTGGGTTGACGGCCAAGGTCTTTCGCACCCACCATGCCACTCGCGCCGTCCGCGATAGCTTGCAGGCTTCCGAGGTTGAGGCCAGCGATCCAGATTATGAAAAGTGGGGCGCAGTGGTGCAGGCCAATCTTGAAGCGGCGCTGTTGTGCAATCACTATAAAAAAGCGCCAGATAACTGGCAAGACCGCCGCCAGCGCACCAAAGACCGCCTTGGCACGCTGGAAGAGCAGGTAGAGCGTTATCGCGCCGAGGCACGCAAGCTCAAAGAAGCGCTGACCTCGGTGCAGCGCGAGGCGCGTGAAAAGAAAAAGGAAGCCCAAAAGCCAGAGCAGCGCCAGATGCTGGCAGCGCGCTATGCAAAAAAGATCGCCCAGGCCCAAAAGAAGGTAGATGTAGCCGAGCGCAAGCTGAAACGGGCCGAGGCAACGTTGGGCAAAGCAAAAATTCAGGGCGCGGTGGCTGCCAAGGGCCGCACCTGGAACCTGGGCACCAGCCTGAAATCTTATATTGACCCGCGCGTCTTTTACACCTGGGGTCAGCAGGTAGAATACGACGTGCTGGGCTTGTATTACCCCAAGACGCTGCAGCGCAAGTTCGCCTGGGTGCGGGAGCAAGAGCAAGACGAGTAGGGCGCATTCATAGAATAGTTCGTAAGATTTTTAACCACGGAGGCACACACTTGCCCCTGGCGCTGCCGCGCAGCGGCAAGCGCCGGGGGGAGAACACGGAGATCCCCTTTTAAATCTCTGTGTCCTCCGTGTCTCTGTGGTGAATTGCGATGTTACGTTTTTTTCTTGGACGGCTTGAACAAACCCGCTGACACAGAGCCAGCCAGTCCCGCTTGGCGCGAACGCCGGTCTACCGGCGACAGACTGGCTGCCATGTGCGGTGTGACAAGCTGCGCACGCCGGAGCTTGTCCAGACTTGCTGCAACTTGCTCCAGGTGAACGTCGCTGGTCATCCAGTTTAGCTTGTCCAGCTTTTCCAGATTCAGGGGAAACGTATAGCCACGCAGCGTTTTTTCGCCTTCTACGTTGTAATATTGCTCAAAGTACGATAGCGCCAGTTCCCGCAGCGTGCGGTGGATTGGCTCGCGGAAGCGTAGCCCCACGAAATTAGATTTGGCCAGCGCGCCCCAGTGTCCATCAACTTTGTACAGCGCCAGCAGATGATCGTCGTCCCTATCGTTGGGCAACATTTCCAAGATAAGGGGAGGGTGCCCAATCCTTCGCAAAGCCGCGGCGGCAAACAGCGCGCCATCAAAACAATGCCCTAGGCGCTCCCTCAAAACACGCAGCGGGCAGCGATAAAACTCGTCCGAGCTATAGGTGATGTCGTCCAGAAACCCCTGGATTCTATGGGGACTGTCTAGCTTGGCCCACAGCTTGCGCTCGGTTTTTGAGAGTGCTTGCTCAAAGAATCTAAATTCGGTGTTTGACATTTACCCCTCCTGGCTGAAAATTTTACTTTACTGTCTTGGGTCTGTCAAACTAGGAGACATTAGACCTTATCGGAAATAGCAGGACGGGCATCCTCATGCCAGTCCGCCAACGTACACCCTGGACTGCCCGTCCAGGGCAGGCTTGCACCTGCGCTGCGCTTGGCCCCTTCGGGAGTGCAGCCTGCCTGGCGCAGACAGGGTGTGGGGATACGTTGGCTACGTTATTTCCGATAAA
>JBGSMF010000234.1:0-37158 GCA_041740315.1 Thermoflexales bacterium
CGCTTGAAGTCGGCCCAGCCATCTTCAAAAATCTGCTTGAAGACGTTCTTTTGTTCTTTTCCGGTCTCGGCCATACCAGCCAGTGTACTCAACCCCCGCGCTGCCGTCAAGCCCCGCCAAAAAGGAAATTCCTATTAACTCGAGTTAACAAGGGAGGAATTTGATCTACACGGTATGCTGCGGAGGTTGGAGGAAATGTTCCGCCTGCGCGCCGAGCAAAAGGGACTCTCGCTCGTCTTTGAGCGCGCGCCAGACCTTCCTCAATTCATTCGCGCCGACCAGGGCAAACTGAGCCAGGTGCTCATCAACCTGTTAGGCAATGCAATCAAGTTCACTGAGCGGGGCAGCGTGAGGCTGCGCGTTGCGGCCCAAGGCTCGCAACTCTACTTTCAGATTCAGGATACAGGCATTGGCATTCCGCCGGACAAACAAGGCAACATCTTTGACGCATTCACCCGCGCGCACGATGATCTGGTTTCGTCGGGCACGGGATTAGGCCTGGCCATAAGCCGCCAATACGTTGAGGCGATGGGGGGCAAAATCGCCGTCGAAAGCACGGTGGGCCAGGGCAGCATCTTTAGCGTTCGCCTCCCTGTTGAGCCGGTGGCCATAATGGAGATACAACCCCCGCCGCCCACGCGCCGCGTAATCGGGCTGGAGCCAGGGCAGGGTGTCTATCGCATCTTGGTGGTTGAAGATGAGCAGATGAACCGAGAGCTATTGAGCGCGGTGCTGCAGTCTGCCGGCGCCGGGTTCGAGATACGCGAGGCGGTTGATGGGCAACAAGCCATCAAGCTATGGGAAGAATGGCAGCCACATTTGGTCTGGATGGATATGCAGATGCCGGTCATGGATGGCCGGCAGGCCACGCGGGCGATCCGGCAGTGCGACCCGTCAGTCAAGATCGTTGCCCTCACAGCCTATGCGCTTGAGGAGCAAAAATCCCAGTTTCTGACAGCGGGCTGTGACGATTTTGTGCGCAAACCGTTTCGAGAAGCAGATATTTTCAACGCTATGGCCAAGCACTTGGGCGCGCGATTTGTCTACGAGGACAATGTCAAGCCATCTCAACAAATTGTCACACCAACGCAAGCCTTGGCCTCGATGAATCCGTCTGTGCTACCCCGCGATCTCATCACGGCGCTACATTTGGCCGCATCGAGCGCCAACGTCGCGCAGGTTGAATTGGCGATTGGCCGTATCCGTGAATACGATTCCCGCCTGGCCGAGGCTTTGGATACACTGGCCGAAAATTTCGAGTACCAGGCTATTTCAAACTGGTTGGAAGCGAAATGCGAAATAGCAGCTTGATCGTTGACAACACTCTTGAAAATCTAAAACTATTGACCCACATGCTGGCGGAGCACAAGTCTACAGTGCAAGCGGCCAGAAATGGCGCGCAGGCACTCCCTACTGCGCGGGGTCATCTATCCGATCTGAATAGATCAAGACGGCATTCCACCAAGCGTGACAAAATGGTGTGGACAATGGGACGCGATTGTGCTACATTAGAAACAAGCGAATACTTGTTGATGGTTGAGACGATTACGTTGACCTGTTGAGCAAACGGGAGTCGTTGAGCGGCGACTGAGATAGCCGCAACATTTCGGAGGACAGTTGGGGGCCTCACTCCTGCCAAGAGACCAGGCAGGAGCGAGGCTCCTTTTTAATTCGGGCGGCGCTGTCTAATCTGCAATCCTCAAACCCGATAAATTCGTGACAATTGTAGCGAGTTTCGCTACCCGTGTGCTTGCAGGCAAGGATATACTGAGTCCTGATGAAAGGCGATCTGGCAAACTGGTTGGCAAAAGAACTGCGCGAGAGAGGCTGGACGGTGTCCTATGTGGCAAAGATAGGAAATCTCTCGATCTCTATGGTGAACTGCATTCTCAGTGAGAGGCGAGATCCAGGTCTAAAGACATACCAGGCGCTTTCCATGGTGTTCAATGTGCCGATGCTAAAGCTACTGCAACTTGCAGGCATAGACATTTATGGACGAGGCGCTAATTGCCTGGCTAACGAAGTTATGGCTATGGTCCCTTTGCTGGACGAGGAACAGTTGACCCACGCGCGTTTTATACTCAATTCGATGCTCAAAGCCAAAAGCATAGAGAGAAGCACACTTGTGACCAAGGTATTGCCAGAAAAAGGAAATGGCAAGGATGAGGGTCTGTAAGCAATTAGGGTGGTTACAGAACACATGCATTTCTTGCTCCATTCAATACACAAGTGCTGGCCTAAGAGTCAAGGCGGCAGCGCAGGTTAGTTGGGAAACGCGCGTTTTGAAAAGGTAAAGATGAAATCTAGCCCAGGTGAGTGGCTTTGAAATGAGAGAGCAGGCATGGCAATTTTGGAAACTCTTACAGAATCACAAACTGAAGCCAGTGAATTGGTAGGACATAATGCCCCCGAGGTTGAACTTGATCCAGAAACGCGCCGGATGCTGGCAAGATGACACCTTCACTGTCCTTCGAATCCAGTGTACCTTGAAGCATGTGCGGTATAGTACAGGTAAATTGTATGATGACAGGCCGTCCAGTCCCCGGAAATAGCAAGCCAGTAATCGCCAATCAGGTGGACACTGATACGACGAACCCTGTTTGTGTCCCGCTACTGGTAGAAGTGTTGGCAAAAATGGCGCAGGTCTTGCTTGATGCACAGCACCTTCAACAACATGCGGTGATTGAAACCATGTCCGCCAGTGGCAAAGATGCCCAAATCCCAAATAGTTCACCCTCTTGACAAAACACGACAGAGCGTATATAATAGTGTGCAGCATTATATCATTATGCACAAAGAGTAAGATATGCCTGAACGCACTGATCGAACCACAATCACGGTCCCTGTTGATCTCCGACGGCAGGCCAAGCGCAAAGCTGTAGATCTAGATGTTAGCTTGTCAGCCGTTATCCGCGAGTTATTGGAAGACTGGATTGCAGGGAAGATAAAGATACGTCAAGAGAAGGAGAGCCAGGGGAAAAAGCAGGCGGGTAACAAACTGAGCTAAATATTTCGGGGGGCGGGCTGTGTAGGTGTTGATACCACCTGCACAGCCCTGACCCAATCGCTGATAGGGTCAGCGAGGGGCTATGTAAAACTATACCACTGTGCCGCATTTGGCGCAACAGTGTTGCCACCGGACCGACCTGTCAGCTTGAAGCAAGACAGGTCGGTTTTTGTTTAGGTGTTTCATCAACAGAACAAAGGAGTACAACCCATGAACCAAGCAGATAGGAACTTTGGGGGGCGTGTCCGGCCCAAGGCCGAGTCTTCGACCAATTGGGATAATCTTGTGGAAATTCACCATCGGGGAACGGCTTTTGTTTATTTACGCTTGTCCACATACGAGCAACTAAAAAAGCATCTTTACTCTCTTCAGGCGCAAGTGGGGCTCGCTGATCTTGCCAAGCAAGATGGATACTCGGATGAGCAGATTCATGTGGAAAGGCGTGATCTCGGTCTATCTGGCACTTTAGGTTGGGAGGAGCGCGAGGGATTGGCTTACCTAATCTCTCAAATTGAGACTGATGCCGTGGAAAGCGTCTATGTGGTTCAAATCTGCCGGCTGTTTCGCGACCAGACGCTGATTAACGCCTACTCGTTCGGGGAACTGTGCAAGCAGCATAATGTGCTCATCATAACGCCTCAGATGCGGTTGAATCTGAATGATCGAATGCACATGCGGATATACAGACTGGAAGCCGAACGGGCCGCAGACGAGTTAGACATCATGAAAGCGCGGTTGCAAGGTGGGCAAAACCTTAAAGCGCGGCAAGGGTTCTACGGCGGCAGCAGCCTTCCACTTGGGTATGTCCTGGATGTGAGAAAGCAAATTGAGGTCAATGCAGATCTGGTGGACAACCCAAACTATCACAAGCTCATTATTTTTGAAACTCACGCTGAAATAATTCGTCACCTGTTCCGAATGGCTCGGATTCCAGGGACAACAGTAGCGCAGATCGTGCGGCATTGCCGGAACGAAAGTATTGTTTTTTCCCCCTTCCCAGAAGAGTTGGCCAGCGTCAAAGCTAATCTAAAATCGCTTGCCCGAACCAAACGGAATTCTGATGGCAGCTGGCCTCTCACGTTTAGAGGAGTACGCAGTATTTTGCAAAACCCGGTGTATATTGGTTGGTGGGTCTGGGCAGGCGAAGTAGTCAAAACCAACAACCATCCGGCAATCATTGACGAAGAAATTTTTTGGGCGGTACAAGAATCGTTTCATAGTCAGCCGCATCGCCCACGCGGCGAACTTCCTCCGTTGCCGCTGTCTGGCATTCTCTATTGTGGCTTGCATGAGGTGCCAAAACGAATGGTATATTCTAACAAAACACCGCAGCAAAAGCGTTCGAACTATCAATGCAGAGACGACTTCAACGATGCTCATTTAACAATCATAGCAGACTATCTTGACGGTCCGATTGGTGAAGCGGTTGTCTCACAATGCGCATATCCTGAATTAGCAGGTGCTGTCATCGAACGTCTAACGCAAGAATATGAGGAAACTAAAACCCGAACGGCGGCGTTCAGCAGAGAATATGAACGGCTGGTCCGCGAGATTGAAAACCTGGAGTACAATTTTGCCAATGCATCACTCACGTCCGACCGGGCGGCGAAGATTGAACTGATGATCCAGGAGCGGCTTGCCCGGCTCAAGGAATTGTCTCATCTTGAGGGTACCGAAATAGGCAAACTCGTTGGGCCGGCAATCACGCAAGATGATGTCGAGTTGGTTCAACGGTTCTTATCCAATCTGGCAGAAGGATGGGAAGTTCAGCCTTCGAATCTCAAAAATGCTTTCTTGCGCCTGGTATTGGACCGTGTGACAATATGGCCATCGCCCAATCTGATTATGGCGCGTCTGACTTGGCGCACCGGATTGGAGCAAGACCTTGCTATTCACCGGCCCTATTTCGAGCCTCACCGACGTTGGTCAGATGAAGAAGTAGAAGTGCTCAAAAAGCATTTTGAAACCATGCCGCGAGATGAACTGGCAGATTTGTTGCTCAATAAAACCTGGCGGCAAATCAGAGCGAAGGGTTTAAAGTTAGGGCTAAAGCGCCCGATTGATCACGGGGGAGGGGGTTATGCTTATGAGCCGTGGGAGGATGAAATATTGCAACAACATTACCGCGGAGAGTTAAGCTTGTCTGAAGTACTAGCGCGACTTGACCGCACTGAGGATTCGGTGAGATGTCGAATGAGGCACATGGGGCTCAAAAGGAGATATGATGTCAAACCGCAATGGGAATGGGTGGAGAACACGAACGTTTCAACAATCGAACACCCGTCTGGGCAGGCAAAATCAAAAGATTAGTTAATAAAGAAACGATGGATAACTGCCGGAACACATAAATGATGATAGGCAGCGTGGTGAGCTGAGCGGCCAGCGTCACAATGAGCGCATCATTGAGCAAGCCCAAAGCCTGGCGGGCGCGCTCGGCGGGCAAGGCGCGCAGCAAAAGGCGCTCAAAGAATTGTTGGATGCGGTCGGTGTAAAGGATCAGCCCAAGCGTGGCCGAAAGACTGAGCACAAAGCCCATATCCCATAGCGTGTATGGATCGAGCAAGGTCATCACGATGCTGGCCGCAAACAGCGAATTGAGCGCCGCGCTCTGCCGGCCCAGCCGTATGGCCCACACGTACAAAGCGCTCATAATCGCCGCGCGCACCACCGAGGCCGAAGCGCCCACCAGCACCGTGTAAAGAAACAAGCCGGTGACAATGATGTAAAAATCATAGCGTTTGCCAAACAAGCGCGTTGCCACAGCGCTGAGCAAGCCGGCCAAAAGGGTCATATTAAAGCCAGAAATGGCAATAACGTGCGACGTGCCGGTGATGCGAAACGCTTCTTGCACATTGGCCGGAATGCCCGATTCGATGCCGAGCAAGATGCCGGTGAGCAGCGAAGCTTGCGGTTCGGGCAAAATCTGCGCAATGACGGCTTGCACGCGCGCCTTGAGCGCCAGCAGCCACGCATAGGGCGCCAGGCCATTGCCAGAGCTGATTGACTCGATTTGGGGGCGCGTGATTTGCGAATAGACGCCCTGCCGGGCCAGGTAGGCACGATAATCAAAATCCTGTAATACTGGCGGAGATTCCAGCAAACCGGTGATAGAGAGCTTGTCGCCATAGTGATATTCGGGGTAGCGCGGCGCGCGCACCAGCGCCAGCCCATTTACGGGGAGGGCAGGCCCTTTGCCAAAGGCCAGGGTCTGGGCCTGCACTCGCAGGCGAATGTATGTGTCACGCATGTCAGGCTCACTGGCTACCATGCCTACCACTGTGGCAATCTGGTTGCGGTTGTTGTAGGTAGCCAGGGTGTGCTCGTCAAAACTGGGCTGCGCTACAGAGTAACGCAGCGCGCCCAGCAGCGCCGCCGCTGCGCACAGAGCAGCCCAACGCTGGCGGGGGCTGCGCCTGAAAACGGCAGCAAAGCCAATGGATAGAACAACGAGGGGCGCTATCGCCACAGGCGGCAAGCTCACTTGAGCAGCCAGATAAATTCCAACCAGCCAGGCAATGCCAATGGAGATTAGAGGCACAAGCGTTTACTCTCCTTCAAGCAGCGTCAATGCCTCGACCACAGCATCATCCACTGTCCAAGCAACAGCCCGCGCTCTTGCGGCCACCACGATGTCTGGCGGCAGCCTGGTTTCCATTTCGTCTATCAAGTGATGTGCATCCTCGATCACGCCTTGGAACGTCATTGGGGCGCAACACACAAAGGTCGCCAGTTCATAAGCCAGCCTATAACGGTTCACTCTGGCTGCCAGCTCGGCCAAGCCATGCAGGACATTCATAACAAACCGACTCTGACGCAATGCCACGCTTTTCTGCAAGGCCTCCTGCAAGTATTGAGCCGCCGCCTCATAGTCCTTCATCTCCATACACACGTGCCCCACATTGCTGAGCGTGACGGTCACTCCGCTAGAGTCGCCCAGCTCATCGAGCAGCGCCTTGGTTTCCAGGCACAAGCGCTTTGCCTCGGCCTGATCACCCAAAGAATAGGCCACTGAACTCAAGGCGCTGAGACTGGAGGTCATTCCCCTCAGGTCACCCAGTTTGCGGTGGATTGCCAGGCCTTCTTGGGCCAATAGTTTGGCCTGGGGCAGCTCGTCGGCGCTGCTGGCGCCGGCGGCCAAACCGGTGAGCGACTGCGCCAGGTATCTGGGGTCTTGCAGTTGGTGTCCAATCTCAATACTCTCTTGAAAAACCTGGCTGGCTTCTGTGTGCCGTCCTGCGGCATCAAGGAATCTGCCCAAACCGTAAAGCGCCTGCGCCAATTCCTCCCTTTCGCTGCAAGGTCGCAGGAGCATGACACTGCGCTGCAATATTGCCTCGGTCTTTTCGTCTGTGGGATAAAGGCAGCGAACAAAGTGCCCCCATCGCCAGAGCAACTTGCCCAGGAGCATAAAGCCCTCTGTGGGCAAGCAATGAACTCGTTCATCTGCCTCGGATCGAGCAGCAACAACACCTTCCAAGACAACGACAGCTTTTCCAAAAAGAATGTCTCCTTCCTGCGTGCTCCGAACGAAACAAAAGTTGTACAAACCTCCCACCATCTCGGCCAGGCGTTCATAGCGGCCATGGTCCAAGGCCCATTGCCACGCCACACGAAGGTTATCCATCTCTCCTTCAATCGCATCCAGCGATTGCCGTTGCTGGCCAGACAAGAAACGCTCTGCTTCAGCGCGCGCCAAGCCGGCATAATAACGGCACTGTGCATCTTGCGCTGCCAGGGCCGCCCCAGGATCCTGGCCCAGTTTTTCGACGGCATATTGCCGCACCAATTCGTGGAAAGCATAACGGTCAGATTGAGCCTGCCTGAGAAAAGATTTGTCCACCAAGGCAGATAGGTGGGCAAGCGCCGCGCCGGCCACTTGCGCCGCCGCCTGGCGGTCAAAGCTGCCTCGAATGACGGCCAGCCTGCTCAAGATGCGCTGGTCCTCATCGGCCAAGCGTTCCCAAGAATGGTCAAACGCCGCTTGCACACTGCGATGCCGGGGAGGCAGGCCCTTGATCGAAGCGCTGAGAAAAGCCAGGGTTTGCTCGATTTCGGCGGCAATCTGGCGGCAAGACAACGAGCGCACCCAGCCGGCAGCCAGCTCAACCCCCAGCGGCATTCCTTCCACCAGGCGGCAAATGCGCGCGACCTCGGCCCATTCCTCGCCAGGCGAAAACCCGGCCCGCGCCCTCTGGGCGCTTTGCAAAAACAACTCGACTGCGCTGTAATCTGCCGCGCGCTCATCCTTCTCTTCTGGCACTTGCAAGCCGCCCACATCGAAAATTGCCTCACCATACACATTCAACCGCTCTCGCGTAGTCACCAGGAGCTTGACCTCCGGCGCGGCCTGCAAAATATCAACCAGCAAGTCCGCCCCGCCTTGAATGAGGTGCTCAAAGTTATCCAGCACCAGCAACATCTCGCGGCCGCGCAGCGCGTCGAGCAGTTGCTCCCGGAGGTCTCCCTGGCCGTGAAGATGCAGAGCATCCGCGATAGCCAGAACGAGAAACTCGGCCGATTGAAGCGAAGCGAGCGAGGTAAAACAGACACCGTGAATAAAAGCCGCGCGGTTTTCCAAGGCCGCCTGAATCGCCAAGCGCGTTTTTCCAATGCCGCCAGGGCCAACCAGCGTCAGCAGGCGCCAGGCCGGGTCGGCCAAACGTTTGGACAATTCGCGCAACTCGGCCTGGCGGCCCACAAAGTGAGTAGGCTGGGGCGGCAGATTGTGCGCCCCAATCTCTGGCGCAGATTTGATCCGCCGGTACAGGCGTCTCGTGTCTTCAGAAGGTTCTATGCTCAGCTCGTCGGCCAAAATGCGGCGGCACGTCTCGTACTGCTGTAGCGCGGCGCTGCGCTGGCCGATGCGGACAAGCAGCCGCATCAATTGTTGGTGGGCTTGCTCTCGCCACGGCTCTAGCTCTACCTGCCGCCGAGCATAGTGGCACGCCCGCTCGTAATCGCGGCGTTGTTCATGGCGCGCCGCCAGGCGATGCTGCGCATCCAGAACCTGGTGGTGAAACCGCTCGCGCCAAAGCACGGCCCAATCGCTAAAGAGGGCGTTGTCATCTACAAAGAACCCGGCCAATAGTTCACCCTTATAAAGCGCCTCGGCTTGTTCGAGCTGCTGGATGCAGGCCGGGCACATTTCCAAATTGGCATGGGTATGCGTCTGGACTGTCCCCAGGTGGCTGGCAAAGCTCGTTACGTCCAACCAATGATCGCTTTGCAGGTTGAACTGCACCGCCTCACGGGTGACGCACAAGAAAGAAGGTTCTGCCTCATCATCGTGGATAACCTGGCGCAAGTTGAAAAGCGCCTGAGAAAGGTTGCGGCGGGCGGCCCGCTCGGGCTGGTCGGGCCACAGCAGTCCTGTCAAGGTCTCTCGGCTGTGGGGACGGTCAGCTTCGAGCGCCAGGTAGGCCAGCAAGGCCCGCACTTTGTTGGATTCAAACGCAACAAGCGCTTCACCATCGAGAGTTACGTGAAAAGGCCCAAACAAATAAATGCACAGACGCGACATTGTTCGTCCATTATGTGTGTCATTATGTGTGTCATTATGTGTGTGTTGAAATTATTATACCCCAACCCTCCTAATGGCGAAAGAGGCTATGCTTACATAACCCTCCCGCAGGTTTGAACGCTTTGGTGTGAACCCGGGCAGCCAAACTGCAACCTGCGAGAGGATGTTTCCTGATAATTGGCTGATAGTCTATTGTTACAATAGGCGCAATGGAACAACCACAGCCTTACCTATCTTTTCTGCTTCGCCTGTGGCGCTCTGGCAAAGGCCAACAAGCCGCCTGGCGGGCATCTTTGGAATCTCCATTGACTGGAGAGCGCCGTGGATTTGCCAGCTTGCCAGAGCTGGTTGCGTTCCTAGAGGCTGTAATCGGCGCAGCCAGCCAAGGGTCTGAAGGGCAGAATCCCCAAGCTGCCCAAGGCAAAACAAATGACGAAACGTAACATCTTAAAATGTGGGGGGAATCCTCGTGATTACACTGTCTGGGCAGGGCATGCCCTGCCCTCACCCCAGATTATTGAAAAGATACGACGAAACTGGATAAAAACTTTAGGAGAAAAAAGCTCATGACAAAAAAACAATTGTTCACACTGTTTGTGCCTGGATTGAACCTGGTTTTGATAATGGCGCTGATTCTTGGCGCGGGAACGCCGCTGTTGGTCGGCGCTGCGCCGCTTGAACAAAAAGCGACGGAAAACGCGGGCGCGGGCGCGCCGCCAGAGGGGCTTTCATCTGACGCCTGGGACAAGATTGTGGCCCAACTGCCACCGGCGACCGATTCGCTCCAAACTTCCGAGGTAGCCAAGCTGCTCGCCGGCGATGGCGAGGCTTATGACTCTTTCGGTTACTCGGTCGCTGCCAGCGGAGATACGGTTGTTGTCGGGGCATATGACGACGACGACAACGGCTCCAACTCTGGCTCGGCCTATATCTTTCGGCGCAACCAGAGCGGGGGTGACGCATGGGATCAGGTCGCCAAGCTCACCGCCTCCGATGGCGCAGCCGATGACGCTTTCGGCTACTCGGTCGCCATCAGCGGCGATACCATCGTCGTCGGAGCCTATCAAGACGACGACAATGGCTCTGATTCCGGCTCGGCTTATGTCTTTGGGCGCAACCAGGGTGGGGCCGATGCCTGGGGGCAAGTAGCCAAGCTGCTCGCATCCGATGGCGCAGACAATGACTATTTTGGCAGGTCGGTCGCTATCAGCGGCGATACTGTCGTCGTCGGAGCCAATCAAGACGACGACAATGGCTCCGATTCCGGCTCTGCTTACGTATTCCAACGCAACCAGGGCGGGGCCGACGCATGGGGGCAGGTTGCCAAGCTGCTCGCCTCTGATGGCGCAGACGGTGACCGTTTCGGCGCCTCGGTCGCCATCAGCGGAGATACTGTGGTTGCTGGGGCTTATTACGATGATGATAATGGCTCCAACTCTGGCTCAGCCTATGTCTTTGCGCGCAACCAGGGCGGGGCTGATGCCTGGGGGCAGGTCGCCAAGCTGCTCGCCTCTGATGGCGCGATCTATGACTATTTTGGCAGGTCGGTCGCTATCAGCGGAGACGCCATCGCCATCGGAGCGCCTCATTACGATGATGAAGGCTCTGCCTATGTCTTTGGGCGCAACCAGGGCGGGGCCGATACCTGGGGTCAAGTCGCCAAGCTCACCGCTTCCGATGGCGCAGACGAAGACGATTTCGGCAGCTCGGTTGCCATCAGCGGCGACACCATTGTCGTCGGAGCCTATCAAGACGGCGACAATGGCTCCAGCTCCGGCTCGGCCTACGTCTTTGCGCGCAACGAAGGCGGGGCCGATGCGTGGGGACAGGCCGCCAAGCTGCTCGCCTCCGACGGCGCAGACAGTGACTATTTCGGTTTAGGTATCACCATCAGCGGCAACACTATCTTGGTTGGAGCGTACGGCGATGACGATAGCGGCAGCTCATCCGGCTCGGCCTATGTCTTTACCCGCGCGGGCAACACGTGGGAAGAGACGGCCAAGCCCATTGCCGATGATGGTACGGCGGTGGACTATTTTGGTTATGCTGCCGCTGTCAGCGGTGACACTGCCGTGGTTGGGGCGTATGGCGAGGGGGGGGGCGGCAGCTTTTCCGGCTCGGCCTATGTGTTCGAGCGCAACCAGGGCAGCGCCGATGCCTGGGGACAGGTGGCCAAGCTTACGGCTGATTACCCCGCTGCCGGCGACTATTTTGGCTATGCCGTGGACATTAGCGGCGATACGATTGTCGTGGGGGCGTATGGCGATGCTGACATTGGCTGGGCCTCCGGCACTGCCTATGTCTTTGAGCGCAACACGGGCGGGGCCGACGCCTGGGGACAGGTGACCCAGCTTATAGCCTCTGACGGCATGAGCGGAGATGCTTTCGGCTATGCCGTCGCTATCAGTGGGGACACGCTCGTCGTCGGGGCGCTCTGGGGTGAGAACGGCGGCGTGTGTACCGGCTCGGCCTATGTCTTTGCGCGCAACCAGGATGGAGCTGATGCCTGGGGACAGGTAGCCAAGCTCACCGCCACCGATGGCGCGAGCTATGACTACTTTGGCGAGGCCGTAGATATTAGTGGCGACACGATTGTAGTTGGAGCCAGGAGCAATGATGACGCAGCCCTCGGTGCTGGCGCGGCCTATGTGTTTGCGCGCAACCAGGGCGGGGCCAATGTCTGGGGACAGGTAGCCCAACTCACCGCCTCTGACGCCGCAACCTATGATTGGTTTGGCAAGACGGTTGCCATCAGCCAGGATACGGTCTTTATTGGAATGTATCACTATGACGGTTCTTCGACCGAATATGGTTCGGTGTACGTGTTCGAGCGCAACCACGGCGGGGCCGATACATGGGGGGAGGTGACTAAAATCACCGCCCCCGATGGCGCAACGTATGATTGTTTTGCTTGCGCTTTGGCCGCCAGCGGCGATACCTTGGCCGTTGGGGCTAGTTATGAAGACAGCAGCGGCAGCTATTCTGGCTCGGCCTACATCTTTCAGCGCAACCAGGGCGGGGCCGATACCTGGGGTCAGGTGGCCCAGCTCACCGCCTCCGACGCAGCAGACAATGACGAGTTTGGCGCTGCGGTGGCTATCAGCAATGGCACCGTGGTGGCCGGGGCCTACCAGGATGATGACCTCGGCTCTGCCTCCGGCTCGGCCTACGTTTATTATTGGGACTATATCCCACCGGCTGACTTGACCATTGCCAAGAGTGTGACACCCCCCTCCGCCGCTCCCGGCGAACGGATTACGTATACGCTGTCCATTTCCAATGCGGGAGGCAGCACGGCCACGGGCGTGGTCATCACCGATACAATCCCTGCTGAGGTGGTGGGAACCAGCGCCATTGCCAGCGGATTAGTCATCACACAGGTATCGGGCAGCCGCTATGCCTGGAACGTGGCAGACCTGGCCGCAGGCGCCGAGGGTGTCATTACCATCACCGGCGTGGTCAAGGTGCCCACGGGCGCAGGCGTCCTGACCAACACGGCTACCATCACCACCACCTCCACCGACAGCAATCCGGGCAACAACACCAGCTCGGCTGGCGTGAGCGTGCTCAACATCGCGCCGGCGGCAAACGACATTACACTCGCCGCAGATGAGGATTATCCTCTGGTCAGCAAATTGAGCGCCAATGACCCCAATGGAGATGCCATCACATACGGCCTCACCACAGCGCCCGTTTCTGGCACGGTCGTCCTCATCAACACTGCCACAGGCAAATTCGTCTACACCCCCACCAACCGCCTCGTGAGCTATAGCGATGCTTTCACCTACATCGTCACCGATACCGGCTCGCTGACTGACACGGCGGCGGTTACGATTAACGTCATTGCGTACGACGACCCGCCGGTTGTCTCCAACATTCCCAATCAACGGACCGACCCAGGCGTGCCAGTCGGCCCCATCCCATTTACCGTGGGCGATCCAGACACGCCCGTCGAAACGCTAACGCTGGACAGGGCATCATCCAACACGGCGCTTGTGCCAGCGGCAAACATTGCCTTTGGCGGCAGCGGCGCGAATCGCACCGTCACGGTTACTCCCACTGTGGGAATGACGGGCACGGCCATCATCACCGTCACCGCGCAGGATGGCACTTGCACAACATCTCTGGCGATACGGCGACCGTCCTACATCTCTCACTGTGGCTATGACGTCTTTGTGCTTGTCGCTGGAGAAGGCAACAGCCCGCCCGAGTTTAGCAGCGAGCCGGTGACCGAGGCCACCCAAGAAGTGGCTTATACCTACAACATTACCGCTGCCGACCTGGATGCTGGTGATGCGCTGACAATCACCGCCGTCGCCAAGCCCGCCTGGCTCACCCTGATTGACCACCACGACCGCACCGCCACACTGGGCGGCACGCCCCACCAACCCGCCGTGGGAGACCACTTGGTCAGGCTGCGAGTTGTAGACAATGCAGGCGCTGTGGGTATGCAAACCTTTACCGTCACCGTCGCCAACATTAACGACCCACCGCTTGCTCGCAACGACATTACCAACACTAACGAATACACCCCCAAGAGTGTGGATGTTCTGGCCAACGACGACGACCTGGATGGAGATCCCATCTCCATCGCGGCGCTCGGTTTGCCTCTCTATGGCAGCGCTGCCATCAGTGGAACCGCTGTGCTCTACACGCCCACCAACCGCATGGCAAACTATGCCGCCGTCTTTACTTATACCATCTCTGATGGCGAGCTGACCGACGAGGCCACCGTCACCGTCACCGTTGCCGCCAACAATGACCCTCCCGTCATTTCCAACATTCCCAATCAAATGGCCAAAGCCGGCAAGCCGCTCGGCCCCATTGCCTTTACCGTGGGCGATCCCGACACGCCCCCAGTTGCGCTGGCGCTGACCAAAGATTCTTCCGACCCCGCCGTTGTGCCACTAGACAGCATTGCCATAAAAGGCAGTGGCATCAACCGCACCATCACCCTCACCCCAACCACCGGCATATCGGGCACATCTCTCATCACCATCACCGTCAGCGATGGCACCTCATCTGATTACGATGTCTTTTTGTTGACCGCCAGGGTCAACAATCCGCCCAACTTTGCCAGCACGCCCATCACGACTGCCACCCAAGGTGTGGCCTACACCTATCACATCACCGCCACCGATGCCGATGCCGGCGATCTGCTCATCATCAGCGCCCTCGCCAAACCCGATTGGCTGATCTTTGTTGGACATCCCGACCGCACCGCCATCTTGGGCGGCGTGCCTAACAACTCTGATGTAGGCGAGCACCTCGTCGCGCTGCGGGTTCGAGATTACAATGGGGCCTTGGACACTCAGGTCTTTACCATTACCGTCAGCGGGGGAGCGGCCAACCAGCCGCCGGTGGCCAATGCGGGGCAAGACCAAACTGTCACGGTGGGCAAATTGGCCACTCTGGATGGCAGCGGCAGCAGCGACCCGGATGGCAACTTGCCGTTGGCCTGGCTGTGGACGCAGACCGGCGGCAGCCCAATGGTGCTCCTGAGCAGCGCCACAATCAGCCAGCCCACTTTTACCGCGCCTGGCGAGGCAGGCCTTCTCACCTTCACGCTTGTCGTCACAGACTCGCTGGGCCTGGCCTCTGCGCCAGATGTGGTCGTTATCACCGTCACCCAACACAATATCTATTTGCCAATTGTGCTAAGGAATCAGTCATCATCGTAAAAGAAGCGATTGCTCACCCTCCCGCAGATTTGTGTAGCCTGCGGGAGGGTAGGCAGAGCATCCGACGTGAACGGCCAGGCCGGCCAGTATTTGTTGACAATAAAGGCTGGAAACTAGAATGACATTCAAATGCGCGTTTGTTCTACTTGTTGTCATGCTTGCGGGCTGCGGCCACCCCGGCGATTTGGCGTCCACAGTTTCCCCAACCACACCCCGTCCATCTTTAGCAGCCAGCCCAACACTTGCATCTCTACCGGCAACCTACACGCCAAGGGCCTTCCCCCCGCCCCAACTAATGCCAAGCGCCACGTCTACACCTCGTCCAACCCGCGCAGCCCGCCCCGGTGTTACACCATCGCCTACCGGGCTGCCAAGCGCAATTGGCCCGTTCCAACTTTTTTATACGCAAGACCTACCAGCCAAGGAACTTGCATACATGCGCACTGCTCTCGATGGGACCTTGTGGCTGTTCACTGGGCACAGCATCAGCCGCCTTAACGACGGCGAATGGATTACGCACCCGGTTACGAGAGGCGTTCCAGTCGGCTTTGACGGGGCCGGGCGAGTGTGGTGGGTATCGGAAAAGGGCGATACCATCTCTGCCTGGAATGGCGACGCTTGGACAACTTTTGGGGCAGATTCAGGTTGGGTCAAGGCTCAACCCGATTCTGGCGCAAGGTTTCGTGAAGGCGTCACCACCGACAAGCGAGGTGTGGTGTGGCTCACAACCAGCGTAGATGTGCACGCTTTTGATGGCCAGCGTTGGACGCTTTACACCGGCGATCAACTTGGTTTTACGCCCACCCAGGCAATGATCGAGGAGGGAACAAGCTACTGGCTCACCGACGTCGTCGCAGATGGTGAGGGCGACGTATGGGTGGCCGATTGCGCATGGATTGGCGAGTCTTCCGACGGGCATGGCGCGCGCTGGTTCACAGGCCAAGAGTGGCAGGGGCAAAACTCGCGCGTCGTCGCTTCTGGCTGTGTCAATGATATCGAAGTGGACAGCGCCGGACGCATCTGGGTCGGCTTGGATGGCGACCTGTGGCGCTACACCCCAGGACAAGGCTGGGACCAATTCCCACACCCGCCAGTTGACCCGAATGGACAACTGCGCTGGGGTTTTGTCCATGCCGTGGTCTTGGATCCAACCGGCGTCCCCTGGGTAACTATACAACGCTGCGGCGGCGCCACTTGCGAGACGAGGGAATTTGCCCTCTTCAAAGTCGCTGGCGATACCTGGACCCACATTCTTGAGCTGCCCGGTTCCTCGCCGGGCGACATTGCCTTTGATGCTGTCGGCAACGCATGGCTCTGCGCTGGCGAGGGATTGTATTACATCACTCCTCAAACACTGGAGCAGATTGCTCCAGATGAAATCGGGGGATGCTCTGTCGAGGCAGACTCGGCCGGCCAGGTGTGGTTGGCCATGTGGGGACAATCCAGACTGTGGCTCTACCACAACCCATCAACCACAAATTGAGAAACGCCCAGGCGGCGGAAAGGACGGTTGACTTGAAAATCTCTGCATGCCTATTCATTATTTTGATATTTGTTCTACTAGCGGCGTGTATGCCATCGCCAAACTTGGGCTCGTTCCCTACCGCGCTTCCCAGTAGCACTCTTACCTCTACCCCACCCCCGTTGCTGCCATCACCTTCTATTACTTTTTCCCCCTCTCCTGCCGCAACTCTTCAGGCAATCGCAACAAGACCGGCCCTTGTTGACCTTTCCCAAGAGCACATTCGATATGCAGATCGCCCTGCCTGGCAGGCGCTCTTAGCCTGGCCGGCAGAGTGTGAAGAAGGGTTTCAGTTAATGCCCCACCAGGCAGACGACTATGGCGGCGTGTACGTCTACCACGTGACAGATCAACAATACCTTGCTTTCGTCACCTGTACAGTTGGGCCGTACTGGGTAGAAGAATCCATTTACCTGCTGGATAATGCTACCAGCCCTCCATCAGCCAGACAACTTGCGGTGCCAGAACTGACCCAAGAAGGCGCGCAGGGCTGGGTGCTGCAAGATGTTTATCTCATTCACGGCTTGCCCACATTTGACCCAGACGCAAAAACGCTATACAACCTCGTCGCATCCAGAGGGTTAAAAGACTGCGGCATGGTGTATTGGTATCGCTTTGAGCAAGGGCAATTTGTGTTGAGCGAGGCCCGGCACCGAGAATGTAATGACGCGGAATATGTCCCTTCGCACGAATGGGAATTGATTTATCCCCAACCAACCACAGCCGCAAATGGGCCTTGGCTGCTTTACAAAAAGGAACTGGGCGGTCGCCAGGCGCTCGTCGTCGCGGACGCAAATGGCCGGGAACAAAAAATCCACATCCTGCCCGATGGCGCTGTGGTAGGCAAGCTGGCGCAAGCTATCTCCGCAGATGGCAAATGGCTGGCTTTTTACACCGGCTCGACCGAAGCAAGTTACGACTTGGCGCTCAATCTGATGGACCTTTCCAACGGCCAGGCACACTTGCTCACACCTTTGCTTTCAGCCAGTTATCCCCATAATTTCCGCCAGGCCGCCGACCTGCTGTCGCAACAAGGCATTGCGCTCATAGAGGGAGCAGACTCGTTGATTGTTTCCTCTTTCCTTCAGGCGGCCTTTATAGATGGCATTTATTCGCTGGCCTGGTCGCCCGATGGGCGTTACCTGGCCTTTGCCGGTCAGATGGACGGGCCATCTTCCGACCTGTATGTTTACGACACCGAAACCCAGGCCATTCAGCGCCTGAGCGATGGACAAGAGCAAATTCAATCCATCGAGTGGTCATTGGATGGCAAGTGGATTTTGCACAGCAGCGCGTTCACGCGCGGAGAGGGTACGCCCATCAACTATTACGCCGTCGCGGTTGACGGTTCTTTGATGCGAACGCTTTCCAGCAGCATTTTAGATATCTGGGGGTGGATCGAACCAGCTATCTACTTGCAATCAAAAGCCACCAACGGGCCGGCGGGCACCTTTGATTTGCAAAGTGTTGGCATTGAAAGCGGCATCACCACTACTCTGTGGGGGGGCACGTTTGAATCGTTTGCGCTAGACCCCCAAAACAAGCTGTTGGCCGTTTGCGGCACTGAAGAGGTGGGGGCCACGAGTCCGCGGGCTCTGTTTCTTGTCAATCTGTCCAATGGCAGCCGGCGCAAGATAAAAGAACCCGCTTCAAGGGTCGAGTTCTTTGGCGCAGGCAATAAACGCTTTTCCTTCCAAGCAGTTGAGGGCGATACAATCAAAACGCTCTTTATGCTGGCAGATGGCTCTATAATCGAAAGCGCCTACAACGCCGGCAGAATGACCCTCTCGCCAGACCGGCGCTACCTGCTCGTCCTTGGACAAGCTGTCCAAGTTTACGCCATAGACGGCGCCTGGATCCAAGAAATCAAGCTGCCCGCTGCGGCCAACTCGGTTGGTCCGCTGGTTTGGCGGCCAGACTCGGGCGGCTTTATTTTCACGCTAGATTCCAAATTATACGCCGCAGACCTGTCCGCCGGACAAGCCCTTCTTGTTGACGAGGGCGTACCACCAGGCTCCGAGTTTGACTATTTTTGGACGAGCCGATAACCGCTACAAGCAATTCGAAAGGGTGGTGTCAACCACCTACAAAATCCATAATACCAGGAGAATAACGATGAATAGCCTAACCGCCAAGCGTAGCCTAATTGCCGCCGCCTGCCTCGTATTGGCTTGCGCCCTCATAAGCTGCAATCCCCAATCAAAGGAGCGATCTGCCACCCAGACGGTTCTAGCCCAGAAAAAACAATTGGCAGAGGAGGCCGCATCTGCCTGCAAGGGGCAGCCGGTGGCCCAGGCGGCGGCCTACCAGCCAAGTGCCGGCCTTCACCCAATTGTCCTGCTCAAAAGCCTTACTGGCATCTGGCTTGCTTACGATGAAACCGGCTTTTCAGCAGAATGGCTGGCGCAGACTGTGCCAAATACCCAGCTAGTTGCCTGCATCGAAATAGAAACAGTCCTCATCGAAACCTGCCCTTACAAGCTAAAAAACGGCCAGTCGGTTTCCATTGAGCGTTACCAGTACAAAACAGACCTCACACTGTACGAGGCTCAAACAGCCAAACTGATTGGCCAACAGAGTTGGGCTGGCTCGCCGCCCGACCAATGCAGCACCACTACCCAATTTAGCAAAGACCAGACGGTCAAAAAGGTCTATGGGGTGGCCGCTGGCGCGCGCGAAATAGCCGCTTGGCTGCAGCCCTATGTGCAGACGCCCTGAGCTTTGGCCGACAATGGTGTGAGGCTGGCACAAAAAAACCCTGGCTGGTTCGCCAGGGTTTTGTTTGCCAATTCTAGGGATGTTGGCCGTTGCGTCTAGGCAACGAGTTCGGGAGTCTCAAGTTGGGGAGTCTCAAGTTCGGGAGTCTCAAGTTCGGGAGTCTCAAGACCCACCACCTGAACAGCCTGCGGGCCCTTGTCGGTAGACTCGACCGAAAACTCGACCCGCTGACCCTGATGCAGGTTGCGATACCCCTCGCCTGTGATGGCGCTGAAATGGACAAAAACGTCCTTTTCCTCGCCATCAGGTTGGATAAAGCCGTAACCCTTGACACGGCTAAACCAACGAACAGTACCCATATTACGTGTTTGCTCTGACATTGTTCTAAAAACCTCCTAATATTCGTGCTATTTTGGAATCAAGCCTGTAGCCCCGCATCCCTACGGGACAGGCTGAAAACCCACCTGAGAATAAATAAACCGCCAGGCAAGTGCTATAGAACTGGCGGTTTTTTGATGATGACTAACTTTCCTCACACGAGCCGTACAAATTGCGCGCCAAAAGATACCATACTTCCGGCGATATGTCAAATACGCTGGCGGTTGAAAAGGACTTGCATCCCCCTGCCAGTCCGCCAACGCATGGAGATGCGTTGGCTACCTATTCCCAATCACTCGATCTCTTCCAAATCAATCGCCAGGCCGCCCGAAAATGCAGCCAGGGCATTGTAAACCCCCGCGCCAATCCAGCCCAAAAGACTGCCCACCGACCCCACCAAAGCAATCGCCATCAGCGTCGCCCCGCCAATCACCAGCACCGGCGCGTCATCCCAAAACCGCGCCTGGGCCAGCCAATCGCTCAATCGAAGCAGCGCCACCACATCCAATGGAACCTGGGCCAGCCCCAGGTCAAGCGGCACCTGCTGCCAGCCCTCCATCGTATAGCGGGCCAAGCCCACCAGCACTCGGGCCAGCCAGCCAACTACCAATCCCAAAGGCAAGGCCACCAGCGTCCCGCCTGCGCAGCCAAACTTGGCGCCAGCCATTGCCTCGATGCGCCGGATACGATACCTTACGGGGCCTCTCATGCTGGTGTCTCCACCTCCACGATAATCACGCTAATGTTGTCTTCGCCTCCGGCCGCATTGGCCATGTTCACCAATTGCAAGCAAGCCTCTTGAGGTGAGCAAGCCGCCATGACAATCTGCTGAATGCGCACGTCGGTGACCATGCCCGTCAACCCGTCCGAACACAACAACAGCCGGTCGCCTGGCTCGAATTTGACCTCTATCATATCCGGCTCGACGCGCGGCTTGTCGCCCAGGTTTTTGTAGATGACATTCCTCTGCGGATGGGTGCGCGCCTCTTCGGGCCGCAACTGGCCCAATTGTATCAGCCGCTGCACCAGCGAATGGTCGGTTGTCACCTGCCGAATCTCGTCTTTGTTAACAAGATACACCCGACTGTCGCCAGCGTGCGCAATGGTTATTGTGTTTGTGCCGCAACAGATCAGAGCAGCCACTATGGTGGTGCCCATATCGCTCATCGAAGCGCGCCGCCGCCCAAACACCACCTGGTTGGCTTCTTGCACCGCTTGTTTGAGCCAGCCCTTGACATCGGGCAGCGAATTAGACTCGGCCAAATAGTCCATCCACAGCTCAGATAGAGCCTTGCGCGCCAGCGTATCAATGGTCAGCGCGCTGGCCACGTCGCCCGCCGCGTGCCCGCCCATGCCATCGGCCATAGCATACAACCCCATCGGGTCGCTGATCGAGCGGCGGATGCGCGTCAGCTCTAGCGTGAGTACACTATCCTCATTGAGCTGGCGCACCCGGCCCACGTTGCTGCAGCGTCCCACCCGCAGCTCCATGCTAGACGGGCGATGCACCTCCACCGAAACCGCCTGAATCGCTTTGGCAAATTCGTGGGCCGTCTTGAAGCTCTTTTGGGCCAACGCCCGGTCGAACAGCGCGCCCACCACCGGCGGCAAGACAGCCACTTGCTGGATCGAATAGTCGCGCTGCCCCACCAGCAGATAATACAACACCCCCGCCAGCCCCACCACATCAGAAGCAAAGCGCGCGGCGTGCTCGCCTTCTGGAATATGTTCGCACAACGAAAAATCAACCCAGCGAGCGTATGGGCCATCTAGCGCCACGCGCCAGCCGTCAATGGTCCCCATACCTACATTGTTTTGGTGCAAGTAATTCATTCCTTCGGCCAATTGCTCGCCCCACGCCAGCACATCGGTCAGCTTTTGGGGCACCCGCGCTGTGGCCACCAGCCAACGCGGCGCTTCGGGGCCAATGAGAAAAGTGCGTCTAATGTGACCATACGGAGTCTCTTCCAATGTTCCACGCGGCAACAAGGCCGCCGAATGGGTCAGGCCCGTAAGCTGCAATTCAACCGCCAAATTCGCAGGCTCATCGGTCTCTTTGACCTGGTAGTGGGGATAATAGGGCATGGCATCATCCAGCACGGCGCTGCAATTGAGGCACATCTGGCGGTCAATGGGGTTCTCTTCAAACCCGCAGCGCGAACACCGCCGAACTGGGTTGAGGTTCTCCACCACATACACATTCAAATGCGGCGACTCGCTGGTGATTTCGATAACATTATACTGGTCGCCAATTAACGCGCCTTCGGGCAACGTGGCAAAGGGGCGCATGTCTCGCTGGGGCTTGCGTTCTGCATCTCCAGGCCGACCAAGATTATCGGGCAAGTTGAGAGGGGCAGTGCCCAACCCGGCGGTGCGAAACACCAATTCCACACCACCCAGGCCAACCCGCCAACCATTGCGCAACAAATTTTTGCCGGTGCGCCGGTCGTTGACGAATACGCCCGTAGCATCCGGCACAGCCGGATTCAGGTCTTCAATGATCGCCAGGTCGCCCCGCAATTCCACCCGCGCGTGGCGCTCGGCCACGGTCTCATAGCCGGGGAACAGCTCGTCTACAACAATGTCATTATCAGCAGCGCAGCCCATAGTGTTGAACGCCTTATTCAGCGGAAAGCGCACCAGCTTGCCATCGAGCCCGCTCAATTCAAAAAACTGCGGGGCCGCCATGGGCGGCAGGGCGGCAGAGGGCGCGCTGACCACCGGCAAAGGCTCCATCAGAGCTGCCTCTATCTGCGCGGCTGGTTCGGGTTGAGCTGGCAGCGGTTCTGGCGCGGGTAGTGTGGGCTGCTTGCGCCTGCGGCTCAACACAACAGCCACACCCCCTGCAATCACAATCGCTACGATGATAATAAAAACCCACGTGTACTCGCCCATCCAACGACCTCCCATCCGCCAAGCAACTGTTGCCCTCAACACCCTCCCACAGGTTTGAACGCATTTGGGTGAACAAACGCGTCTCGACAGGGGGTGCAAACCCGCCAAGGCAGCCAAATTGCACCCTGGGGGAGGGTAGGCTGAGCAGTTAGCTTGTTTCTGCGCCAACGCCAGGAAAGCACATTTGCAAACCCAAAGCTAGTTTGCCACAACCAGATAACTTTGTCAAATGCCCACGCAACCCAATGCTCGCAAGTGCGTATTAAAAGACAGAAGCAAAAAAGTTCTCTATGACGTTGATGGAAACTGTTTTTTTACCAATCCTAAACTAGCCTGGTGCAAAAGCATAAACTGTTGAAGGAGGCAACAATGGAACGCAGATTATACCGCAGCAATACAGACAAGATGTTCGCCGGGGTATGCGGCGGCTTGGGCAAATACCTGGATGTAGACCCCACCCTGATTCGCCTGCTATTTGTCTTGGCTGTCTTGGCAGGTTTCGGATCGGGGGTGGTGTTTTACCTTATCTTGATGATTATTATGCCGCTGGAAGGCCAAGCACCAGTTAGCTTTGCGCCACCCACCACACCCGCCAGGGCGCCAGAACCGCCCCAAGCCCCAGACCCTGCTGCGCCCCCCCAGTAAATGACCCAAACTCTATCGGAAAAGCCCATCTTGGCGGCGCCAAGATGGGCTTTTTTTTTGACACTGTAGCATCCTCACCGATGGCGCACCCTTCGACTACGCTGCGCTCCGCTCAGGGTGCTTCGCCGCGTCGGTGGGCTTGTTACAGTCTCTTTTTTTGCTGGATAGGGTTATTAGCCGACCACCACAAAATGTGGGGGTAATCCTTGCGATTACTCTGTCTGGGCAGGGCATGCCCTGCCCTCACCCCGGATTATTGAAAAGATACCATTAGCCCACCGCCGCAAAATGTGCTATGATGTAGGGTAGGTAGAGCAATAACACCGCAGGTGATAGTGTGGCAAACGAAACCATCTTGATCATTGATGATAGCGCCCAGTCGCGCGATTTTTTGACCGAGGCAGCCTTGCGCCCGGCAGGGTACAAAGTGCTGGCCGCTACTGACCTGGCAAGCGGCCTAAGCACAGCCCTGAGAAAATCTCCCGATGCCATCATCCTGTCAATGCAGCTTGCCGGCGAGGCCGGATTGGAATTGCTCAAGAAGGTGCGCCAGAGTGGACAAGATATTCCCGTGGTTTTGGTGAGCATGCGGCGCACAGAGCCGTGGGTGGCTGAAGCGTTTCACTATGGCGCGTGCGATTTTATGGTCAAGCCATTCGATCCGCCCGAGCTGCTGGCCACGCTGGATCGCGCCCTGGTCGGAGCACGCGCCCGGCGTGAGCGCGACGAGATGATTGAAAAGCTCAACCAAACACGCCGGCAAACAGAGCGCCAACTGCAAGAGTTGAACGCGCTTTACACAATGGGCAAGACCGTCACCGCCCAACTGAACCTGGAACGTGTCCTAACCGAAGTAGTGGAGGCGTGCGTTTACCTGACCCGCGCCGAAGAAGGCTCGCTGATGCTGCTAGATGAAAACACCAACGAGCTTTATCTGCGCGCGGCCAAAAACCTTGACCAGCGCACCACCCGGGGCTTGCGCATGCGTGTGGATGATACGGTGCTGGGGCGCGTGGTCAGCACTGGCCGCCCGGTCGTGCTCAACGGCAGCGAATTGCACAAGATCAGAACCTCTTATCTGGTCAAGGCTCTGTTGATGGTGCCGCTCAAAGCGCCGCCGGAGCGGGTGATTGGCGTGTTGGGTGTGACTAACCAGGTTGCCGACCGCCCCTTTACCGAGCGCGATGTCTTTTTGATTTCGGCCATTGCCGACTATGCCAGCATCGCCATTGAAAACGCAAGGCTATTCACCCTGGCCGAAGCCGAGCGAGGCAAATTAGAAGCGATCTTGCGTGGGACCGAAGACGCCGTCATCGCCGTTGATCACGAAAGAAAGCTGCTCCTGTCTAACCCGGCCGCGCGCCGGATGTTTCGTCTAGAGCCTCCGGCCCAGGCTGGCCGCCCTCTGGCCCAAGTGACCAAAAACGAGGACCTGCTGGCATTGTTTGAATACTTGCCGCAGCCAGGCCATCCCGCCACTTGCGAAATTACGCTGGCCGATGGCACCATCTTGCAGGCCCAGGTGAGCATGGTAGAAGACCTGGGTTGTGTAGCCATAATGCGCGACATCACCCAGCTGAAAGAACTGGACCGTATCAAGAGCGAGTTTGTCTCGGTGGTCAGCCACGACCTGCGTACGCCGCTCACCACCATTCGCGGCTATGTGGCGCTCTTGCCGCGCGTCGGCCCCTTGAACGAAATGCAGCAAGGTTTTGTAGACAAGGTCGAGCGCAGCATGGCCTCAATCACCGAGTTGATCGGTGACCTGCTGGATATTGGGCGCATTGAGGCGGGGCTGGATCAAGAAAAACAAGTCTGCCGCTTGGATACTGTCGTTCAAGACAGCGTGGAGCAAGTGCGCCCGTCCGCCGAAGAAAAAGACCACCGCCTGATTGTAGACATCAACCCAGACTTGCAGCCCTTGCTGGGCAACCCACAGCGCTTGGGGCAAATGGTGGCCAATCTGCTCACCAACGCTGTCAAGTACACACCCAACAACGGCCAGATCACCGTTCGATTGCGCCAAGAACGACAATACCTGTTGCTCAGCGTGAGCGATACGGGCATCGGCATCCCGTATGAAGATCAGCCCTATGTGTTTGACAAATTCTATCGCGTAGAAAGCAAAGACACAGCGGGCATTCCAGGCACAGGCCTGGGGCTTTCAATTGTGCAAACAATTGCCCAAAAACACGGCGGGCGCGTGTGGGTAGAGAGCGCCCCTGAGAAGGGCAGCACCTTTAGCGTATTGTTGCCTACCCAGCAAAAGCCAAGCTAGCCGGTTCAACCGCTTTTGGCCGTGATTGTCTGCGCCACTCCATTCAGCGCGTAAACAGTAGCCAGCCCGGCAATCATGGTAACAACACCCGCGCCGATAAACACCCCTTGCACTCCCAGCAAAGCCGGCACGGCCAGCGCGCTCGATAGCGCCTGCGCCGTCGCTGACGAGCTGCTGACAACCATGTTGACGGCGCTCTCCACCCGCCCCCGAATGTCATCGTGCACAATTTGATGGGTCAGCGTAGCCAGGCCGGCGCGCGCCACCACCGTGCATAACCCTATGGCAGCGGCAGCCGGCAGCACTAGGGCAAAATTGGGCGCTAGCGCAAAGCCCACAATAGATACCCCAACCAGGCCCAGGCAAACGCCCACCACCTGGTTGACCGGCAGCTTGGAGGCCAATCGCTGCACCACCACGGCCCCCACTGCCACCCCCAGGCCCATGGTGGCAACCGCTATGCCAAAGCCGGTTTCTGGCTGCAACGAAATGTTCCCCCGCTCAAACAATTCTTCCAGCCATTTGATGCCCAAAATCATAATGGCGCTAATGCCCAAGGCCGCCACCGCCGTGATGACCAGCACGCGATTCAAAAAAGCGTGCCACCAGATGTAGCGCAGTCCTTCTAGCAGATCGTGCCACACCGCCCGCACATTCGCGCGAGCCTCGCCGCGCGCCTTGCTGGGAATGCGCATCAGCGCAATCAGCACCGCCGAAGCCAAAAACGTAAGACTATCGAACACAATGGCCGCCTGGGGCCCCCACTGGCCTACAATCAGCCCGGCCGATGACGCCCCAAAGATCATGGCCAAAATGTAACTGGCCTGCACCAGCACGTTGGCCGACAGCAGCAATTTAGGCTCGACAATGTTGGGAATGACGGCGTTGCGCGCCGGGTAGAAAAACACGCCCGCCACCGATAGCCCCATCATAACAGGATACAACACCCACAACTCGCCATGGGCATAGGCCCACAAGACCGGCAAAACAAACAGCCCGCGCGCCACATCGGCCACAATCATAACCTGCTTGCGGTTCAGACGGTCTACATACACCCCGCCCACCAGCCCCAGCAGCAGTTGCGGCACCGAAATCGCCAGCGCCAGGCCGCCCAGGGCCAGAGAAGATTCGGTCAGGCGCGTGACCATAGACAGCCCGGCAATGAACAAAAATTGGTCGCCAATCTGCGAAAGCAACTGCCCCGCAAACAACAAGGCCACTTGACGGTTTTTCAGCGCGGCCACCAGGTTGCCGCTGCTAAGGTTTTGACTGCCGGTTTCCTGTTGCTCAATTATGCTCGCCAATTCACTCGCCCCTTACAGAGCCTTTTCATAAATGCGATAGGTCTTGTATACCCGGCCGCCCATGCGCTGGATATCGCGATTCATCATCAAATTGTTCTCCAATATCCACGACAGTTCAAAGTACTTGTAGCCTTTGGGAATAGCCAGTTTGGCCGTTTCGTAATAGAACTGCGCGGCAATGCCGTGGGCGCGCCACTCTTCCAGCACGCCCATCACCGCGCCACGCATCCATGTGAGCTTGGGGCGCGCCTTCCAGTGCCAAAACAATTTGGCCATGGCCCAATTGACTGCCAGCGGGTTGGTTGATGGAGTTGGATATGCCAGACGAAGCGGCTGATTCATGTCTGGCAAGTTGATCGAAACACCAATGATCTGGTCGTCTTTTTCCGCAATCCAGAACAAATCGGGGTCAATAAATTGCTTGAACCCAGCCGCCAGGTGCTCAAATTCCTCGTCGGTCATTGGCACAAAGCCCCAATTCTTTTCCCAGGCCGAGTTGTACACATTTTTGAGGCGCAGGACCTCTTCAGTGAGGCGCTTGATGTCAATCCGGCGCAAGGTAATGTTGTAGCGCTGGCGCGTTTTTTCAACCACGCGCAGCAGCTTGGGCGACATTCCCTCCACCCGCCCACCGGCGATGGCCTCCACATCCCACATGTAGGCATACAAGTCCATCGCCTTTTCAAAGCCAAACTTTTCAATATAATCCTTGTAATACGGCAGATTGTATGGCATCAACACGCGCGGCGCGTCGTCAAAGCCGTCTACCAACAAACCATATTCTTCGTTCGATGAAAAATTGGCCGGGCCGCGGATGGCCGTTGCGCCGTGAGATGCGCACCACTCGCAAGCGGTGGCAAGCAGCGCCTCGGCCACCGCATACTCTTGGATGCACTCGAAAAATCCAAAGAACCCAATATTCTCCGCGTGAAACTCGTTGTGCCGGTGATTGATCAACGCGGCAATCGTGCCCACCACCTCGCTGCCCCGCTTGGCCGCAAACAAGGCCACCTCGGCGTGATGATGAAATACGCTGCGGGCCGGGTCTAGAAATTCTTGGCGCTCGTTCACCAGGGGCGGCACCCAGTAGGAATTGTCCCGATAAGGTACCCACCAAAATTGGATAAACCTCAGCCGATCTGCGGCGCTCGCGCATTCTTGGATATCAATTTGAGAGGCCATTCTCATCTCCTGCCATATTTCGATCAGCCTGCGGAATGCCCAGCCAATCTAGCAGCTCCGCCAGATTTGCCAGGCGCGCGCACGGCGCTTCGGGAAAGGTATTGCGCGGGTCATACAGCACGGCCGCCAGGCCGGCCGCTTGCGCTCCTAGCACATCGGCATAATAGTTGTCACCTACATACACGCTGTCGCTTGGGTTGCACAGCCCCAGTTGGCAAGCATACCAAAAGATGCGCGGATCGGGCTTCCAGATATTCACCTGCCCGCTGGCCAGCGTAAAGGCAAAGTATTCCTCTAGGCCCAGTTCTGCCAGCAACGGCGATAATTCACCTGTCCGATTCGACACCAGCCCCAGCAAATAGCCTTGTGCGCGCAATACCCCCAAAACTTGGTGCGCCGCCGAGTCTAGGTATACTTTTGGCTGGTAGCGCGTATCAAATGCCTGGTGCACCTCCTGCGCCAACTGCGCGTCATCCAGGCCAAACGCTTCAAGCTGCTCTGCGGTGTAATTGAGCCAAAAGACCTTGTCGTCGTAGCGGGTCAAATCCGAACTGACGCGCGCGGTATCTGCCCAATAAGCGTGCGCCCACCGTTCGCCAGTGCGCACTTGTGCGGGGGTCAGTGCCACACCTTGCTCGGCCAGGAATCCAACGTATGCCTCAATGCCACTGGGACGGGTGAACCGAAGTGTGCCATCTAGATCGAAGAGAATTGCAGAATATGTATTCATCGGCTATCAACTGCCTGGGAACTATAACACAGGATGAGCAAAACGTAAAACGCCGGGGGGTTGACAATTGGCAACGCCTCGCCTACAATCGGACGACATGGTAATACTCATCCTCCCGCAGATTTGAACGCCTTTGGGTGAACAAACGTACCTCCCGCCAAGGCAGCCAATTTTTAACCTGCGAGAGGATAGGTGGGTAGTTGTGCGCCAGGAGGGCAAAGGTGAAAATAGGCAAAGTTGAAATATGGCCCGTAAGCGACGGCATCAGTTGGGGCGATGGCGGCGGCGCGTTTGGTTTGGTGCCCAAGACGCGCTGGCAAAAGCTGGTTCCGGTGGATGATGATAACCGCGTGCCGATGGTCTTGCGCTGCTTGCTCATCCACAGCGGCGGGAAAACCATCGTGGTGGATAATGGCCTGGGCGAGCGAGTGACGCCAGAAACTGCTGCCCAGTCTGATTCGAAACTAGAGCGTCCGCGCGGCGGGCTGCTAGACGACCTGGCCCGCCACGGCGTTCAGCCTCAAGACGTGGACATTATGCTGCTGACGCATTTGCACTCGGATCACTGCGGCGGCAATACAGTGCTGCGCAACGGCCAACTGGCGCCCACCTTCCCCCGCGCCCAATATTGGCTTCAGCGCCAAGAATGGCAAGACGCCCACGCCCCCAACGAGCGCACGCGCGCTACCTACTTGCGCGAAAACCTTGACCCCCTAGAGGCTGCCGGGCTAGTGCATTTTATGGAGGGCGACACACAGGTAACTGACGAGCTTTTAACCGTCATCACCCCTGGCCACACGCGCTCACACCAATCAGTCATTATTGAATCAGAGGGGCAAACACTTTTCTTCACAGGCGATATGGCCCTGTGGCGATGGAACCTGGAGCGCTTGGCGTGGGTTACGGCGTATGACCTGGAACCGATGGTCACCATCGAAACCAAGCGCCGCTGGCAGCCCTGGCTAGTCGAGCGGCAGGCAGTTATTATTTTCGACCACGACCCGCTGATAGAAGCGGGCCGGCTGCGGCAGCAAGACGGGCGCTATGCGGTAGAGGTCATCCAACCCTCAACTGCGCTGCAAACTTGGCAACAATCAATCACCCACTGCGCTCAGCGCGTCGCTGGCCGATAGCTTGGTTTCAGGCTGCGCCTCGCCGCGCGTCACGCCCAACATGCACAAGATGGCTAGCAAAAAGAAAGCCGGTGTCACAACAAAGATGAGGTTATAGTTATTGCCCCCCCACTGCACGATGTAGCCATTGACAATTGGCCCCACCACGGCGGCGGCCTGCGAGGCAAGGTAGTAGAGGCCGGTATAAGTGCCCAGGTCGGCTGCCGACGCGGCGATATCTACCACCATCGGCAGGGAATTGATGTTAACCAGCGCCCAGGCCATGCCGCCAATTCCCAACACGCCCCACACAAGCATCTTGCTCTTGAGGAAAAAGTTGGCCACCAGCAATGCGCCAAAAATGGCCAAACCTATGATAATCGTTCGCCGACGTCCAAGCCAGCCCGCGATGAAACCGCTGGGAATGGCAAAGATCAGAAATGACAGCGACGCCGCACCTAACAACAGCGCCGCTTGCCCGGGCGACATCCCCAGCACATTGACGCCATATGACGAGAGAAATGTCTCGACGGCGTTATAGCCCACAGACCAGCAAAAAATCGCCCCCATCAACAAGAACAGGCTGCGGCGCGATTCGTCTGGCACCCGCTGCACCCCTCGAAACACACCCAGTCCCTTTTCTTCTTGGGCAGCCTCGGCCAGTTCGCGCGGCTCTTTGATAAAGACGAACAATACCACTGCCGCCAAGATCATCAGTGCGCCGCCAGCCAGAAAGGGAACGCCATGCCCCAGGCGATACAAGGCTGCAGCGCCGAGCGTTGCCGCCAGCGTGCCCACGCCTCCCATCAAGTTGATAACGCCGTTAGCTTTGGAGCGCAAGGGACTGGGTGTCAAATCAGGCATGAGGGCAATAACAGGCGTGCGAAAGCCAGCCATGGCCAGCAAAAAGATGCCCACCACGACCATGAAAAGCGCCAGGGGAACGCCCAGTTGAGCAGTTTGCCCATTCAATTCCGCCGGAACCAAGCTGGCCGCAAGCGGAATCGCCATAAAAGCAACCACAGCGATTGGGACTAGCACCAGAATGAATGGCATGCGGCGGCCAAAGCGCGTCCATATCCTGTCGCTCCACAAGCCAATCAGGGGCAGGATGAAAAAAGCAGCAACATTGTCCAGCGTCATCACAATGCCGGTTGGGCCAGGGTCTAGCCCAAAGCCGTTCGTGCCAGCCGCATTTTTAGGGTCGAAAAGCGGGTTGCCGGCTTGAAGGAAAATCGGGACAAAACTGTTATACAGTGTCCACATCACGCTAATGCCAAAAAAACCGAACCCAATCAGAAAGGTTTTTTTGTAATCGAGGCCCTGTTTTTGCATTGTCAATCCACCCCCTGTCGAGTATGCCTGCATTATAAGCTCAGTCAATGTAAATGCAAAGCGGCAAAGCGTTATTCGTCAGGCTGAGCCTTGCGCCGCATGTGCTTGATCTGGCTCCGCTCACGTTTAGACTTTAGCCGGCGCTCGCGCACAGCCGCCGAGGGGCGGCTGGGGCGACGTTTCTTGGGCACTCGCAGCGCCGCTTCAATCAAGCGTTGAAAGCGCGCCACAACATCTTGGCGGTTTTGCAGTTGGCTGCGGGTGGCTTGCGAAGCCAGGTGCAGCACGCCTTCTTTATCAATGTGCGAAGCAAGCTTTTCCAGCACGCGGGCTTTTTGCTCGTCGCTCAGGCTGGGTGAATTGACCACGTCAAAACTCAATTCGACCTGGGTCGAAGCCTTGTTGACATGCTGCCCGCCCGGCCCGCTGCTGCGCACAAAATGGAAAACCAGTTCTTCAAGCGGAATTTTTGGCATCTTGGTCCAAAGCCGCCGGCAACCATACCGTAAAGGTGCTACCCTGGCTCAACTGGCTCTCAAACGTAATGTGGCCATTGTGCCGCTCTACGATCTCTTGGCAAATGGCCAGCCCCAGGCCGGTGCCAGGCGAGCCGGTCTGGCGCGCTGCCTCGCCGCGGTAAAAACGCTCGAACAAGTGTTGCTGATCTTTTGGCGAAATGCCCGCGCCGGTATCTTGCACCGCAACCGTCACCCACCGGCCCGGCGATTGCGATTCGTCAATCTGCGTCTGGGGGTGAACCGTGATCGTGCCCCCTTGCGGGGTATAGTTCATCGAATTGCTTATCAGGTTTGTCAGCACCTGTGAAATCATTGCTCCATCCGCCCAAACCGGCGGCAAGGGATCGGGCGGCGCCTCGTACAGCAAGGTCAGCCCGCGGACGGCCGCCAGGGCTTGCCGGTCGTCTACCAACTGCCGGGCCAGGGTATCTAGATCCAAAACCTCACGCTGCGCTTCTACCTTGGACAACTCTAAGCGTGACAGGGTCAACAAGTCCTCAATGAGCCGCTCCAGGCGCAGTTCCTCGCGCCTGAGCACATCCACATACTGCAAATAGCGGGTCGAATCGAGCTTGCCATGCTCCAACAGCCCCAAGTACAGCTTGATATTTGATAGCGGCGTGCGCAATTCGTGCGAGACATTGGAAACAAACTCGCTCTTTAGCCGGTCGAGTTCCTTTAAACGAGTGATGTCGTGCTGCACCCCAACAAAGCCGGCCAGCTTGTTCGGCCCGGTTGACGGAATGGGGGCAATGGTCACCGAAGCATTGTACAAAGAACCATCCTTGCGCTTGTTAACCAGCTCGCCCCGCCAGGTCTTGGCCGCCAGAATTGCGCTCCACATCTGGCGATACACTTCTGGGGGTGTTTGGCCGCTCTGCCACAAGCGCGGATTCTGCCCAATGGCCTCCTGAGCGCCATACCCCCCCAGGGTCTCTTGGGCCGGATTGATATAAAGGACCCCGCCTTTTACATCTGTCACCACCACGCCCTCGCCCAAGGCATCCAGAATGGCCTGGGTGCGCGCCTGCTGGCTGCGGATTTCGGCGGTGCGCTCTTCTACCCGCCGCTCCAACAGTTCGGTGTGCTCGGCCAGGGCAGCATCTAGCTGGGCTTTTCCAAAGATGGTGGCTAGTTGCCCGGCCAGGGTCGCCAACAAGCGCAAATCGTCCCCTGAAAACGCATCGGGTTTAAAGCTTTCCACATTGACCACCCCAATAGCGCGCTCGCCAATGACCAGCGGGGCGGCCATCTCTGACCGAACACCAGGGACAAAGCCGACATAATGTGAATCTGTAGTCACGTCGCCTATCTTGACTGGTCGCCGCTCTCGCACCGCCAGGCCTGTAAGCCCCTGGTCCAAAGGCACGCGCATCACAGCGCCCTCAGGCAGACCATGATAAGAAGAATGTGAATGCAACGACATGTCGCTTTCATCTACAAACAAGAATCCCAGGCTGGCTTCCGTCCACAAACGGCTTAGCGCGTCAGTGGCCCGGGCCACCGTTTCATCAAAGGGGCGTCCGGCTGCGCCTGCCAACGCCACTTCAGAGATAATGGCCAACTCTTGCAGATGGCGGCGCGTCTCGCCGTACAGCCGGGCATTCTGAATAGCCACCGCGGCCTGGTCAGACAACAAGTCCAAGAGGCGCAATTCATTCTCGTTAAATGTGCGCGCCTTGTTAAAAGCAATATTCATCACGCCGCTCACACGGTCGCCAACCCGCAGTGGCAAACCGACAATAGCGCCATCCCCTTGCCAACCTTTAAAGAGCGGGTGCTGGTTAACATTGGGAACAACAACCCGCTCGCCGCCCCGGGCCACTGTGTAGGTCAGACCGCCCAGTCGTGGTTCGGCAAAAGGCCGTTCCTGGCTTTTGCCCGCCCACCTAGCCGCGCCGAACGTCACCCGCTCGCCGTCATACAGAAAAACATGAGAATCGTCGCCCTGCACCAAATCGAGCGCATAGTTGAGGATGGCCTCCAAAACCGGCTCCAATTCCAGGCTCGAAGTCACGTGCAGGCTGGCCTGCCGCAGAATTTCTAGCTCGTTGCTGCGCCGACGCTCGTTTTCAAATGAGCGCGCATTTTCGATGGCAATAGATACCTGGTCTGCTATCGTCTGCAAGGTGGTGATATGGATATCGCTAAAGGCCGCCGCCTGAGCGCTTTGAACCGTCATCGCTCCAATCACCTGGCCCCGAGAGATAAGCGGCAGCGCCAGCTCTGAACGCGTCTCGGGCAGCCAGGGGTTGTCGAAACGCGTGGCCTCTTTGCCCACATCCAATGCGATCCGCCCCTGGGCATTGGCCACACACCAGCCAATCATCGAGCTGCCCCCCACCTCCAGCTTGTGGCCGGCGGTCAGCATCTGCCGCCCGGCCTCGCCCGTGCCCACGCGCAACACGGCATATTGGCTGCTCTCTTCCACCAAAAAAATGCCCACATAATACAGGCCAAAATGGCCGCGAATCAATTCGACTACCTGGGGCAACAACTGGTCCAGGTCAAGAATAGAAGAGGCCGCGCGCGAAACCTCGGCGGCGGTCTGGAGCAAATCGCTAAAGGCCTGGCTCCTTTGAAACAGCCGGGCGTTCTCAACGGCAATAGCGGCCTGGGCTGCCACAGATTCAAGCAGGCGGATATCGCCTTCGCCAAAAGCGCCCTCGCGCTTGTTGAGCAGTTCCACCACGCCAATGACCATATCGCGCGCAATCAATGGCACACAAATCAGATCGTGCGTGGTAAAGCCCGTCTTTTCATCAACATTATTGTAAAAGCGACTGTCAGAGTTTGCTTCCAGCACCAACACGGGTTCCCGGTTAGCGGCCACCCAGCCGGCGATGCCCTGGCCGGGTTTGAGCCGCATGCCAACGACATCGTGGCTGCCTTCGCCTGCCGCGTGGAGAAAGACCAGGTCGCCGGTAGATTCCTCTACCAGCGCCACCGAGCACGCTTCGGCGTTGGTGGCCTGCCGCACATGCTCCAGCAAAATAACCAGCACGCGGTCAAGATTGAGCGTAGAGGTCACTGCCTGGCCAATCTCGTTCAAAGTTGCCAGGTAGCGGGTGCGGTTGTAAGCAGCTTCATACAGGCGCACATTCTCCCAGGCCTGGCCGGTGGCCGCCGCTACGCTTTGCGCCAGGGCAATCTCTTCTTCGCTAAACTCGCGCCACTTGTCAGCCTCCAGGCTGATCACGCCAACCACATCGCCGCGCAGTAGAATGGGAATAACCATCAATGAAACCGTGCCGCGCTGCAAGAGCGAATGATGATGCATAGCTTCCAGGCGCGGGTCGGCCAGCGCATCTACCACCGCCAGCGGCTCTTTGCGCTCTAGCACATACTTGACGGTCGCATCATCCATCACTGTGATCACCGTGCCCAGCATGCTTGGGCGGCCAGGGGTAATGTATTCGGCTATCACCGTGGCTTGCACATAGCTGCCGCCGAACATGGCCGCCACGCACTGCGGCAAATTAAAAGCGCGCGCCAATTCTTGGCACGTGGTTTGCAGCACAACCCGCTCGTCTTGGGTCGAAGTGGCCAAAGCAATCACCCGGTTGAGCAAGGCCGTCTCGCGCAGCCTGCGGCGAATCTCTTGCTCGGTCTGTTCGCGCTGCATCGTTGCGCCCAAAATATCCGCCGCTATCTTGAGCGCGTCTATCTCTGCCGACGACCACTCGCGTTCTACCGCGCAATCATCTAGCCCAATGTGCCCCCACCATTCTTTACCCACAAAAATCGGCACAATGACAACCGACAAAACATCTTGTTGCGCCAGCGCAACCCGCTCTCGTTCGGGGAAATTTTTGACCGGACCATAGATAATGTGCTCCTGGCTCAGCAGCTCTTCCCACCGCGCAAATGAGCTCTGCTTCAAGGGCAAATTTTGCAGGGCCAGGTTATCTATCTGCGGCGTAATGTCCTGCGCCGTCCATTCATACAAGCGGCTCACCCCAAGCGCGCCATCTGGCCCGCTATGATTATGAGCCACATACACCCGGCTGGCCTGGGTAGCATTGCCCAATCGCTCCAACACCTGACGGATGTGCTGCTCCCAGGCCGGCAACTTGGGGAATCGTTCAACCGCCACACCCACCGCTTCCAGAATCGCATCGCGCCTGCGCACTGCAGCTTGGGCCTGCTGGCTGGCCCGCTCGGCCGACTGGCGCTCGGTGATGTCAATGCCGGTGGCGATAATGTACTCTGCCGTCCCTTGGGCGTTAAACAAGGCCGTGTTCGACCAATCAATCAAGCGTCGGCTTCCATCCTTGGCCACCCAACAAGTCTGATATTTGCCAGGTAACTGGCCTGCCCGCAAACCTTCCAAGACAGCCTTGACCACTGCAACCTCGTCGGGTGGAAGCAAGCTCCATATAAATTGATTCTTGACCTCGTGGAAGGCATAGCCTGCCGTCTGTTCACACGCTCTATTAAAGCCAATGATCCGCCCCTGCCGGTCGAGCGCCACAACCAAAGCGTCAATAGTATCCAGCACGGCTGCCACAAAACTCTCGGTGCGCATCGCCGGGTCTATTTGCTTTTTCTTGGCGCCGCCTCTCGACCGAGCCGCCTGGCGCTGCCGGGCTTGCCCCAACGCAGCTTCCACAGCCGATAGCAAGCGAGGCCAATGTTTGGGCGACTTTGTAATATAATCATCCAGGCCGGCTTTGATAGCCTTGACGCCAATTTCTTCGCTGCCCGTGCGCGTGAACATGATCACCGGGCAAGCTGGCCGGCGAGCCTTGACAGTCTGGCTAATCGCTAATCCATCTACCCAGCCCAACTGGCACTCAGTCAACACCACATCGAAATGGCCCGTTTCCAGCGCCCGCACCAAATCCTGCGCATCGGTCACCGGCTCGATTTGCATGCCCGCAAACTGCTTGCGCAACTTGCGTATAATCGAGATCCGGTCATCTGGATTATCGTCAACCAGCAGAACACGCCAGGGGTCATTCATATTGCCGCCTTTCAAATCTTGAGCCGAGTGGAGCGCACTCTAGCTCTCTGTATCGGGGGGCCGTCAACAAATGGATGATAACAACGATTAGGACAAAATGCAAGTTTGCATCAATAGTATAGTACCTTAGACATTATCGGAAATAGCAGGACTGGCATCCCCATGCCAGTCCGCCAACGTACACCCTGGACTGCCCGTCCACCTGTGCCTGCGCCACAGGTGCAGGCAGGGCAGGCTTGCACCCTGTCTGCCGCCAGCTATCCATTACCCACATCTTTGAACCGATTTGCGCCGCAAAGCGACAGGAGTATCATGAGATCCACCTTTGCGTGTGAGGTGGACATGAAACAGGCTAGCAGGTTTTATC
>JBGSMF010000235.1:0-3272 GCA_041740315.1 Thermoflexales bacterium
GCGCGGTGTGCCCCGCGCGCGGGCCGCCACCTCGCGCACGCCATCGTCATCAATCATCAAATCCAGCTTGCCGGCGGCGCGCCGAACAATCTGTTCCATGGCCGCCAAGTCGTAAAAATCCAGTCGAAAGGTGGCCCCAAAGCGCGCCCGCAGCGGAGCCGTCATCAGCGCCAGCCGTGTTGTAGCGCCCACAACTGTAAAATGGGGCAAGCTCAGGCGGATGCTGCGCGCTGAAGGGCCTTTGCCAATCACAATATCCAGCGCAAAATCTTCCATAGCTGGGTAAAGCACTTCTTCAATCACGCGCCCCAGCCGGTGCACCTCGTCAATGAACAGCACTTCGCCCGCGCGCAAGTTGGTGAGGATAGCCGCCAGGTCGCCAGCTCGTTCGATGGCCGGGCCGGCCGTCACGCGCACTGGCACATTCATCTCGTTGGCGATAATGTGCGCCAAGGTGGTCTTGCCCAAGCCTGGCGGCCCATAAAGCAAAACGTGGTCTAGCGCCTCGCTGCGCGCGCGCGCCGCCTCGATCAGAATGCCCAGGTTGTCTTTAACCCGCTCCTGGCCAATCAAATCAGCCAGCCGCTGTGGACGCAGCGTGCGATCAAGTGCGCTGTCTTCTGGCTGCGATTTAGATGAAACGACTCGCTCGGCCATAAATGATAATTTACTCCGGCTGCCATTATACACTAAAGACAGGCGAGAGCAAAGCCAGAGCCAGCCGCGTTTGCTTGCCAAATTAAGCGGCTTGGGCTATAATGTCACTCACTCGGGGCGTAGCTCAGTTAGGCTAGAGCACTTGAATGGGGTTCAAGGGGTCGGAAGTTCAAGTCTTCTCGCCCCGACAAAAAGCGCCTTTCACGCATCAAAAACGTGACAGGCGCTTTGTCTTCTTTATTATGGCTTGTTATGGCCTAGCAGAATAAAAATGATCCAAGTTTCAAATTACGGCTGGTTTATTCCCTCAATGCTATCTCCAAAAACTGTCCAGCCAGGTCGTGGCCGGCGCGCAAACAACTCTAGATATGGCCCTGGCAACTGCTCGGCAATATCGTGAACGGCATCTGGCTTGCGGCTGTGCGCAAAAGCAGGACCGACCAATCCAAGATATTTAATGCCCTTGGGTGGCGAGACCTTGCCCCGCCGGCCAATCAAGACATACTCACTGCAATTCGCTACCCAATGACCAATGCCATAACGTGGTATCCCACTTTGGGTTGTCTTGTTCCAGGGGAAACCGGTCACATGCTGAAACCCCCACGCTTGCATCACCTGAACGACTTGGGGGACTTTGGGCCACGTGCCCCAAATGAACAAGATGCAGTTATCAGCAGCGAGATCAGGCACGGGCAGCGCGCAGAGTTCAGTTATCGCCATAGGCTGATAGGTATAGCCTCCCCAGCGTGGCCGGTGACTCTTGGGATTGTCGTAAGGCCAAGGGGGATCAGCAATGATGACGCCATAGCGTTCAAACTGGCTTGGGTTTATCTGGCGCGCATCGCCCACTATGATTTTGCACAAATCCTTTTCGAGGATCATTGATTGAGCTGGGCAATTCGACTTGTTCATGCCTTGTGTTTCCTTTTAGCTTCCGGGCGAGTCAAACTTGCAATGCGTTCGCGCACGTCCTCCTGGGGCAAAATGGCATAGGTGCCATCTGTCACCGACAAATCAGCATGCATCAAGTTCATCGAGATTGCTTTGTAGGTGGCCATATCAAGTGCGCGTTTGAGTGCATATACTGCATAGCCATGTCTGATCTTGTGCGGCGAGCGGTAGCGCACGCCGGCCATTCTACACAAACGCTTCAATCCTTTGGCCACCTTGTCGCGGCGATTCACGTTGGGCTTTTCAGAAATGAGCAAATTCATGCCATCGGTCGTCAAAGGAGCATACCAGAGCGCCGAGCCAGGCAGCTCCCTTCGGACGATCTCGTCCCAGCGCGCCACCGCTTTTACAAGTTCAGGAATTTTTAACAAATAGGTGGTGGCATGTTTGCCTCCTTTTGTTTTGACGCCCATCTTGGGCCATTGCTTAATTTCCAGCTTGTCCAGATTAACACAATCGAGGGTAAGGGTGGCCAACGCCCCAGCGCGCATGCCAGAAATAAACAAGAGCGCCACAGCGGCCTGGTCGCGCACATCAATGAGGATGTTAGTGGGCAGTTGGGTTAATTTGCAGATCTCGGCAAAAGTGTATTCGTCGTGCTCAGTTGGTTCCTGGGGTGTTTTCAGTGGACGCAAGGTTCCCAGCCACAAATCGGTGAGCTTGGGATAACTGCGCTTGCTATCTGCCCGTAGCCACATAAAGAAACGCTTAGCTGCTCCACATGCCCGCGTTATGCTTGCGATGGATAGTTGTTGCCGAGACAAGTAGCGCGGAAACGTTGGGCGCTCTAATGTTGGCGCGTCAGCAAAAGCTGTCTCGTCAGCCCATTCAAGCAGATGGCGCAAGTGCGCCCAGGTACGATCTACAGTCTGCGGGTCTTTTTGCTCCACCGCAAACATATAGTCAAGGTAATTCTTGACGGCTTTATAGTTACTTCGATTGATCATTTTTCTTTCTCCCACGGTGAACAGTCGCGCCGCACTCGGCGCATTTGCCCCTCACAAGCTCAAGATAACGGTTTGTTGGCCTTATCATCGGTTGAACAATTTCAACCGGCTTGCGGCAGCGCATGCAGTAAGCCTGGTTCTCGTCTAGACCCGCACTGGTATGCTTGAATGTGCGCAATGCCCATTCGCGAAACTCGCTCCCCATAATCCAGATGTGGTTGCTCTCGTCGCGTGTATGCGGGCAATTGGCAGGCAGGTAGCTGCGATAAATCTGGTCCACAGTGACGCCTATTTCTGCGGCAATTTCAGCGGGGGTGTATTTCATCCACAGTAAACGCGGCAAGCGCGAGATCTGGGCACGGGTCATACGTGGGCTTTTGGGCATCAACCTGCCTCCGAGGTGCTCAACTTGGCCGACACTGCCGGGTTGTCACTGCCCGCAATCACCAGCGCCCAGGCCAGTTCGGTGCGTGTGTACGTCGCCTGGATACGCCCATCAGCCAGGCGCTGCCAGCGGCCCGTTGGGCAACCGATGGGTGTGTCAGCAGGCCAGGTCAGCGTCACATAGTTGGCCGGGTCTGGTGATGGCTCACGCTCAACCCCGCTGAGCGCAAGCTCGACCCAGGCGCGCAAGTCGCCGCCCGCTTTGTGCATATCCGTGATGTCGTGCGCACCAAGCGGCCGCCAGCGCCGGGTATGTGGTGACAGTTGGCCGAG
>JBGSMF010000236.1:0-28004 GCA_041740315.1 Thermoflexales bacterium
GATAAAACCTGCTAGCCTGTTTCATGTCCACCTCACACGCAAAGGTGGATCTCATGATACTCCTGTCGCTTTGCGGCGCAAATCGGTTCAAAGATGTGGGTAATGGATAGCTGCTGCCAGGCAGGCTGCGCTGCGCTTGGCGCCTTCGGGAGTGCAGCCTGCCTGGCGCAGACAGGGTGTGGGGATACGTTGGCTACGTTATTTCCGATAAACTCTTCAATTCGGCGAAAGTTGTGAGCGACCAATGCGCGTGATATCTTTGCTAAGCACTCAGCCAGGCAATCTGGTCTACCACCTGGCAGCTCTGTTGTTTTTATACATCATTGTGTTGCTGGCGGTGGGCGCAGGCCGTCGTGATTGGAATTTGCCCAGCGCCCGGCTGACGGTGGCATGTGGCGGAGCATTGTTGGGGCAGTTTGCTTTGATGGTGGCTGCCCTGCTGGCGATGCTTGGTATTGCCGATGCCGATAGCTTGCTGCCTCCATTAGAGCGTTTTGTAGGCGTTGCCAGCATTGGCTTGCTGTTGTGGGCCTTTATTCCACTGGCTTTTGATTTTCCCCAAGCCGGCACTGTCTTGGCCATTGGCAACTTGATGGTTGCGGCGCTGGCTTATGCCATTTCTGCCCTCATCTGGTTCAATCAGTCAAAAACGGGCGCTCCGCTTGCGTTCAACAGTTCACTGCTGGATTTGGTTTGGACGGTGTGGGCAGTGGGTCTGTTGGGGCTGGGATTGCTGGCTTTGCTCGTCCGGCTGCGGAATGATTGGGGGCTGACCGGTGCGGCCTGGATGGCGCTGTTGGCGGGCTACGTGTTGCACCTCCTTGTGGGCAGCGATATTGCCGAAATTCCCCATGCCCAGGGTTGGGTCAGGCTGGCCACATTGGTGGCCTATCCGCTGTTGGCGGGTGTTGTTGTTCGCCGAATTACTGAAGGCGCGCCCGCTGGTGCGGTTGTTCCTGTTCAACCTGGCGGCGCTCTATCCTGGCAGGCGCTTGAAGCATGCCGGCAGGTGATGGACACTCCCAGTCTCAATGCGGCGCTCCAGCGGGCCGTCTCGACCATTGGCGCAACGTTGGATGCCGATATAGTGGCGGTTGGGTTGATGCAAGCCGGCCAGAACCTGATGGGCCTGGCGGCGGTGCAGCAGGCAGGCCAGCCGCCCAAGACGGGGGCCTCTTTTGAGATTAATACTCAGCCGGCCATTCAGCGCGCAGTAGCCTGGCAACAGCCTGTAATTGTGGTGGGCGGCAGCGATTCTGATCAGGCGGCGTTGCGCGCCGTGTTGGGCGGCGGCGACGGCCCGCTTTATATTCACCCGCTGGTGTACAGTGAAGAAATTTCAGGCGTTTTGGTTGCCGGGCGCCGCAAAATCAATGAAGCGTGGAGCGATTCTGCTCAGCAGTTGCTCACTGTTCTGGCAACCGAACTGGCAACCGCCCTGGCTCAGAGACGCCGGGTCGAGCGCTTTTCAAGCGAGCTGACCCAGCGCGAGGCCATGTTGCGCCAGGCGCGCGAAGAGACCAACCAGCTTGCAGCTCGCTTGAGCCAAGAGCAATCCAGGCGAGAGAGCGAGAGCGCAGCTTTTGCCGCGCGCCATCGCCAAGCACAAGCTACATCGGACAAGGCGGTTGAATCAGCCAACCAGCCCACTGTCATACAGCCCACTGTCGTAATTCCCAGGCCGGCCGAGCCGGTTGATTCCAAGTCGGCGCAGGCCATTGCGCGGGCCGAGTTGCCCGCCTACCGCAACTTGTTTGTCGAGGAAGCGCGCAAGCATTTGGATGCGATGAACAGCGCCTTTGAGCGGCTGCGTGACCAATACAACGACGAGGCCCTGGCGCAACTTTTCCGCTCGGCCCACGCCCTCAAAAGCATGGCGGCCGTGATGAACTATACCATCATTGCCCGTGTGGCAGGCTTGCTCAGCGATGCCGTCAAGCGCGTTAAAAGCGGAACGCTGACGATGAGCGCCAACTTGTTGGCGTTGTGTGTTGATACTTCGCACGTGCTGCGCGTCTTGTTAGAAGATGTCCGCGCGGGGCTATCCCCCAGCGTTGACGTAGCGCCCCTGCTGGAGCGGTGGGGGCCGTTCATCATCAGGAGCGATTCGCCCCAGGCGGCCACGCTGCCTTTTGCCGCTCCTGCGCTCCGGGTGCGCATTGAATTGACTCCTGACTGCCAGCTCAGAGCGGTGCGGGCCATGGTCATCTTGGCGCAGCTCAGGCGCGTTGGCAAAGTATTGGCCTGCCAGCCCGACGAGCAAATCCTCCGCCTCGGGCGCATTGACGGCGAGTTTGTCATCACCCTGGCCACCGAGCGAACAGCCGCCGAGGTGCAATCAATGATCAGTTCCATCGCCGACATTGCCCGGGTAGAGATTCAATAATTCCTCACTTGCTCTATTTTGTGTTATGATTGCTCCTCGCAGGAGGAGCCTGCGCGGGGAGCAATGCAAACATACGGTCACCCCACCCAGCCCAGTTTGAACTTTTTTTGCCCCGTCCGCATGTAACCCTATAGAACAAACAAAAACCCTCCCGCAGGTTTGAACGCTTTTGGATGAGCAAACGCAGCTCGACCAAGATTGCCAGCCTGCCCAGGCAGCCAATTTCGCAACCTGCGGGAGGTTTGACCGAGCGTGGGTGGTTTGTATAAGGAGGCGACTATGCCTGTTGCGACAGAAGACCTGATACGCCGCTTTCAACGTGGCCAACCCGGCGCTTTTGATGCCCTGTTTGAACGTTACAAAGACTATGTGTACCGGGTGGCCTTTTTCATCACCCGCAATAGCGGCGACGCCGAAGAAGCCACCCAAGAAACTTTTTTGGATGTGCTGCACGCTTTGCCTCGCTTCAAAATTCAAGGCCCGGCGCGTTTTGAAACCTGGGTCTATCGCATTACGGTCAACCGTTGTCGCAGCATGTTCCGGCGCAAGCGTCCCCCCTCGGCTGATTGGGATGACTTGGCCGATGAACTTGTTGCAGGCGTCAACGGTGACCCCAATCATTCAGCGGTCAAGCGCGAGACTCGCCAGCTTGTCTGGCAGGCAGTTAATGGCTTGCCCGACGCCCAACGTGAAGCGATTGCCTTGCGTTATCTGTGCGATTTATCCTACGAGGAAATTGCGCACATCCTGGGCATCAATGCCGGCACGGTCAAATCTAGGTTGTTTTACGCTCACCAGGCTTTGCAAGGCGCGCTGTCACCTGTGGCAGGTGAATTAGTGAGGACGGGGGTGGAACTATGAATGGACATGTGATTGAAGAGTTGTTGGCTTTTTTGGATAATGAGCTGGCTGCGCCAGATGCAGCGCGAGTCAAGGCCCACGTGGAACACTGTGAGCTATGCCGCGCCGAGCTGGCTCGATTGGAAAGCCTGCGGGCTGGGGTGGGCGCTACCATCAAATCCAAAATGGCGCGGGTCGAGCTGAATGCCGCCGCCACCGATCGGATTCGCGATCGCTTGCATGCTGAACAACGCCGCCCCTCTATGCGCAAATTCTGGCTAGAGCTGTCCGCGCTCTTGGAGCCGCTCACGCGCAGGCGCTATGCCTTGGCCCAGCTAGCCTTGGTTGTGATGGTAGTGGTCTTTAGCATGTCGGCCTGGAATGCAACGACCTATACCGCCCACGCCGATAACCAGGAAACCATTGTGTTGGGTCAAGACCAGTTTTCGCCCGGCGGCCCCGCCAGCGTGCGCGTGCTGGTACGCTCGGTGACCAGCGCCCAACCTATCGCTGGGGCCGAGGTCAATGTAACGCTGAAAACGGCGGCGGGTCAGGCCATTGTTTACACCGGCCAGACCGATGAAACTGGCACGACCAATGTCTCGCTGAATATTCCCCCTGATGCGCAAGGCCAGGCAACCTTGTTGGTAGAGACCCGTTCGGCAATTGGCCAAGACCGCGTTGAGCGGCCGGTGCAAATCAAGCGCTCTTACAAATTGTTCCTTTCCACCGACAAGCCTATCTATCAGCCCGGCCAGATGATTCACATGCGCGCGTTGGCGCTGGGCACGTTCGATCATCGCGCCGCCGCCGGCCAGCCGGTTGAATTCATCGTCAGCAATCCAAACGGCGACAAGGTGTTCCGCCAGACCGTCAACACTTCGGCTTTTGGCATCGCCAGCGCCGATTTTCAACTGGCCTCGCAACTGGTCATCGGCAAGTATGCGCTGCAAGCGATAATGGGCGATACCACCAGCGAGCGCGCGGTAGAGGTCAAGCCGTATGCGCTGCCCAAGTTCAAGCTGAATATCGAAACTGACCGCGCGTATTACTTGCCCGGCGCCACAGTTAGCGGCAGTGTGCAGGCCGATTACTTTTTTGGCAAGCCCACCTCTGGCGCGCGCGTTGAGCTGCATGGCTATGTTTACGACCCAGACCGGCGGCAGGCAGTGGAGCTTTTCGGGCAAACGGATGACACGGGGCGTTTTGACTTTACATTCGACTTGCCGCCGTTCTTTGCCGGCGGCGCGCCAGAAAAGGACCGGGCGCAGTTTGGCCTGGAAGTGGCAGTGATTGACCAGGCCGAGCACCGCGAGCAGGTGAGCAAAGTGCTGACCGTGGCGCGCGACCCGCTGGTGATTGATGCCGTGCCAGAAAGCGGCAAGCTGCGCCCCGGCGTGGAAAACATTGTCTACATCCTGGTTTCGTATCCCGATGGCCGTCCGGCGCAGGCTGACTTGGTTGTGAATGGCGAGCCGTTGCAGAGCGGCGAGTATGGCCTGGCCGAATATCGCTTTGTCCCTACATCCTCAAACTCGTCTTCGCTCAACATCACTGCAAAGGATAGCGCGGGGGCGGCGGCCAGCAAGACCATCCGGCTGGACGCCGAGCAGCAGACAGAGACGGTGCTGCTGCGGGCCGAGCGCGCGGCTTATCGCGTGGGAGATACGTTGAGGGCCGAGGCGTTGACGACGGCGCACAGCGGGTCGGTTTACCTGGACGTGGTCAAAGAGAACCAGACCATCGCCGCGTTCAGCGCGCCGGTTCAAGAGGGCCGCGCCGCCTTTGCTATTGACCTGGATGCGGCAATGTTCGGCACGCTGGAATTGCACGCCTATCGCATTGACGCCGATGGACGCATTATGCGCGATACGCGCCTGGTGGTGGTAGAACGCGCCCAAGATGTCGACGTGGGTGTCTCGGCTGACCAGGCGGTGTACCGCCCCGGGCAGACCGCCAGCATGGCCTTTACTACTACGCTGCAATCTGGCGCGCCGACTCAAACTGCGCTGGGCCTGGGCATCGTGGATGAATCGGTCTATGCTGTGCAAGACCAGACCCCCGGCTTTGCGCGCCTGTACTTTTTGCTGGAAAAAGAATTGCTGGAACCCAAGGTTGAAGTGCATGGGTTTGATGTGCCCACACTGCTTTCGTCCTCAGTTTCTCCTGTGGTGCAACAGGCGCAAGATGATGCCGCCAAAGCCTCGTGGGCGGGCGCGTCAACCACCCAGTTCGGTTTTGATATCCGCTCGCGGGTTGCCAAGCTGGCCGAGCTGGCTCGCCAAAAGCTAGAGGCGCTGACCCGGGTGTCTGGCTCGCTGGGCAAGACGTTGATTGTGCTGCCGCTGCTCATGCTCATCGTCGTGGTGTGGGGCTTGCGCGCCACCGGTGTGTTGAACAAGGCCATGCTCAGCGCCAGCAAATGGATTGGGCTGGCCATACTGGTTTCGCCGGTTGTGGCGTGCGGGCTGGGAGCATTGCTGTTGATGGCGACGCTCAGTTCGACCTTTGGCGTGCTGTTGCTCTTGGTAGGCGCGGTGGTGTGGATTGCGGCCTGGCTGGCATTGGTGGTTTATGGCTGGCGGCGAGATGACCCGCGCGTTCAATTGGCGGCCGGGTTGAGCATGGCCTATACGCTGTTGGGCGGGCTGATGATCTTTGTAGCCGAGGCCGGCGGCGACCTGGACGCCGGCATGGTCGCCTGGGCGGTGATGGCCTTTGTGCTGATGGTGCTGGCGTTCATCACGCTGGGGCAGGGTTTGCGCTTGGAAGGCCAGCGCCGCGCCGCGTGGGCCTCGACTTTGGTTGGGCTATCTTGGCTGCCGCTGGTTGTGCTGACCGCCTTTGTCATAAGCGCCACGTCGCTGTTTGCGCAAACGCTCGGCAATCCGCTGACCTATCTGGGGCCGGTGGGCTGGCTGGCAGGCTGTGGCGCAGCAGCGCCGACGCCAGCCACCGTTGCCAAAGAAAAACCTGGCTCACCCCCGGAAGTTGTGCGCGAAGCGACCCAAGAACCTATGCCTACCAAGCCGCCTGCAATGATTGCCCCTACAGCCGCGCCACGGTCCACGGCCACCCCGGCTAGGGCTGACCAATCAGCAGTGCAAACCCCGGCTGCCGAGCCGGTGCGCTTGCGCCAATACTTTCCAGAGACAATGTACTGGAATCCTGAGGCGCTCACCGACGAGCAGGGGCGCTTGACGCTAGAGGTGCCGCTGGCCGATAGCATCACCACCTGGCGGCTGACGGCGCTGGCTTCTACGCAAGACGGGCTGATTGGCTCGCAGACCTATGGACTGCGCGTGTTCCAGGATTTCTTTATTGACCTGGATTTGCCGGCGCAACTCACGGTGGGCGATGAAATCGCCGTGCCGGTGGCGGTGTACAACTATCTTACCCAAACGCAGCAGGTTCGGCTAGAGATCACGCCGGCCGATTGGTTCGAGTTGATGGAAAGCCCCACCAAGACTGTCACCGTTGCGCCCAATGACATTGACGTGACTTACTTTCGTATCCGGGCAGTGCAATTCGGCGTTGGCCGGCTAATTGTCACCGGGCGTGGGAATGTAATGTCCGACGCGATTGCCAAAGATGTGCGGGTGGCGCCAGATGGGACGCAAGTGCGCAACACCGTTGGCGATTACCTGACGGGTGACACAACTGTATCTATCCCGCTGCCCGCGCAGACCACGCCGGGCACAGCTCGCATCGAGGTGAAAATATACGCCGGGCCGGCCTCACAAATTGTCGAGGGATTGGATGCGCTGCTGCGTATGCCCAGTGGCTGCTTTGAGCAGACCTCATCCACCTTGTATCCCGATGTGCTGGTGTTGGATTATCTCAATCGCACCGGCCGGGCCGCGCCCGAAGTGCGGATGAAGGCCGAGCAGTACATTGCCACCGGCTATCAACGCTTGTTGACCTATGAAGTCGAGGGCGGTGGGTTCAGCTTGTTTGGCGAAAAACCGGCCACGCTGATGCACACCGCCTATGGGCTGATGGAATTTGCCGACATGCGCGATGTGTATTCGGTTGACCCGGCCATCATCGAGCGAACCGGGCGCTGGCTGTTGGCGCAGCAAAACCCCGATGGCTTTTGGGGCGGGCAGGGCACTCCGGGCTATATGGAAAGCTGGACGACGCTGAGCAATGACCGTTTGCCCACCACGGCTTATATCACCTGGGCATTGGTCGAAGCGGGCTTGGGTAGCGAGCCTGGCACGCAGCGGGCGCTGGGTTATTTGGGTGAGCATTGGCAAGAGGCGCAAGATGCTTATACTTTGTCGTTGGTTGCCAATGCTTTGGGGGCAGCAAACGATAGCGCCGCCCAATCAGCTTTTAGCAAACTGGCGTCGTTCGCCCAGCGTGACAAGGACAGCGCGCACTGGTCGGCCAGTGTTCAATCTTTCACCGGCGCGTCTGGCGGTGTGGCCGATATCGAAACAACGGCGCTGGCTGCTCAGGCCTTGCTGCGCAGTGGCAGTCACAGAGACCTGGCGTTGGCGGCGATGCGTTATCTCACTCGCGCCAAAGATAGTTTTGGCACGTGGCAATCTACTCAGGCTACCATCCTGTCACTCCAGGCGTTCCTGGCCTCGCTCGATCTCAAGAGCGCCCCGCCTGATGCAACGGTTGGCGTCTCGCTGAATGGCGGGCCGGCCCAAACCGTGCGCCTCTCGCCAGAGAATGCCGATGTGGTGCACATTGTGGCTTTTGAAGATGACGCGCGCCCAAGCGAAAACCAGGTGAGCCTGCAACTGGGGGGGCAGAATGTGGAAAATTTGCTGTACCAGGTCAACGCTTTTTCGTATGTGCCGTGGGCCAGCGCGCCGGCGCGAGCGGGCGATCCGATCGAGGTCAATGTGACCTACGACCGCGCCGAGTTGACGATGGGTGATGAACTCAAAGCGCGTGTGGATATCACGCTCAAGAATCCGCCGGCGGTGCAATGGGCGATTGTGGACTTGGGTGTGCCGCCCGGCTTTGACGTGCTGGCCGAAGACCTGGAGACGCTAATCAGCCAGAGCAATAGCCTGGTCACCAAGGTTCGCCGCTATGAATTGACGGGCAACCAGATTATCTTGTACCTGGAGAATTTGGATTACAAGATCAGCTTTGAATATCGCCTGCGGGCCAAGTTCCCGCTGCGGGCGCAAACGCCGCCATCGTCGGTGTATGACTATTACAATCCCGAAACGTCTGGCAGCCAGCCGCCCGCCACCATCACAGTCTTGCCGCGGCCGTGATTTGACACAGAATGAAATTGATGCGAAAATATCAGAGGCAAAGTGCCAGGTGTGAAAAGAGTGTCAAACCACAATAAGGAGGCAAAATGACCAAGAAAGCTGTTGAACAAGTTTTGGGGCGGCTGGTTACAGATGCCAAGTTCCGCGAACTATTCTTCTCAAACCCCGACAAGGCGCTCAAGGGTTATGATCTTACGGCCAAAGAGCGTGAGGCGCTGTTGGCAACCAAGATTGAAGATATAGAAGAATTTGGCCGCAAGCTGGATGTGAGGATTACTAAAGCCAAGATCATGCCCTAAGTCCAATACGGTTCAGTTAGGACAGCAGAGGCGGCTCCTACGCCGCTGGATTGCGCTGGGCGTGGCAGCCCAGACCGCTAACTGAACCGTATTGGCAAGTCTCTGTTAGCGTCCCGTTGTTTGAGGCTGTGTGCATCCACAAGGGTGCAATTGCATTCAACTGCTGCAAGTTCACACCAAATTGCGCGGCGCAATGACGCGGGTCGTTGCCTAGTTCCTGCGTGTACTCTGGGTGCAGGTAGAGATAGCCAATCAATGCTTGCAGGTTGTCCGTATAAAAATGTTCGCGCTTGTATATGTATGCAGTAAAGTGCAAGGGATCATAGTCGCAGCGAATAGCGTAATACGGGCTGAAGTTAGGGCATAATTCTAAAACATCTGATAGCGGCTGTGCCCATAGGTCATTGCGACCTTGGGGGACAGCCGTTATTCCATTCCAGGCGATCCCACATCGCGCTGCCGAAAACATGCGGGCTATAGCTTGTTGCCATCGTTCTTGGCTGTTGGGTGAGCGATAATCAAACGGGCCAGAGGCCAGGGCATAATCTGCATAATCGCAAGGCAGGTCCGTTGAAACAATATCCCCTACTAAAAAATCAGCTAGAGTAAATCTTTGTTTGGCTTGCTCTATCAGGTGGGGCATTATATCAAGGCCGATGTAATGCCCTTTGTATCCCTGCGCCAACAAGTAGGCGTAAAGGTCGCCGCATCCGCAGCCGACATCAAGTATTGTGGCGGTAGAAGGAAAACCGATTGCCGCCAATATCTCAAAATATAGCAGTTGTTGCATAGAGTCCTCATACCCTACTTGACGCGCCGGCAGAGTTTGAGACTGTAGCCGAGTATAAATCGAAGCCAAGACGTCATAATCAATTTGATTCATAATCAACTTGATTCATGGCCCTGTGCCAAAGGCAAGCATTTTTCGCGTTCTGATTCGATATGGCGCTGCATCGTTTGCGCTTCATTTAGCCATTGATGCCCCTGCGCCGCAACTTCCGGCGCGGAATCAGCGGCAAGGAATGATCCTGCTTCTTTCAAGACGAACAACCTTTTTGCAAAACTGCTCCTGGCCCAAACTGCTTTCACGGCGAGCCTGAAGCAAGTTTGCGCCTCTTGATCATCGCCATGCGCTAGCGCAATTTGCGCGCGTAACACCCACATGAACCCTAGTGGGTCGGGATCGCTGCCGGCCTCTATTGATTTTTCAATTTCTTGGGTTGATCTTTTGGCTTGCTCTAGGTCGCCTTTCAGGAGCGCCAAGCGGCCTTCTTCCCACGCTTTCATTGACAAGGGCCAAGCAGGTAGTGATGTCCCTAGTTCATGGATTTGCAGCAAATAACTCTCGGCTGCTTCCAAGTTGTTATTGTGAAGGCTAGATTCTGCCAGCCCTAGCAGCGCAAACATGGCTTGCTCGATATCACCGCATTGGTGAACCGCCTGCAAGCTTTTCTCAAGCGCATAACGGGCTTGGGCATCTAATCCGAGCGGCAAATAGATTTCACGCGCCTCTGCTAATTGAACATAAGCTTCACCAAGAACATCGCCATTTTGGTGGAAAATTGCGCGTGATTGTTTACACATCCCTAGCGCCTGGGCGTATTGTCCTAGATAGCTTGATACTTCAGATTGTCCATGATACAGGTAGGCTACACCGGCATCAAATCCTCCTGCTTGGCCAACGGTCATTGCCTGCTTGTAAGCATCTAGCGCTGTTTGTGGCTGGCCGCAGCGAAATAAAGTATTCCCAATATTCATGAGACATTGGGACACCCGATGTTTCAAGTCCACGGCTTGCAGTAAAGGAAGCGCTTTGTAAAATGCATCTAGCGCGCTTTTAAAGTGGCCCAGGCTAAAATGCGTTGCGCCGATTGAATTCAGGATTGAACCTAGCGTCACGTTGTCTTGTTTTTGACTCGCCAGATCGTGGGCCTGAACGTAATATGCCATTGCCTGATCAAATTGCCCCATGCCGTGGTAAGCAGTGCCCAGTAAACGCAATGCGTTTAACATTTCAGCCCCGCTACCGGATTGATTGGACAAACCGTATGCAATGTCTGCTGATTGTAGGGCTTGTTCATTTCGGCCCTGCCACCAGCGCAACTCGGCCAGCAGGTTGTGCGCTTCGGCCTGGGCGCGCAGGTCGTTATGCTTTTGCGCCAGGGCCAGGGCGGTGTTGATGTCGGCTTCGCAAAGGTTGTACTGCCCTTTCAGGCGGTATATCTTGGCGCGGTTGAGGTGCAAGCGCAGGGCGTTGATCCAAAAGGTGTCAACCGGCAATTTGGCCAGGCAATCTTTGGCCTGTTCATAGTACTGCAGAGCTTCGTCGTTGGCATACAGTTCTTGCGCCTGAGACCCTGCCGCCAGCGCGTACACCAGCGTCTTGTCCCATCGTTCGCTCTGGCCAAAATGGCGCGCCAACACAGGGTAGTATTGCTCAAGGTCATCCAGGTGAGCCAGCTCCAGAAAATCGCCCACCCGGTCGTGCAACTCGCGGCGACGGGCAAAGGGTAAGCTGCTGTAGGCTACTTCATAAGTCATGGCGTGCTTGAACAAATAGGCCAGTTCCGGCTCGGGGTGATCCAGCCGGGTCAGATCCACCTGGATGGTGGCTTCTAGCCGGTCACGCATTTCCAGGTCGGCCATGCGGTAAGGGTAAATGCCGCGCAGAATCTCGTAAGCAAAGCGGCGGTCAATCACCGAGGCCACCTGGAGCAGATCACGGCTGGTGGAATCCAGGCGGTCAATGCGCGCCATGAGCAGGTCTTGGAGTGTGTCTGGCACTTGGACTTGCGACAAATCGCCAACTATTTTGTAGCCTTGTTCGGTGCCGGCTAAAATGCCGCTTTGAATCAGACTGTTGAGCAGTTCCTCAACAAAGAGGGGGTTGCCTTGCGTTTTGTCGTAAATCTCGCGCTCAAAGTCGGGCGGCAGGTCGGCCTGGTTCAAAACGGCGCGCACCATTTGCGCGCTGTGTTCGGGCGCAAGTTCTTCGAGTGTGATGGATGTACAGTCAGGCGAATCTAGCCCATGCCGGCGCAGTTCGTCACGTGGGCGTGAGCACAAGCACAAGAGCACCGGCATAGCGTCAATGTGCGTTGCAATGTGTTCTATCAAATCGAGCGAGGGCCGGTCGGCCCAGTGCAGGTCTTCGAATAGCAGCAGCAGGGGTTGGCGGGCGGCGTGAGCCTGGAGCAGTGCGAGCGCCATTTCAAACAACTTGCGGCGGCGGTCGGCAGCATCTAGGGCGGTCAGCGATTGTGATTCTGGCACGGGCAAACCCAGCAGCGAGCCCAATATGCCGGCCCATTGGCTCATTGAGGGGGTGTGGGCGGCAAGGCTCGCTTCAAATTTATGCCAGCGGGCAGCGGCGTCTTCGGAATCGAGGAATCCAAAGAATACATGCCACAGGTCAATCCAGGGGAGATAGGGCGTGTTCATTCCATGCGAAAGCGATTGCCCGATGTAGCCGTTCCCGCCGTTATTAACCCAGTGTCGCACAACCTCTTCGACCAGGCGGGTCTTGCCTACGCCGGTGCGCCCGGCGATGAAGAGGATTTGTCCGCGCCCGGCCAACGCCTTGTCGGCGGCAGAAATTAGAGCTGCGCGTTCTGCCTCTCGCCCGACCAAGGCCCAACGGCTGGAGAGATAGCGCGCCGTCAGGCCAGTGGCGGCCTGGCGCTCGGCCAGCAGCTTGTAGGCTTTGACCGGAAAGGCTTTGCCCTTGAGCTGCATGGGCGGCATGGTTTCAAAGATGAACTGCTGCGCGGTGCGATCTCGGGTGTACGAGTCTACCAGGATGTCGCCGGGCTTGCCGGCTGTCATCAGCCGCGAAGACAGGTTGATCTCGTCGCCGATGACGGTATACTCGCGCCGGGTTTGAGAACCGATTGGGCGCGCCAGGACAATGCCAGAAGTGATGCCGATTCGTTGAGACTTGACCGGGGCGGGCCGGGCCGGGTCATTTTTGAGCGCCAGCACGCAACGCAGAGCGCGCACCAAGTCATCGTCGTGCTTGCCCGGCGCGCCGAACAGAATGTGCAAGACGCTGCCCTTGTCGCCTGTGATGACGCGATTTAGCCGGCCTTCAAAGCGCGCCACGATGCCTTGCGCCCAGGTGAAATAATCTTGAAGCGCCGGCCCCACGCCAGGCGAGTCGTACTGGATGCCTTCAAAGCCGACAAAGATGCTGGTGACGCGCCTGAAATCGCCGGGCAGATCGCCCCCGGTCAATGACAGGCTCTCATAAATTTCCTTTGGCAGGTAAGGCGCAAGCGCATCCAGCAAGCATTCGCTAGTCGGTCCGTCCAGGTTGCTCAGATCGGGGTGTTCAATATTCAGGACGCAATCGCTGACAACGGCATCTGTGACCAGGGCAAAGCCTTTTTGCACAGTGTTTGTTGATGGCGGCGTCTCTAGCACATCTAGTATGGATTGGCTGATGACTATTTGCCCTTGGGTGGCGTTCTTTTCGGCCAGCGAGGCTAAATCAACCGCCAAACCGGCCAGGACGGATTCCAGCCCAAGCTCGGTATCGCCTACCGTCAAGCGCAAGGCCGGGCCGTAGCTCACGCCAATCTTGACGCTGATGGGAAATTCCTGGCCTGCCACCTGGGCATGCACAAGGTGGGCGGTGGCTTGTTGCATTTCGTGCGCGCAAGCCAGCGCGCAATTTGCCACCCTGCTGGGAGGCGCGCCGGGGGAACATTCGAAATAGGCCGTGAGCGCATCGCCGCTAAAGCGTGTTACAACTCCGCCGCGCTTGATGACCGGCTGCATGATGGCCGTGAACGTTTCATTGAGCAGGCGATTGAGTTCTTCTGATCCCCGGTGGCCTTCATGCGGGGCCTGGTCGCTGAGGGCGCGGACCATGCGTTCGGACAGTGCGGTGAAACCGGCAATATCGGCAAACAAAACGACTGCCTCAATCGGCTCAGCTTCGCCGGGGCGGGGCTGGGTTCCGCCAAGCACGCGGCGCACAACGTGGGCCGGCACATAGGCAGCTATGGCTTGGGGCAGGTCAGTCTTTTCCATTGCTCGCAAAGTATAGCACGCCGGGGGTAGGGTGTCAACGTTTGCAAGTAACAGCTTGAAAACCTGCCCTTAGCCTGGATTTCGCAGTTCGCGCATCCCTATGCGCGAACATTCCCGGCAATCGGCTTGCATGGGGATGCAAGCCTACAGGTGCGAAATCTAGGCTTAGAGCTGGGTGGGGTCTCCAGTTTCCATATGACCGTATCTGGCGCATCCCCGTGCGCCAGTGACCTGGAAACTGGAGGTGGGGTGTATTGCGCCTAAACCAGCGAGCGGGTATAATCTAGAGTGATGTCACCGGCCGTTTCGTCTACCCAATCGCAAAATAGCATTTGGCTCAGGGCCAGCAAGTCGCCATCTGTTGTGCCGTCGGCTGCCCGATTATGGGAGTGGCTGGCGGAGCAGATTGACGCCGCCTTGTACCGGCCCTGTCCAGGGCCGGATGTTTTGGCGCAGCGCCTGCACGAGGATGGCGTGACGTATTATGTTTTGAAAAATCCTGCCAACAATGCCTATCTGAAATTGAGCGAGTCTGATTATACGTTGTGGAAGTGGATGGATGGCTCGCGCTCGGTCAAGGATTTGGTTATTGCTTACTTTGAGCAATTCAAAACGCTGGCGTTGAGTCGTGTGACTACGCTGGTGGCCGAGTTGAAAGCAAGCGGATTTTTGTTAGACAAGCCCGTGGGAGTGTTTCAACAGGCTCAAGAGCAATTGGCCCAGCGCGACTGGGGTTATCGCTGGCGCAAACTGGCCGCTTTATTCATCCAGCACGAGTTTAGGTTGGATGGGATTGATGGGTGGATTACAGGGTTGTACCGGCTGGGCGGCTGGCTGTTGTTCACGCCGGTGGCACAGGTATTGTTTGTCATTCTATCGCTGGTGGGCTTGATTGCATTTGTTAATGTTTTGGCCGGGCAGCGCTATGCCATCGTGCTGACGGGTGGATCGTACTGGCTGGGCTTGTTGTTGCTGTGGGCGGCCAACTTGGGGGTGATTTTCATTCATGAGCATGCCCATGCATTAATGACCAAGCATTTCAAACGCGAAGTGAAGCGGGGGGGATTCCTTATCTATTATGGTATGCCGGCCTTTTATGTGGATACGATGGATGTGTGGCTAGAACCCAAGCTGCGCCGCATTGCCGTGACCTGGGCCGGGCCTTATTCGGGATTGATTTTGGGCGGGGCGTGCGGGCTGATGGCAATGCTTGCGCCGTCTGGTTTGGCGGGGCAACTGGCGTTCAAGACGGCTTTTGTGTGCTATTTGGGCCTGCTGGTCAACCTGAACCCACTGCTAGAGTTGGATGGCTATTTCATCCTCATTGATTGGCTGGGCGTCCCCAACTTGCGCGAGCGATCTTTTGCTTTTATGCGCACCGAATTGTGGCCCAAGCTGCAAGTGGCTTTTGCCAGCGCCACGGCGGTAGACCGTGCTAGCGCCGCAGCCAAAGGCAAGCAGGCTCTGTTCAATCGTGAGGAAACCATTTTCACGGCGTTTGGCGCGCTGGCGGCTGTTTATACCATTTACACATTAATTGTCGCCGTTTACTTTTGGCAGACTCGGTTCTCTGGCTTGCTGTTCGATTTGTGGGCCAAGCCAAGTTGGGTGGCCAAGGCAGCCGCGGTGGTTTTTGGAGCGGGCGTGGTGGTGCCGGTTGGGTTAGTTGTTGTGGCCACCGTTCTGAGCGCCAGCCGGGGGCTGCTGAGATACCTGGAAAAGCGCCGTTTCTTTGAAAGCAATCAAAACGTTACGGCTCTTTTGTTCGGTGGACTGCTTGGGGTGATGCTAGCGCCGGCGCTGTTGCATGATCCGGCGCGGATTATCTATATGGCTCTGTTGCCTGTTGGATTGATGACGCTGGCGGTAATAATGTTGATCCAGGTGGCTCGCCAACATGCGGGGGCGCGCTTCCAGGCCACGTTCTGGGCTTTGACAGCCTCGGCGGCCTGCTTGATGGTGGGCACGCTGGCGCGGCTCATCCCTGGCGAGTTGATCTTTGGTTTTGAACAATTGGCTGCGCTGCCCTTGTTGGTGGTGGCTTTTCAATCGCTCTTGGAAGTGGATGTGCGCCATGGAACATTGTGGGAACGGGGAGCTGTTATTGCCATCTTGGCGCTGAACTTTGTGGTGGTTATCCCTGTGGCGCAATGGACGGCCGGCCAAGCTCTGTGGGTGGTGGCGCTGGCTGCTGCCGGCCCCTCCCTTACACTGATTTTTGTTGCAGCTATCGTTCCCACTTTGGCTCTTTATATCAATACGCGCTTTTTTGTGCCCTGGGTAGTGTTGGCGGCGGCGGTTGCGCTCAATGGCGCCTTGAGCATGGCGCGCCTCTCGCCCAATTGGCTGTTGAGGCCACAAGCGGATTTATGGCTTGGGCTATTGGCGGCCGGCCTGTGGGCGTTGGGCAGCCTAGATTATGTGACCGCCGGCTCGCGTTTGCGCCACGAGACCGCGCATTGGAGTGAGGACCTATTGCTTTCAGACAGCGAACGGCTGCGGCTGGCCTTTGGGCGCTTTGTTGAAACGCTTTTCAATATTTTTCGGGCAGCGCACGGCGAGCGGCGCGCCAAGGCGGTGGATGACGATTTGGACGTGCTCGCGGTGGCGGCGAACTGGAATGTAGAAATTGAGAGCGGGCAAGTGCATGACGAGCTTGATTTGAGCAAGATCACCATTTTAGATCAGGCCGACCGTTACCGCGATGTGCTGGCGCGGGCGATTGATTTGATGGACGATTGGGCCGGCTCGGCTTTTGTGGCGCGCGCCACCCAGGCCGCTTACGATAGCTTGCCGTGGCCCGAACGCGAGACTTTGGGGCAATACGTGCTATCTGGCAGTCTTTGGGGGGGAATGATTGCCCGGCAATTTGATGACGTGCGCAGCGAGCGTTATCGCTTGCTGCGCCAAGTGCCATTGTTGGCCGGTTGCAGAAATCGCGCGATGGCTTTGCTCATGGCCGCCGTCAATAGCGAGACCGTTCCAGCGGGCGCGGTCTTGGGGCGGCAAGGCTCTAGCGTCACGCGCTTTGTCATTGTGCAATCTGGCGCGGTTGAAAAGTGGGTCAAGGCCGGCACCAAATCGCGCGCAGAACTGGCCGGCATTTTACGGCGGGGCGCCAGCCTGGGCAGCGAGGCTTTTATGGGCGGCGGCGCGTATACGGGCACGTATCGCGCGGCGGTTGCCACAGATATACTCTACTTGTCGCTGGAAGAGTGTGAACAGCTTAGACGGGCCGGGGTTAAATTGGCAACCCAAGTGGGGCAAGTACTGGCTGTCAGGCAATTGCTGGGGCAGATGCCGCTGTTTGCCAGCATGGGGCCGCAGCAGTTGGATGCGCTGGCGCACAAGATGGGCCATCAGGAAGCGCAATCAGGCAGTGTAATCGTTCAGCAAGGCGAAGAACGTCATCATTTGTACATCATTGCCAGCGGGCAGGTAGAAATCTGCGCGGCGGCTTCCGATGGCCAAGAGCATGTGGTGGCCCAATTAGGGCCGGGGCAGCACTTTGGCGAAACATCGCTGTATGAGGATGTGCCCTATTCGGCCACGTGCCGCGCCACCCAGCACACGGTGCTGCTGACTATGGATGAATCCACATTTGATCAGGTGGTGGGTTCGAGCGTTCGGATGACGCACTATGTAGAGCAGGTGTCGTCTGGGCGAGTCATTGATACCCGGCGCAAGCTGGGGTTGACGGGAGTCATGTAAGGAGGCTTATGAATTGTTGGCATTGCGATAGACCAGCCCACGGCGTGTGCCGTTTTTGCGGTCGAGGTGTGTGCCGCGACCATGCGCAATCTATGCCGCATATCACCGACCTGTACCATACCAGCAAAGGCGAATATCGCGCCCTGGTGGTGGGCGATACACTGTATTGTGGTGTATGCCAGCCCAAGGAAGATCCGGTCAAAATTGACGGATTGGAGTAAAATAGAAGCCGGAAACATCAATAGAAGGAGGGACGTAAATGAGCGAATCTACAACCATTGGCAGGCAGCCTGATTTTGAGCAGGGCGATGTTTCGGGGCAAGATATCAACCTGACCCACGGCAGTGTGCGCGATGTGTATGGCAACACGGTCACCCTCAGCCAGGGCGGCGCGCGCGAGATTCACGCCACGCAGGTTGTCATCAAGCAAGGGTGGGCCCAGCATGTAGAGGCGACTGAGGCGCAAATACGCCAGGGGGCGGCCTCTCGGGTGCAGGCCGAGGAAGCCACAGTGATTCAGGGGGTTGTGGCGGTGCTGCGCGCCGACGAGGTTGATTTGAGCAGCGGCGGCAGCGCCGTAGGCGTGTTGGCCGACAAGGTCAAGGTAGAGCAAGGCGGCGTGCAAGTGTTGGTTTCGCGCGGCGATGTGACGGCCGAACAATCGGGCATTGGTGTGGCAATTGCCCAACGAGTGCAGCTCAACAACTCGGCCACGTTTTTGGTGTTGGCTCAGCACATTGAGGGAGATGTAAAGACTGTCTTTGGCCCGGCCGCCTCGGCAGTTTTTGGAGCAGCGTTTGGCGCGGCGGCGGCTATTGTGTGGTTGCTGGCGCGGCGCAAGCGCTAATTACCTTGTTTGGGCAGGGCATACCCTGCCCTCACCCTGAAAAGACACCAATTTTGTAAGGTTAAGGAGTACCCATGTCTGATTCTAATTCGTCGTTGGACGAAACAATCAAGATGCGCTCGCCGTCGCCTAGCCAAGATGACGCGCAGGCGACCCAACGTATCCCCGGCAGGGCAGGCCCAGAGCCGGCGGGTGCATCGTCAGAAGAAACAGTCAAACTGCAAAAACCGCCGGTTGAAAGCGATTTGCAGCCAACCCAACAAGTGGCTAACCCGATCGGCGCGCCAGATAGTGAAAACCAGCCTACGGTTCAGGTGCAGGTTGGGCCGCTTTCAGAGACTCAACCCACCTTGCCCAGGTCGGCCAGCACGGCAGATCAGCCTACCGTTGTCTCTAGGTCGTCGCGGCTGGTCGCGCCGGTATCAAGCGTGGGCGAGCCCAAGCCTTTTATCAGGCGGGGTGGGGGATTTAGCTTTTCTACCATTTCTCCCTGGATATTGGTTGCCGCCGCAGCGATTGGCCTTTTGCTAATTTTGTTTGGCATTGGATTGGCGCTATCGGCCAGAGGGGGCGCGTTTTGGGCCAGACCTACGCCCACGGCTACCCTGGCCCCGACGGCTACTGCGACTTTAACTCCGCCTCCGACCGCTGTGCCGCCGACCCAAACATCTGTGCCGGCCACTCCAACATCGGCGGTCCCAACAGCTACTCCCCGCCCTGACCCTACGGCCTTGGAGGTTGGGGTATTGGCCAAAGTGACGCCGCCGACTGGCCTCAAGCTCAAAGTGCGCGGCACGGCCGGTGTTGCCGGCGAGCTGCTGGGCGAGTTGGAGGCCGATAGCCAGGTCAAGATTTTGGAAGGCCCGGTTGACGCGAATAACCTAAAATGGTGGAAGATTGACAACGGCCAGGGGCTGGTGGGCTGGTCTGCCGAAGGCAGCGGCGGCGAGACCTACCTGGTTCCGGTGGGCTGGGCGCAGTAGCCAACAAATGAATCTTTCGATATCTCCATATTACCAAAAAGAATATGGCGCAGCTTATTTGGGTGATGGCCTGGAGCTAATCCAACATCTGCCTGACAAGAGTGTCAATCTAATTGTGACTTCGCCACCGTTTGCGCTGACCCGCAAGAAAGAATATGGCAATAAAAGCGCGGATGAGTATGTAGACTGGTTTCTGGGATTTTCTTGCCAGTTTAAGCGAGTCTTGATTGATGATGGATCATTGGTGATTGACCTGGGTGGAGCCTATTTGCCGGGTTATCCTGTCAGGGCCATTTACCAATTTGAGTTATTGGTGCGGTTGTGCAGAGAGCAAGGTTTCTTTTTGGCGCAAGAGTTTTACCACTATAATCCTTCTCGTTTGCCTACTCCAGCCGAGTGGGTGACAATCCGTAGGGTGCGCGTTAAAGATGCTGTCAATGTTGTGTGGTGGTTATCAGTCACAGAATATCCCAAGGCGAGCAACCGAAAGGTGCTCAAGCCTTACAGCGAGAGCATGAAAGACTTGCTGAAAAACGGATATAAACCCAAGTTGCGCCCAAGCGGACATAATATATCTGACAAATTTCAAAAAGATAATCAGGGGGCAATCCCTCCGAACCTTTTAGTATTGCCGAACACCGATTCAAATAGTAGTTACTTGCGGCGGTGTAAGCAGGCAGGCATCAGGCCACATCCGGCGCGTTTCCCGCTCGAGTTTCCACGCTTTTTCATTGATTTTCTGACAGATGAGCAGGATGTTGTCCTGGACCCCTTTGCCGGTTCAAATGTCACAGGACTGGCGGCTGAAATTTCCAAGAGAAGGTGGCTGGCATTTGAGATAAACGAAATGTATCTTCGGGGCAGCCTCTATCGCTTTGAAGAAGTCAATGATTTATTTGCCACGCGGAGGAATGATGACTCACCTCAGCAAGGATGAGCTTTTGCGCTGCGTTGTCAAGGCAATTACGGAATCTGGCTGGAATGTATCTTATCTGTCGAGCACGCCCAAGCATCCTTTTCGCTTGCTGATGTACCGCGATGATGAATCTTATCGGCTCAAGGTTTATATTTGGAACATGACGCATGGTGGCGGCAGAGCTCGCCCCCAAAATGAATACAGAATACAAATCACAGGCGTTAATCGTTTCGAACCCATGCCTGGCGAAAAGACGCTCGTTTTGGGGTGGTGGCCTCAAGGTGAGGTGTTTGCTGGCTTTGATGTTCGGAGACACTTGGGCGTTTTAGGCAGCTCGCCATCGTTCCAAATTCGAGAAGAATATTTGCGTAAGGCATATATCAATGGCTTTGCTCCTTGCGACAAAGGCAACCGTGAAGTCGCAATAGCTTTTCGCCCTGATTTTTTCATCGAGTACGTTCGCAACTTGGAACCACTGCACGATTTTGGGCAATCCGCTTCAGATATTGCTGTCCTGGACACTGTAGCGCAAAACCTGGTGATAAATGATCAAGACATTCAGATTGTAGACAATGCGCGGCGAACTACTGTCGTCTCAATCAGCAAAAGATTGCGAGACGCGAACTTTAGAAAGCGGGTTCTGACGGCATACGGCTTTCAATGCGCTATCTGCGGCCTTCAATTGCAGCTGGTTGACGCCGCGCACATCATCCCTGTGAATCACGAAAAAAGCACCGACGAAACTTGCAATGGTTTGGCTTTGTGCGCCCTGCATCATCGGGCTTTTGACCAGACTCTCATAACGGTTGGGGATGATTATTCAGTATGGCTAAATGAGATGCGAGTGTCGGAACTCAAACGAGCAAGGCGGGTTGGAGGATTGGATGTTTTTGAAAAGAACTTGCGCCCTTTAATAGTGCTTCCTCCTGCGGTTTCAGATCGCCCTCATGTGGAGTATATCAGAATTGCCAACAGAATTCGTGGTTGGAAGTAGCGTTGATTGTTTGATCCAACGGGGCAGGCATCACTCCTGCCCCGTTTTTTGTATGGGTTGATTTATGCCTGCGGCAAAGCCGCAGGTTGGGCGCACACGCCGCCGCTTGCGGCGAAAAGGGTCCAGAGCTTGTCCTGGGGTTCGCATACCCGTGGTTTTATGGCGTGGATGTTGCCACAATCTGGATTGAGCTTGCGGTGAGGGTGCCATCGGCTGAGCGTTCGCTTGTGATGATGATGGTCTCGCCTGGCTTGAGGTCGGCGCGGCTGCCGGCGGCGCTGGTGTTGACGGTGGTTTGGTCAGACAACTTGACTGTGAGCGGTTGATTGCGCAGTGTGATTTCAATCGAATCATCAGACACGCTAGAGATAACGCCCGTCATGCCTTGCCCTGTTGGCGTCTGCCCGCCGCCGGCTTGGTTTCCCCCGCCGAACGCGCCGCCCTGGCTTGGCCGGGGCGAGTCGCCAGATGCAAAAGGCATAGTGCCCTGGCTGTTGCCCATTCGTTCGCTGATGAACTGCTCAAGCTTTGCGCTGCGCGCATTGCCGGCTTGCTGTCCCAATATATAGCCCCCCGCGCCAGTTGCCCCCATCAAAACCAGCACAAGCACAATACCCAAAATGATTTTCACGGTTTTATTCATCGCATCTCCTTTGTCAAAAAGCGTCCCTCTATCCTTAACCCTGGCCCTCAGTTTTGGCCCTTGGTTGATTGACAAATCTAATCTTACCACTGAGGCGCGGAGAACACGGAGAATTTCCCTAGTTTTCTCTGTGCCCTCCGTGTCTCCGTGGTGAATTGCGCCAGCTAACCAGACCTTGGCACATACCTTTGGTTCTTACTCGTATCTCAACGCGTCAATGGGATTGAGGCGAGCGGCGCGCCAGGCCGGGTACCAGCCAAAGAACACACCCACGGCCGCCGAAAACAGCGTTGCCAGCAGCACGGCATCTAGCCCCACATAGGGTGTGATGGCCGTGGTTCCGCTTAGAACCTGGCCGATGAGTTGAGCCAGCAGCCAGCCCAGCGCAATGCCCACAATGCCGCCTATCACCGACAAGAGCGCGGCTTCGGTGAGAAATTGCGCCAGCACATCGCGGCGGCGCGCGCCCACCGCTTTGCGCAGGCCGATTTCGCGGGTGCGCTCGGTGACGCTGACCAGCATAATGTTCATAATGCCAATGCCGCCCACCAACAGGCTGATGGCAGCCACACCGCCCAAGAAAGCGGTGAGGATGCCCGTGATCTGGGTGGCTGTCTCTAAAACGTCTTGCTGGCTTGTCACCGTAAAGTCATCTTCGGCCACGCGATGGCGCTCGCGCAACAGTTCGCCAATTTCTTGCACGGCCTGGTCAATCTGATCGGCGCTGGCCACCTGCACGCTGATGCTCGACACGCTATAGGCGGTGCCCATACGTCGGGTGGCAAACAGCCGCGTCTGGGCCGTTGTCAGCGGGACGAACACGGCATCGTCCATGCTGCCCATGCCTGAAGCGCCCTTGGAGGCCAGCACGCCGATGACGCGAAACGGCTGCCCGGAGACGCGAATGGATTGCCCCACCGCCGAGTAAGCATCGCCAAAAAGATCAACCGCGGTGGTATTGCCCAGCACGGCCACCGACGAGCGCCCGGTGAGGTGCGCCGAAGAGATGAATTCGCCATCATCCACGCTTATGTTGCGCACCGTCTCGTAATCAGGTGTGACGCCATAGATGCGCGTGCGCGTATTTTGCCCCAGGTAAACTATCTGTCCAAACGTGCTGACCTCGGGCGCAACGGCCACCACCAAAGGCAACTGGGTCATTGCCTCGGCGTCTTCGTAGGTCAGTGTCTGCGCGCTGCCGGCCTCTTGACGCACCCCGCTTTGTTGGATAGCGCCGGGCGAAACAAACAGCAGGTTGGTGCCAATGCTTTGAATTTGCTCGGTGATGGCATTTTGAGCGCCGCGCCCGATGGACAACATGGCAATGACCGCCGCCACGCCGATGACGATGCCCAGCATAGTTAGCACCGAGCGGGTCTTGTTAGCGCCCAGGCTGCGCAAGGCTACCTGCGCGCTTTCGGCCAGGGTGGCCACGAGCGACGAATGGCGCAGGTTCGAGTTTGAAGGCAGGGCGCTAGCTGCTGTGGCTTGCTCTTGGCTCTGCGCGCCCTGCGGGCGCTGCACCTCGACGCGCTCTACCCGCCCATCGCGCAGGCGGATGATGCGATCGGCCCGCGCGGCCACGTCGGGGTCGTGCGTTACGACCACAATCGTCATGCCCTGCTTGTGTAGCCGGTCAAATACATCCAAAATTTCTGCGCCGGCCACGCTATCCAGGTTGCCGGTAGGCTCGTCGGCCAGGATGATGGAGGGGTTGTTAATCAGAGAGCGCGCAATGGCCACGCGCTGCTGCTGCCCACCGGAAAGCTCGTTGGGCCGGTGGCGGATGCGGTCGCCCAGGCCAACATCTTCCAGCGCGTTTTTTGCGCGGGCGTGCCGGCTGCTCCCGCTGCCATTCCCGTAAATCAGCGGCATTTCTACGTTGGCCAGCGCGCTGGTGCGCGCCAGCAAGTTAAAGGTCTGAAACACAAAGCCAATTTTGCGATTGCGCACGGCGGCCAGTTTGTCGTCTGAGAGCGATTCGACATCTACCCCATCCAGTTGGTACGCGCCGCTGGTGGGCTGATCCAGGCAGCCGATGATGTTCATCAACGTGGACTTGCCCGATCCGCTTGGCCCCATAATGGCCACCATCTCGCCGCGCTGCACGCTCAGGTCTACCCCCCGCAGCGCGTGCACCTCCACCTCGCCCATTTTGTAAACGCGGGTCAGGTCTTTGATCTCGATAACAGGCTTGTCATTATCCATGTGCGCCTCGTGATGCGTAAAACGTTCTCATGGCCTGAACCCTTCCGGTGGGCCGCCGCCTTCGATGGGCATCATCATACCTGGCCCTTCCATGCCCTGGCCCATTTGCTGTGTGGTGCTTGTGCCGGGTACGACCACGCTATCGCCAGCCTGCAAGCCAGAAACGACTTGGGAATATGTGTCGCCAATCAGCCCAAGTGTAACGGTGGTGGTGATGGAGCGATTGTCTTGCAGCAAGGTGACGATTTTGTTCTTGCCCGAGTTCTTGATGGCGCGGTTGGGCGCCAAAAGCACATTTTCACGCCGCTCGACGACAATGATGGCGCTGGCCGTCATGCCTGGGCGCAAGGCCGGATCGGTTTCGTCCAGAACGATTGTCACGGCATAATTGACCACCCCCTGGGTCACTGTGCCGGCCAGGGCTGTGCCAGAAACGTGGGCGGCCAATTCTATGCCGCTCAGCGCATCGAATGTCACCCGTGCTGTTTGCCCCGCCTTGATGCGCGCAATGTCGGTCTCGGGCACGGTCAGCTCTAGTTGCAATTGCGATAGGTCCACTATCACCATCGCCTGGGTGTTGGCGGCAGCCCACAACCCTGGCTGAATCGCCACACTTGCCACCACGCCATCGAACGGCGCTTCCAGGCGGCCTCGTTCGAGCGCCCTTTGAGCCTGTTGGACTGATTGTTCGGCTTGTTTCACTTGCGTTTCGGCCTGGGTCAGGTCTTGATCAGTGGGTGTATTGAGCAGCTCGTCTAGTTGAGCCTGAGCCTGAGCCACCTGCAATTCGGCCGACTTGACCGAATTATCGCTCTGCCCCACCAAGGCCAGGTGATAATTGGCCAGGGCGGTGTTGTATTCAACCTTGGCATTGTCTAGCGCCGTCTTTTGCGGCTGGAACTCGGTCACCATTTGTCCGCGCCGGTTGCGTTCGTAGAGCTTGTCGTAAGCGGCCTGGGCGTCATCTAGGTTTTCTTTGGCCTTGTCCAGGGTTTCTTTTGCGCTGGTGATGGGATCGGCCTGGTAAGGCGCTTTGGCCAGCGCGACGTTATAAGAGGCCTGGGCGCTGGCCAGGCTGGCGCGCGCCGCCTCTACCTGGGCCGGGCGCGGACCCTGGCGAGTTTGCTCTAGTTTGGCGCGCGCAATGTCTAGATCAGCTTGCGCCTTGGCCAGGCTGATTTCCAGGTCGGGCGTATCGAGTTCAGCCAGCACCTGGCCTGCCTTGACCTGATCGCCCACCTGCACGTTCACGGCCTTGATCTGCCCGGCGGTCTGGAATGCCAGCGTCCTCTGTTCACGCGCCTCTAGCGGCCCCGATGCCCCGACCGTCGCTTCTAGCGTCCCATATTCAATCGTTGCGCTTTGCGTTTGCGCCGTTTGGCTGCCGGCGCCGCAAGCCGGCAGCAAGACCAAGAGTGTTGCCATGATGAGCGCCATGTGCTGTCGTTTCATCGCCCGCCTCCAAATATTCTTCCCATGCCCCCCATGCCAAAACCCAAGCCTTGGTTCTGCGTCGCCGTTGTGGCATTGAGCACCACTAGATCGCCTTCCTTCAATCCCTGGGTCACCTCACTGTAGCTATCGCCGGCAAGGTCCACAACGATGGGCAGGCTGACCAGTTCTCCCTCGTAATAAATGGTGATGGTTTTCTGGCGGTTCACGGTGCGGATGGCGCGATTGGGCACGATGAGGACGTTTTGGCGCTGGGCGATGATGATGCTGAGGCTGGCGTTCATGCCCAGGCGCACATCTGGATCGCTGCCCGTCAGTTGCACCACGGCGGGATAACTCACCACGTTCTGCGTCGTTTGCCCCACCATCGCCATCTGCACAACCTTGCCCGGCAGTTCTTTGCCGTAGAGCGCATCTATGGTGATGGTGACCGGCTGCCCTACCTGCACCTGGATGACATCCACTTCAGGCAAAGCGATGGTGATTTCCAGGCGAGTCAGGTCGGCCAAGTTGATGATGGCGGCGTTTGCGCTCACCGTTTGCCCCACTTGGGTATCTACGCTGGTCACCACGCCATCGAACGGCGCGACGAGCGTGGCTTTGCTCAGGTTGAGCTGCGCTTGTTGCACGGCCAGCTCGGCCTGCTTTACTTGCGCTTGAGCAATCGCCAGGCTCTCTGGCGTGGGGGCGCTTTCCAGGCTGTCGAGTTGAGAGCGGGCTAAAGCCACCTGCGCCTCTGCCGAGCGCAGCGCAGTATCGTTGATCCCGGTCAGCGACGAGCCGTAGGCGTGCAAGGCGTCGTTATAGGCCTCTTGCGCGTTGTCTAGCGCTTCTTTTTTAGGCTCTAGCCTGGCGGGTGTGATCAGCCAATCGTTCTTGGCCCAATCGTAGGCAAACTGGGCATTCTCCAACGCGGTTTTGGCGCGGTCAAGCTGCGCGCGGGCGACGGTCTGCTGGTCGCCTTTCAGGTTGTACTTGGCCAGCGCCGCGTTATAGTTGGTTTCTGTGCTGTCCAGATTGCCGCGCGCGTTGGCCAGGTCGGTTGGGTCAGAGCCGTCTTGGACATCTGCCAGGTTGACAAGCGCCGTATCCAGATTGATCTGCGCGTTTGCCAGCGCAATATCCAGGTCGGTCGTGTCCAACTGGGCCAGCTTTTGCCCGGCTTTGACCTGGTCGCCCATCTGGACCAAGATTTGCGTTACTTCTCCAGAGGTTTGGAAAGCCAGGGCGCTAAAAGTGTGCGAGGCGATGGTGCCGGCGGCGCTGACTGTGGCGGCCAGGTTGCCACGCGTGACAGGGGTGGTTTGCGGTGGTTCAATGGCCTGGCGCGCAGATACTTGCCGGTACACAAGCCCGCCGCCGACCAGTAAAACGGCGGCCAAGCCGAGGATGATCAACAAACGTTTTATCATACTTCCTCTTTCAATTTGCAAAAGTAGGACGAGTTGCCCGTTACCCGTCCTACACTTTTGCCTGAATTTCCGGATATTTTACCTTGTAAGTATACCATCAAACTGTTAAGAAATTGTTAGGAACCCATTATAGTTTGATAATGTGTAACTACTCAGCAGCCTGAGCGAAGCGCCGCGCTCCTTCGACTGCGTTTCACTCCGCTCAGGCTGCGCGGCGCGTAGTCGAAGGGTGCCGGCTGAGTAGTTACGATAATGTTTTTCTGGCTGCTCTTGGCCTATTATGGCTCTACTGCAAAAAAGTATTTTTTACCAAGACGCCAACCTGTCTGCTGCCAGGTAGAGATCGCAAAGAAAACAAATGCAAAACTTATGTGCCTAACGTAACACCTGCAAAAACTAGGGCAAATAGTGTATCATTGAGGTGTAAAAATAACTGCTCACCCTCTTGCAGGCTTGCGCTGAGAGGGTGAACTGTGCTTGGAGGGTGAAATGACGACAAATGCCGACTCTCGTCTTCGCGCGCGCGAGCTGGGGCTGATTTCAAGCGAATTGCCCACCGGCGCGCACAATGCTATTACGGATGTGCCCGGCGCGCGGGTTGGGCACACCACACTCATCGCCGGCGAGGGGCCATTGCGCCCGGGCCATGGGCCGGTGCGCACAGGCGTGACCGTCGTCTTGCCGCATGGTGATAATCTGTTTCGACTCAAGGTGCGGGCTGCTGTGCATACCATCAATGGCTTTGGCAAGGCTTTTGGCTTTGAGCAGGTGCGCGAGCTGGGCCTCATCGAGTCGCCGATTGCGCTGACGAACACGCTGAATGTGGGGCTGGTGGCCGATGCGCTGGTGCAATACGCCATTCGCCACAACCCGGCTATTGGCATCAGCGCGGACACGGCCAACGTGGTGGTGGGTGAGACAAACGATGGCTACCTCAATGACGTTCAAGGCCGGCACGTCCGCGCCGAGCACGTGTGGGCGGCGATTGAAAGCGCGGCTGCCGGCCCGGTAGCCGAAGGCGCGCTGGGCGCGG
>JBGSMF010000237.1:0-2693 GCA_041740315.1 Thermoflexales bacterium
GCTCGTTGCCGGACGAGGTGCGCGCTTTCATGGAGCCGCGCTTTGGCGCTGACTTGAGCGGCGTGCGCGTTCACGCCGATGGCGAGGCAACCCAGATGAACCGCGAGATGAGCGCCCAGGCCTTTACCCACGGGCAAGACATTTACGTGGGCGAAGGCAATTACAACCCTGGCACTGACGCCGGCAAGCGCCTGCTGGCCCACGAATTGACCCACGTCGTACAGCAAAGCGGAGGCGAGGTGCAGCGAAAAGGGATCAGTCCCTCAATTTTGGCGCCTGGTGTTGGCAACCGGGCCGCCGTGCAGCCTTCGCGCCCGATGGTCCAGACCAAGCTGACGGTCGGCGCGGCTGGTGATAGCTATGAGCAAGAGGCTGATCGGATGGCGGAGCAGGTGATGAGCGCACCAGCGCCGCTTGGTAGACAATCCGCCCAATGCCAAGAGAAGGGTGGAGAACTCCAGACCAAGCCGCCGGCGGTGTGCGCTGCTTCGCGAGAGACAACCAAAAGTGTGATACAGCGTTTGGTCATTGTGGATGATACGGCGACGCATGGAGATGGTGATGCCCCAATAATGGGGCCAGCAAAGCGTTATGCGGGGGCCAGCCCAGTATATCGTCTGTCAGAAGCCCCAAATCTTGTAAAGCTTATGTCGCCAGATGATACGGCACTGTATATATTTGGTCACGGAGATGTGAGGGGCGGGGTTGTAGACGCTCCCAAGATACTGCGCCTTTTGAATGACAGTGAGAAAGGTCTTCCTGGTCACTGTAAGCTGGTTTATCTGGCGTACTGTCATGCTGGCGAGGGTTACAAGGAAGATTCCTCTTTTGTTTCGGCGGTCGCAGGCGGCTTGTTGAAAAAAGATGTGCACGTGGTAGGCGCTAAAGGGTTGGCAGTCAGTCGCTATGGCAAAGCGGCAGGAAAGCCAACGAAAGAGGGGATACAAGAGCATGTATTCACGCCTGGCGGCGAAGAGTTTATCAACAGGTCGGAAAATTCGGTATGGAAAGATTATCTAAAGGAATTGAAGAAAACAATACAAGCAAGCAGCGTGCCAGCAGAGAGGGCAGACGCTTTCATGCGGGACTTTTTAGCGCACAAACTGATAAGCAAGGTTCCTCTAATAAACAAGTTGCTAGGCGCTGATGCCCCTGATATAAAAACCAAATATAGCGCTACTATCCCAAAGATTGACGGTGTCATTGCAAGCCTTGAAGCACTCGATGGAAATATCGCCGCAGCCATAGAAAAAAATATCGAAATACAACGAACAAAAGTGGCCACACTCCGCAAGATGAAACCATTCACCACTTGGAACGAAGCAACGGAAAGCACGTTCATAGAAAGCAATTCAGCGTTAGAGTTGTACTTTGATACAGTTGATGCAAAGGACAGCCCGCAAACGTGGGAAGAGCTCTGTGACAAATCGGTAGATTTAGCAGCGAAGGTTGGTTTGCTTCACTCTGGTCATCTAGAATGGCAAGCTGGGAACGAGTTCACCAAAGCGGGTGAATTCGACAAAGCTTTTGAGGCCAAAGTGTCAAAGGGGGTCGTTGCGGGTTGGAAAGAATTGGACAAGACAGCCCTTGACGCCATGCTTGGGTCTTTGGGAAAAGACAGAATAATAACAGAAATAATAGATCCAATTATGGCGGATGGCACCAAGGATAATGAGCGACTTGAGAAATTGCGCTCCTGTGATGAATCTGAAAGTTGGAAGGGCAAGGTGAGGGATGCAATACTTGAAAAAAGCAAGTACGAATTAAAAGCAGTGCTAAAGAAGGCGAATGAGCTTGTATCAACGATGAGCGGGTTGGGGACGATATATGTTCACAAGTGTGAAGAGACGTTGGAAGATTGTTCATTTGATTGGGCCAAGGATACGGTGAAAGAATTTCTCGATAGAATTCAAGAGGAGATTGGTAGCCTCGATCGCGATGGAGCTTTTCTAACTCGCCCAGAAACAAGGACACAACTTGAACAGAGCTTGAAAGAGCTCAAGGAGCGCGCGGGCATAACAATTACCATTTGATGACGTTATAGTGTAAAGGCCATGAATCTCGATGAGGAGATTGGCAATTTGCCTTTTCCTGCCACTCATGCTATAGTATCAACGTAAACCAAATACCTTTTGTCGCATTGCGGCGCGCAACCTGTGTTATAAGGCAGGGTGCGCCGCTTTTTTGTTTAAGGTGGTTGTTGTGGAAGAAATCGCAAATGCTGTCACTCACTTGTTACGCAACCTGACCGTGTACGAAATCAACGGCCTGCTCATCGTCCTCTACGCGCTGATCGCGCAGTGGCCGCTAGTGCTCTCCATCCCGTGCGCGGCGAGCATCTTGATGCTTGACCGCCTGCTGGCTGTTCAACTGTCGCTCTCTCCGCGCCCATCCGGCAGGGGCGAGGCGCACCTTGCAGGCAAAGCAGGCGTTGCCCCTACTACGCGCATCACATTGACGCTGATTGGCCTCTGGATAGTTATCGCCCTGGCCGTGCCGCAGCCGGTGCCGGCGTTGGGATTGGTGATGTGGCTGGTGACTGCCTTGGTTGCTGCGTAATCCGGGCCATGCCGGCCGGTGAATCCGGTGGATGTCGGCCACCCATTCCGGGCCATGCCGGCCACCTGTTCCGGCGGCATGCCGGCCACTTTTTGGGTATCGCCGGAATCGATGGCCGCCATGCTCCGGAATCG